>DAINQO010000142.1:0-8791 GCA_036742625.1 Microvirga sp.
GGCTCGACTTCTTCGGCGACACGCTCGAATCGATCCGCAGCTTCGACCCGGAGACCCAGCGCACCGTCGGGCAGTTGCGGGCCCTCGACCTCGTGCCGATGAGCGAGGTCCAGCTCACGACCGAGAGCATCCGCCGCTTCCGCCAGGCGCACGTCGCGCATTTCGGCGCGCCGACCCGCGACGACCGCCTCTACGAGGCGGTGAGCGAGGGCCGCCGCTACGCCGGCATGGAGCACTGGCTGCCGCTCTTCCACGAGCGGCTCGACACGGTCTTCGACTACGTGCCGGGCGTGCCGGTGGTCTTCGACAACCACGTCGAGGACGCGGTCGGCGAGCGCCTGGCGCAGGTCAAGGACTACTACGACGCCCGCAAGAGCGCGCTCGCGACGCCGCAGCCCGGCATTGCCCCCTACAAGCCGCTGCCGCCCGATGCGCTCTATCTCAAGCCCGAGGAATGGGCAGCGCTGACCCAGGATCTCGCGGTCGCGCGCCTGACCCCGTTCGCGCTCCCCGAGAGCGAAGGCCGCATCGTCGTCGATTGCGCGGCGCGGCGC
Organism: Microvirga sp.; assembly: GCA_036742625.1. GTDB lineage: Bacteria > Pseudomonadota > Alphaproteobacteria > Rhizobiales > Beijerinckiaceae > JAJKJG01. The sequence goes on from DAINQO010000142.1 coordinate 555, forward strand.
GGGCGCGACTTCATCGCCGAGCGGGCCGAGGAGGGCACGAACGTCTTCGACGCCGCCGTGACCCACGTCCGCGCCCTCCAGGGGCAGGGGCGGCGCGTGATGCTTGCCTCCTGGTCGGAAGGCTCGCGCGAGCGGCTCTGCCACGTCCTCAACGACCACGGCCTGACGCAGACGAAGCCCGTCGGGCGCCTCGCCGACGCGCTCTCCGCCCCAAAGGACGCGGTCCCGGTCGCCGTCTGGGGTCTCGAATCGGGCTTTGAGGCCGGCGACCTCGCCGTCGTCTCCGAGCAGGACATCCTCGGCGACCGGCTGGTGCGCCCGAAGCGCCGCTCGCGGCGGCCCCAGGACTTCATCGCCGAGGCGGCGGCGCTGACGCCCGGCGACCTCGTCGTCCACGTCGACCACGGCATCGGCCGCTTCGAGGGGCTGAAGACGATCGAGGCGGCGGGCGCGCCGCACGACTGTCTCGAGATCCACTACCACGGCGGCGACCGGCTGTTCCTGCCGGTCGAGAACATCGAGCTCCTGACCCGCTACGGGTCGGAGGAGGCCGAGGTCCAGCTCGACCGGCTCGGCGGCGGCGCCTGGCAGGCCCGCAAGGCGCGGATGAAGAAGCGCATCCGCGAGATGGCGGGCGCGCTGATGAAGATCGCCGCCGCCCGCATCCTGCGCGAGGCCCCCCGCCTTAGCCCCCCGGAGAGGCTCTACGACGAGTTCGCGGCCCGCTTCCCCTATGAGGAGACCGAGGACCAGCAGGGCGCGATCGACGCCGTCATGGAGGACCTTAGCGTCGGGCGGCCGATGGACCGCCTCGTCTGCGGCGACGTCGGCTTCGGCAAGACCGAGGTCGCGCTGCGGGCGGCGTTCGCGACGGCGATCGCCGGCAAGCAGGTCGCCGTCATCGTGCCGACGACGCTCCTGGCGCGCCAGCATTACCGCACCTTCCAGGAGCGCTTCCGGGGGCTGCCGATCGAGATCGCGCACGCCTCGCGCTTCGTGCCCGCGGCCGAGATGAAGAAGGTCAAGGCCGGGCTTGCCGACGGCACGATCGATATCGTCGTCGGCACGCACGCGCTCCTCGGCAAGACGGTGACCTTCCGCGACCTCGCCCTCGTCGTCGTCGACGAGGAGCAGCATTTCGGCGTCGCCCACAAGGAGCGGCTGAAGGAGCTGCGCGCCGAGGTCCACGTCCTGACGCTGTCGGCGACGCCGATCCCGCGCACGCTCCAGCTCGCGCTCACCGGCGTGCGCGAGCTGTCGCTGATCACGACGCCGCCGGTCGACCGGCTCGCGGTGCGCACCTTCGTGACGCCCTTTGATCCTTTGATCATCCGCGAGGCGCTGTTGCGCGAGCGCTACCGCGGCGGCCAGGCCTTCTATGTCGTGCCGCGGATCGAGGACATCGCCGAGGTCAAGACCTTCCTCGAGCGCCAGGTGCCGGAGGCGAAGGTCGCGGTCGCCCATGGGCAGATGGCGTCGGGCCAGCTCGAGGACGTGATGACGGCCTTCTACGAGGGCAAGTTCGATGTCCTCTTGTCGACGACGATCATCGAATCGGGCCTCGACATCCCGACCGCGAACACGCTCGTGGTGCATCGGGCCGACATGTTCGGCCTGTCGCAGCTGTACCAGCTCCGCGGCCGGGTCGGGCGCGCCAAGACCCGCGCCTACGCGCTGTTCACGGTGCCGGCGAACCGGACGCTGACGGTCCAGGCCGAGCGTCGGCTCAAGGTGCTGCAGTCGCTCGACACGCTCGGCGCCGGCTTCCAGCTCGCCTCGCACGACCTCGACATCCGCGGCGCCGGCAACCTCCTCGGCGACGAGCAGTCCGGCCACATCAAGGAGGTCGGCTACGAGCTCTATCAGCAGATGCTGGAGGAGGCGGTCTCGGCCCTGAAGGCCGGGGTCGAGGAGCCGGCCGAGGACCAGTGGTCGCCGACGATCGCCGTCGGCACGCCGGTGATGATCCCGGAGGCCTACGTCCCCGACCTGCAGCTGCGGCTGACCCTCTACCGCCGTCTCTCGACGGTCGAGACCGACCAGGAGATCGACGCCTTCGGGGCCGAGATGGTCGACCGCTTCGGGCCGCTGCCGGACGAGGTCGGCCACCTCCTCAAGATCATGGCCATCAAGGTGCTGTGCCGGCGCGCCAACGTCGACAAGGTCGAAGCCGGGCCGAAGGGCGTCATCGTGTCGTTCAGGGACGGCGCCTTCGCCAATCCGGCCGGGCTCGTCGCCTACATCGCCGAGCAGGCCTCCTTCGCCAAGGTCCGCCCGGACATGAAGGTGGTCTTCACCCGCGACGTCGAGGGGCTCGACGAGCGCCTCAAGGCGACGACGGGAATCCTGCGCAGCCTGGTGCGGATCGCGGAGCGCAAGCAGGCGGCTTAACTACCGGTTTGTCATGGCCGGGCTTGTCCCGGCCATGCCGATGCTTGGGGCTGGCGCTTTTCGGATCGGGGTCACCGGGACAAGCCCGGTGACGACAGAGGTTCGGCCAAGCCGGCCATGGAACGTTCCACGGCCGATGGAAGGGATTCCACGGGCACGTTCCATCACGCTTGCATGATGGCAGCCCGGCTTCCCATCAGCGTCGCTGCTGGCTCAGAGCTCCGGCTTGTTGAGCGCTCGCGCGCCGAGCTCGCTCTGCAGCACGGCGGCGTAGCTGCCGCTCGGGATGCCGAAGGCCTGCTCGATGAGGATCACCGGGATGGCCGAATTCTTCGCTTTAAGCCGGTCGGCCAAGTCCATGAAATCCTTATAGTCTGCCGTGCGGCTGCGCTTCGGCAGCTGGAGCAGGATCGCGGCCGGGGGCGGGATCAGCTCGAGCACCTCGTCGGTCGCCTCGAACGAGGTCGTGACGCTCGCAAAGCCCAGCCCGGCGAGCTCGGCCGAGATCGCGTGCTCGGCGTTGCGGGCGCCGTCGTCGACGACAAGGACCTTCTGGAACTCGGTCATGAGACCCCGGTGAGCTTTGTTGTTGAGGCTCAAGGCAACGCCTGCCGGGCGATTTTGTTGCATCGCACCGTCACGAGATGCCGATGACGATGCCGGCGAAGACGTCGGCCTTGAATCCCGAATTGCGCCATCCGGTGCCGCTCCCGGCATCTTCCATGCCAGCCCGGGCGTAGCCCCGGACCTCGGCGGCCGGGCCCGAGAACGAGATCGCCCCATCCTCGTCGCGCCGGACGCGCAGGAAGGCGCCGGCGCCGCCGTCGTCGCCGAGCGCGAGCGTCAGCCGGCCGGCGGCGTCGCGGGCGCGCGCCATGAGGGCGAGCTCGTCGAAGGCGATGACGTCGACGACGTTCTCCTTGAGCGGCATCTTGGCCCGGAAGCGGATCGGCGCTGCATGCACGAGCACCGTCGAGGCGAGCCGCGACGACAGTCCGGCGGCGGCGATCGCCGGCTCGAGCCAGCCCGGCGCGACGAGATGGGTCGGCACCTCGTCGGCAAGCGCCTGGCCGAGCTCGGCGGCGTCGAAAAGCCCGTGGCATTCGAGCGTCGCGCCGGAAAGGAGCGCCGCCGCGAGCCCGGTCGCGAGGCCGCAATGGTCGTCCGCGGCGAGAAGCGACAGGATGCGGTCGCCGGGCGCCATCCTCGCCGCGACGAGGAAGGTGACGACCGAGGCGACGAGCGCGGCGGCGGTGCGATGGAGCGGGCTCGCCTGCCCGCCGCGGCGCCCGAAGGTGATGAGGCCGGGGTCGTCCGGCGCCGCCGCCGCCGCCGGCTCGGACGGCGCGCCGCCGTCGTCGACGAGCACGCGGTCGAGGTCGATCACCCCGTCCGGAACGCCCGGCCCGTAGGCGAGGAGGAACCGCAGCCCGAACGAGCGCGCCGCGATCCGGCACAGGATCTCGGCCGGGCTGTCCTCGGCGAGCCGCCCGAAGCTGACGACGGCCGCGACCCGCGCGGCGAGAAGCGCCCGTTCGAGCTCGACCTCGCGCCACGCCGCTGGCAGAAGGCAAGGGCGGTGACCGGCCTTCTCGACGGCCAAGATGGTCAGCGCCGCCTCGGACGAGCCCGGCAGGCAGATCCCGATCGGGCTCCCGGGCTCGAGGCGGAGCGCCGAAAACGCCGCCGCCAGCCGAGCGACGATCTTCACGGCGAGGGCATAGCTCCATTCGAGCCGTGGCCGCCCGCACCACGCCTCGCGCCCCGGCTGATCGCGGAACGCCGGCCGGCCCTGGTGCCGGCGCGCCGTCGCCTCGAGGAGGCCGCAGAGCCGCATCGCCCCCCAGGGGCTGTCCTGGGGCGGCGCGTCGCTTGGCGTCGCGAGAACCGCCGCGGTCAAGCTCGGCTCCACCTGCTGTCGAATCGCTGCGCCACCATGCGGGATCGGGGAAAAGCACGCCACCGAAGGGGGATGGTTCTCCTCTTGATTTCCGATATGCGTCCCGGGTCCGGATGCGGGCGCGTTTCTGGTCAAGCTCGGAGTGAAGCCGTGAACGTCATGACCCACCGGGGCTATGCGGCGCGCGTCGAGTTCGACGCCGAGGACGAGCTGTTCGTCGGGCATCTTGCCGGCATCAACGACGTGGTCGGGTTTCATGCCGCGTCTGTCGATGAGCTGAAGGCGGCCTTCCGAGACGCCGTCGACGATTATCTCGCGACCTGCGAGAAGATCGGCAAATCGCCTGAGCGCCCCTTCTCCGGCCGGATGATGTTCAGGGTCGCCCCGGAGGTTCACGCGTCCGCGGCGCTTGCGGCGCAGCTCTCGGGAAAGAGCCTCAATCAATGGGCGGAGGAAGCCTTGCGGGACGCCGCCCAAAGGACGGCCAAAGCTGCTGCGAGCTGACGCGGCCGTTCCATAGTCGCGGAAACATGCTGGCCCCTCGGGCAAGTTCCGGCTAAAGAGGCGCGTCGCGCGTCATGTGTTCGCCGTATTCGGTGGGGATGCAGGCGCCAACGGGAGGCTGGCGCTCCGCAGCCAAAGGCGCCGCGGCCGGCCTCTCTTTCCGAAGTTTCGTCATCCGGACCAAAGAGGATCCAACGGCATGTCATTTTCGACACGTCCCGCGCGCCTGCGTGGACCGATCGCGCTTGCGGCCGCCGCCGGCCTGGCGGCGCTGCTCGTTGCGCCCGCGGCCGGCGTCGCCCAGGACCAGCCGGCGCAGCGCCCGCGTAGCCGGCCGGCGGCTCCGGCGGCGCAGCCGGCCCCGGCTCCGGCGCCGGCGCCTGCGATCCCGGCTCCGCAGGCTTCGCCGGCAGCGCCCGGGGGCGCGGCTCAGCAGCCGACCGGGCCGACGGTCGTCCAGGTCAAGCCCGAGCCGTCGCAGCCCGATTGGACGAAGGTCTGCGGCAAGGACCCCTCGAACAACAGCGAGATCTGCTACACGACCCGCGACTTCGTGTCGGACCAGGGCCAGCCGGTGATGGCGGTCGCGGTCTACGAGGCCAAGAACGCGCCGCAGGGGGCGCAGACGCAGCGCGTCGTGCGTTTCCTGCTGCCGCTCGGCCTGATGCTCCAGCCCGGCATCCGCTTCGCGATCGACCAGGGCCAGCCGACGCCCGGCCGCTACGCGCTCTGCTTCCCGAACGGCTGCTTCGCCGAGGCGGTCGGCCTCAAGGACGACTTCGTCAACCAGATGAAGAAGGGCACGAGCCTCAACGTCAGCGTCCAGAACCAGGTCGCGCGCGAGGTCACCTTCTCGGTGCCGCTCGCCGGCTTCGGCAAGGCCTTCGACGGCGCGGCGATCGATCCGAAGGTGCTCGAGGATCAGCAGAAGAAGCTGCAGGAGGAGCTCGAACGCCGCTCCGACGAGATGCGCAAGAAGCTCGAGCAGTCGAGCGCCGCCGGCGCGACCGCCGCCCCGGCAACCGCACCGAAGCAGTAGCCGCGTCGTTCGCCGAAGGCGACGAAAAAGCCAGGCCTCGCGCCCGGCTTTTTGTTGTCGGTCAGCCGCTTGCGGGCGTCAGTTCGCGGCTTGTATGCGCATCCGGTAGCCGCCGCGGTCGTCGCGGTCGAACACGTCGGCGATCTGCGGGTGGCGCAGCGGCTCGCCGGAGGTGTCGGGTAGGAGGTTCTGCTCCGAGACATAGGCGATGTATTCGGATTCGGCGTTCTCGGCGAGGAGATGGTAGAAGGGCTGGTCCTTCCGCGGCCGGATCTCGGCCGGGATCGCCTGCCACCATTCCTCGGTATTGTTGAACTCCGGGTCGACGTCGAAGATGACGCCCCGGAACGGGAACACCCGGTGCTTCACCACCTGGCCGAGGGCGAACTTGGCCTCACGCGCTTTCATGCCCGCCGATATAGCGGGCGCGGCGCGGCTTTTCAAAGCCGGCCGGCGATGCGCCTGGACTTGGTGACCGAACCGGGCAAAGTCTCTCACCTGACGAAACGATGGGAAGCGAGCATCATGAAGCCGTCCGCCTTCGCGCTTGGCCTCTTCGTCGGCTTTGCCGCCTGCAGCGCCAGCGCCGACACCATCACCGACTGGAATAAGACCACGCACGACGTCATGCGGGCCGCGAATGTCGCGAGCAATCCCGCCTCGCGCGCCCTCGCCATGGTGCATGTGGCGATGTCCGACGCCGTGAACGGCGTACAGGACCGCTACGCGCGCTATCTCCCGGATGCCGCCGCCGCGCCCGGCGCCTCCGCCGAAGCGGCCGCCGCCACGGCCGCGCGGCAGATCCTGATCCAGCTCTTTCCCAATCAGAAGGCGCTCGCCGAGGAGGCCTATGCGGCCTCGCTCAAGGCGATCCCGGACGGCGTCGCGAAAAGCGACGGCGTCGCGCTCGGCGAGAAGGTCGCCGCGGCAGTCCAGGCCGACCGCGCCGGCGACGGCACGAACGTTCCCGACAGCTACCGCCCGCTGACGACGCCGGGCATCTGGGTGCCGACGACGCCGCCGCTGTTTGCGGAGTATGCCCGGGTGAAGCCATGGGGCCTGAAGAGCGCCGACCAGTTCCGGCCGGGCCCGCCGCCGGCGCTGTCGAGCCCGCTCTACGCCCGCGACTACAACGAGACGAAGACGGTCGGCGGCACGAAAAGCGCCGCGCGGACGCCCGAGCAAACCGCGGCGGTGCGGTTCTGGACCCAGGCCAATATCGGCCCGGCCTGGCAGACCGCGGCGCGCGAGCTCTCGGCCGCGAAGGGCCTCGGCCTGGCGGACAATGCCCGGCTCTTCGCGCTCCTCAACATGGGCGTCGCCAACACCTTCATCGCCGATTGGGATGCCAAGTTCACCTACAATTTCTGGCGGCCGGTGACGGCGATCCGCAACGGCGACATGGACGGCAACGACGCCACCGAGCGCGATCCCGGCTGGACGCCGCTGAACGCGACGCCGATGCATCCGGAATATCCGTCGCAGGCGGCGATCATCTCCGGGGTTGCGGTCGCCATCCTCGAATCGGTGTTCGGGCCCGACCCGCAGCTCCCGTTCACCGTGACGGATACGGCCGATCCGAAGCTGACGCGGGAATTCAAGAGCATCCGCCGGCTGGGCGAGGAGCACAACGACGTGCGCGTCTGGGGCGGCATCCACTTCAGGAACTCGCTCGAGGTCGGCGCCGACATGGGCCGCAAGATCGCCGCCCACCTCGTCGCGAACGCGCTAAAGCCGACCCGCTGAGGGCTAGAGGGCAGGTGCGGCCCCCTCATTAAGGGCCGCATAAAGATCGCCGGCCGGGCCACCGGCTGCGGAACCATCAAGCTTGGCTGTGCATTGCGCTAGCGATGACCCTTGCACCGCGACCGACCCGGGCGGGCGCGAGGCGCGCCGCCATCGCCGCTATGCGCGCGCCACAGCGCGCGGTCCTTCTCGCCGCGGGCGCGCTCCTCCTCGCCGCCTGCTCCTCCGGTTCCGAGGGCACCGAACGCCAGCTCAAGACCGCGGCGACCGCGACCGCGACAGCGCAGGCGGCGCTTTCGGCCTGGCTCGCCGGCGACGCGCCGGCCGATTACGCCCGGCGCACGGTCAGCACCATGCGCGAGAGGCTCGCCAAGGCTGCCGAGGAGGTCGCGGCGTCCGAGGCCGGCGCGGCCGCCCGGCGGGCGGCGCTGCTCAACCCGATGCGCCAGGCCGGGGCGGCGCTCGGGCGCGCCGAGGCGGCGATCGGGGCCGACCATCGGGCCGACGCCGCGCGCGCGCGCGCCGAGGCCGCGACGGCGGCGACGAGCTTCGCCGTCCCTGCCTCCCGCAACCGGCCGCCGCCGCGATGAACAAGCTGCTGGAGATCTCGCTCGGCATCGTCACGAGCGTCGGCGGCTTCCTCGAGGTCGGCTCGCT
>DAINQO010000143.1:0-8785 GCA_036742625.1 Microvirga sp.
ACCTCTGACCCCCAGATTCGTAGTCTGGTGCTCTATCCAGCTGAGCTACGGGCGCCCATCGACGGACGCGCCTTGCTAGGAAAGCCGCCGGTCGGAGGGCTGACTTAAGGCCTTGGCGGGGGCTTTGCAACCTTTTGCCCGACGACCTGCGGAAAGGTGGCGGCCCCGGCGTCGACCGGCTAACCGCTTCCCACTACGCCGCCTGATCGCGCCTCCCGGTCCGTGAGCACGATGCGGAAGCAGGCGCCGGCCGGCGTCGGCTCGAGCGACAGCGTGCCGCCATGCAGGCGCACGAGCTCGGCTGAGATCGCGAGCCCGAGGCCCGCGCCGCCCGCCCGGCCCGAGCTGCGGAAGGCCGAGAAGAGGCGGCCGCGCGCCTGCTCCGGGATGCCTGGTCCATTATCGGCGACGTGGATCGTCACCGTGCCGCCCTCGCGCCTTGCCGCGATCGCTACTCGCGGCGGCCCGTCGCGCGTTCCGGCCTGGCTCAGCGCCTGCACGCTGTTGCGCACGAGGTTCACCAGCACCCGCGAGAGCTGGTCCGGATCGGCGTCGACCTCGAGATCCGGCGCGACTTCCGACTGCAGCGAGATCCCGGCGCTTGCGACGAGCGCGGTCAGATCGCGAAGCTCGGTCACGATCGGGGCAAGCAGCACGCGGCGTCGCTCCGGCAGGCGCTCGGCGGCCCGGCCGTAGGCGAGCGTCGCCTGGCAGAACTCGATCGCTCGCCCGAGCGTCGCGACGAGCCGCGGCGCGACACGCTGCACGGCCGGATCGGCGATGCCCTCGAGGCGGTCGGTCAGGAGCTGCGCGGTTGTCAGCATGTTGCGCAGCTCGTGGTTGATCTTGCTGACCGCGAGGCCGAGCTCGGCGAGGTGGCTCTTCTGCCGCAGCACGTCGGCGAGCGCGGTCTCCATCTGCGCGAGCGAGCGCTCGGCGACGCCGATCTCGTCGGTGCGGCGCGACGGCGCGAGAATGCGGGAAGCGTCCTCGGGCTCGTCGCCGAAGGCCGCAATAGCGCCGGTGAGCCGCCGCACCGGTCGCACGATGAAGAACTGGAGCGCGAAATAAACCAGGCTCGCGGTGATGCCCGAGATGACGAGGGAAAGGATCAGGATGTTGCGGGAGAACTCCAGCATCGCGTCGCGCAGCGGCTTCTGATCGAGCACGATCTCGACGAAATCGGCGCCCGCCATCGCCTGTCCGAGAACCCGGATCGGCCGCTCGGCCGGCCACAGGAGAACCACGAAGGCGTCGCGGATCAGCGTCAGCCAGCTCACCTCGCGCAGGTCGACGGTGCGGGCGACCTCGGCCGGCATGTCGGAGGCCGCAAGGAGGCGGCGCGTGCCGCCGCCACGGATCGCGACCGCGCGCGCGCCGACGCCTTCGAGAAGCCGGGCCTGGAGCTCGGCCGGCAGGCTTTCGGCGGGCGCGGCGTCGAGCACGAGCGCGGCGACTTGCGCCGCGGCGAGTCGGTCGTTCAGCCAATTGCGCCGGAAATTCGCGACCGAGGGGAAGTAGATCAGCACCTCGGCCACCATGACGAACAGCACGGTCAAGACGAGAAGGCGGGCCGAAAGCCCGAACGTCGATTCCCGGACGGGACCGTCCGCCTTTCGCGCGCTGCTCGCGGTGTCGGGCATGCCGGGCGGCCTCAGCCGAACCGTCGCCCGAAGGCGATGGCGCGCCGCAGCCACGGGCTCTCGGCGGAAGGCCTCAGGAACTCGACCGCGGCGCGCTTCGTCACCTCGGACAACGTCGGATAGGGGAACACGAGGCCGGCGAGGTCCTGGACCTTGAGGCGCTTCGCCATGGCAAGTGCCCACGGCACGATCAGGTCGCCGGCCTGCGCCGCCGCGACGGCGCAGCCGAGGATCTTGCCGCGCCTCGTGACGAGGGCCTTCACATGGCCGGCGGTGCGATGCTCCGCCTGGGCGCGATCGTTCTCGGCGACCGGCCAGCGCAGGATGCGGAAGGCGGTCCGGCTCGCGCGCGCCTCCTCCTCGGTCATGCCGACCGAGGCGATCTCCGGGTCGGTGTAGGTCACGCGCGGGATCGTGCTCGTGTCGACCTTCACCGGCAGCCGGAAGAGGGCGCTGCGGATCACGAGACCGGCGTGGTAGTTCGCGACGTGGGTGAACTTATACGGGCCGCCGCCCGGGCCGGCGCAGTCGCCGATGGCGTAGACGCGCCGGTTCGTCGTGCGCAGGCCGGTGTCGACGGTGATGCCGCCCTTGTCGTGGGCGATTCCGGCGGCTTCGAGCCCGAGCTCCTCGGTGACCGGCCGCCGCCCGGCCGCGACGAGAAGGTGGCTGCCTTCGACGGATCGCGTCGTGTCGCCGGAACGGAGCACGACGACGACGCGGTCGTCCCGCTGCTCGATCCGCTCGATCCTGATCCCGGTGTGGAGCTCGACCCCGTCCTTGAGGAGCGCGCGCTCGAGCACCGCCGCCATCTCGGGGTCGTCGCGGGGGAGGAGGCGGGCGGCCTCGAGGATCGCGACCTCGACGCCGAGGCGGCGGTGGGCCTGCGCCAGCTCCGCCCCGATCGGCCCGCCGCCGATGACGAGGAGCCGCTCCGGCCGCCGCGAAAGGTCGAACACGCTCTCGTTGGTGAGGTACGGGACCTGGTCGAGCCCCGGGATGGGCGGCGCGGAAGGGCGCGAGCCAGTGGCGAGGACGAAGCGGCGGGCCTGAACGACGACCTCGCCCGCCGCGACGACGTTGGGCCCGGTGAAGCGCGCCTCCGCCTTCAGTACGCGAACGCCGAGCGCGGTGAAGCGCTCGGCCGAATCGTTCGGGGCGATCGCCTCGATCACGCCACGGACATGGTCGCGCACCCGCGTCATGTTGACCTGCGGGTCACTGCGGCCGATGCCGAAGCGCGCGCCATCGCGGATGCCTTGGGCGAGTTCACCGGCGGCAATGAGGGCCTTCGACGGTACGCAGCCGACATTGAGGCAGTCGCCGCCCATGCGGTCGCGCTCGATGAGGACGACCGGCACGCCGAACGAGGCGGCGATCGCCGCGACCGACAAGCCGCCCGAGCCTGCGCCGATCACGCAGAGATCGGGCTTCAGCACCTCGCTCAAAGGAGAACGCTCCGCCGAAAGCTCAAGCGTTAGGATGCTTGGCCGTCGCCGTCGAGGGCTTCGCCACCGCCGCGTCAGGCGTCCGGCGGCGCCAGTGGCGCACGACGACCGGGATCAACGCCATGACGCCGAGCGCCGCGAAGGCGGCGAGGATCTGCGGCGTGAGGATCGACCAAAGGTCGAGATCGAAGGCGCAATCCGTCCGCCCGGCGTTCTTGCAGGCGTGGAACGACGCCTTCTGGGCTGCGATGACGCTGTCGAGCCCTGCCCCGGCCGTCGCGAAGGTGAAGGTCGCCGGCAGGATGCCGATCATGGTCGCGAAGGCGAAGGTTTCGGCCCGGACGCCGAAAAGCGCCGCCGCGAGGTTCGTCATCCAGAACGGCATGATGGGCAGGAAGCGGAGGAAGAGGAGGTACGAGAACGCGTCCTCGCGGAATCCATCGGCGAACTTCTGCAGCTTCGGCCCGGCCTTGCGGGCGAGGATATCGCCGACCGAGGTGCGGGCGATGAGGAAGACCAGCACCGCCCCGAGCGTCGCCGAAACCGACGCGACCGCGCCGCCGAAAAACCATCCGAACAGGAATCCGCCGAGAATCGTCAGGAACACCGCGCCGGGGATGGAGAGCGCGACCGCGATGACGTAGACCGCCGCATAGGCGATGACCGCCATCGGCCCGTAATGGTCGACGAAGGCCTGAAGCTTGTCGCGGTAGGCGACGATCGTCTCGAGGCTGAAGATCCGGTGGGCGCCCGTCGCGAAGACGATGACCATCGCGCCGCCGAGCGCCGCGAGCGGCAGGTATCGCGTCCAGGAGCGAGCCTGGTCCTGTCCGGAATAATCCGCTGCCGCCACGCTCGCCTCGCGCCCCCGGTCGAGCAATGTAGCCACCTGCGGAGCGTTCCGCGAATCCCCGTCACGGCCTCGTGACGGGACGAAAGCCGCCGGTCTTGGGGGCGCTTGGGTGCGTCCGAACGTTGACTTCGGTAGCTCCTTCCGCCATAAGCCGCGCCATGTGACGGCGCTCCTTTCCCAGGAGCGCTGATCGTTTTTGCGCCACAATTCGTGAGAGGAGCCGCGAGGCCGCGGGCGTGCCGCCCCCTCGCGACCGGAGATGAGCCGTGAAGAGGACCTATCAACCGAGCAAGCTCGTTCGCAAGCGCCGGCATGGTTTCCGGGCCCGCATGGAGACGAAGGGCGGCCGCAAGGTGCTCGCGGCCCGGCGCGCCCACGGCCGCAAGCGCCTGTCCGCCTAAAATCTCCCAGATGCGCGACCCGTGCGCGCGACCCGTCGAAGGCGCAGCTCCGGGCCGCCTGACCAAACGGCGCGAATTCCTGGCGGCGGCTTCGGGCCGCCGCTTTCATACTGAACGGATGACCGTGCAGGGGCTCGTGCGCGACGACGCGAACGGATTGCGCTTCGGCTTGACGGTCACGAAGAAAGTCGGCCATGCGACCGAGCGCAACCGCATCCGGCGGCGGTTGCGACAGGCCTTCCGCCATGCCGCGGTTGATCATGGCGGGCGCAATGCCGATGTGGTGGTGATCGGGCGGCGGCCCGCTCTCGCCGCGGCCTTTCCGCTTCTGGTCGGCGACCTCCAGCGCGCCTTGGCGATCGTCACCAGACCCAGGCCGGCCAAAGCCGCGATAGCGCCGGCCGGCATCCTTTCCACCGGATCAGCCAATGCGTGAAGACAACAAGAATCTGCTTCTTGCCATCGTGCTGTCGGTGGTGGTGCTGATCGGCTGGAACTATTTCTACGGCGTGCCGCAGATGCAGCAGCAGAAGCAGGCGCAGCAAACGCAACAGACGGCGCCGGTGCAGCCGGCCCAGACGCCGATCCCAGGCGCCGCCCCGAAGGAGGGCGGGCCGGCGGCGCCGGTTCCGGGCACCGTTCCCGCCCTTCCGGGCACGCCGGTCGTCGAGACCCGCGAGGCGGCGCTTCAGCGCAGCCCGCGGCTCGCGATCGACACCCCGAGCCTTGCCGGATCGATCAATCTGCGCGGCGGGCGCATCGACGACGTGCTGTTGAAGAACTACCACGACACCGTCGACCCGAAGAGCCCGCGCATCGTGCTGTTCTCGCCGTCCGGCAGCCCGAATCCGCATTATGCCGAGTTCGGCTGGGTCGCGAGCGGGCCGGGCGGGGCGACGCCTGGTCCCGAGACCCTCTGGACCGCCGATGCCCAGACGCTGACCCCGGCAAGGCCCGTGACGCTGACCTGGGACAACGGCCAGGGGCTGATCTTCCGGCGCGAGATCAGCGTCGACGACAAGTACCTGTTCACAGTGCGCGACGCCGTCGAGAACACCGGCAGCGCGCCGGCGACGCTCCATCCCTACGGGCTCGTCTCGCGCCACGGCAAGCCGGTGACGCAAGGGTACTACGTGCTGCACGAGGGCCTCGTCGGCGTGCTCGGCGAGCAGGGCCTGCAGGAATACACCTACGACAATGTCGACAAGGAGCCGGCTATTCCCGGCCAGCCGACCAAGGGCAAGGTGTGGAACGGCGTCAGCGGCGGCTTCGTCGGCATCACCGACAAGTACTGGGCCGCGGCGGTCGCGCCCGATCAGACGCAGCCCTATACCGGCAGCTTCACCATGCGCCAGGACGGACCGACCAAGGTCTACCAGTCGAACGTGCTCGGCGAAGCCCGCACCCTTGCGCCGGGCGGCAAGGCGCAATCCGACAGCCGCCTCTTCGCCGGCGCCAAGGAGGTCGCGACCGTCGACACCTACGAGCGCACCGCCGGCATCAAGCGCTTCGACCTCCTGATCGATTGGGGCTGGTTCTATTTCATCACCAAGCCGCTGTTCAAGGTTCTCGACTACTTCTTCCGCCTGTTCGGCAATTTCGGCGTGGCGATCCTGATCGTCACGGTGCTGCTCAAGATCGTCTTCTTCCCGCTCGCCAACCGCTCCTACGCCTCGATGGCCAAGATGAAGGCGGTGCAGCCCGAGATGGTGGCGATCCGCGAGCGCTACGCCGAGGACAAGGTCAAGCAGCAGCAGGCGTTGATGGAGCTGTACAAGAAGGAGAAGATCAATCCGATCGCCGGCTGCTGGCCGATCCTGATCCAGATCCCGGTGTTCTTCGCGCTCTACAAGGTGCTGTTCGTCACGATCGAGATGCGGCATGCGCCGTTCTTCGGCTGGATCCGCGACCTTGCGGCGCCGGACCCGACGACGGTCTTCAACCTGTTCGGGCTCCTGCCCTTCGACCCGACGGTCCTGCCGGTGATCGGGCCGTTCCTGCATCTCGGCGTGTGGCCCATCCTCATGGGCATCACGATGTGGCTGCAGATGAAGATGAATCCGGCGCCGGCCGACCCCGTGCAGCAGCAGGTCTTCGCCTGGATGCCGCTGATCTTCACCTTCATGCTGGCCTCGTTCCCGGCCGGGCTCGTGATCTACTGGGCCTGGAACAACCTGCTCTCGGTGACGCAGCAATACGCGATCATGCGCAAGAACGGTGTCAAGGTGGAGCTCTGGGACAACCTGCGCGGCACTTTCGCAAAGAAGACAACCGCAAAAGCCCCGGCCAAGGGCTAAGTGCCTCCTCCGCTTCGGCTTTCTCCGGGAAAGCCGCGTCAATGATGATGACAAGCGACACACCCGGTATCGGTCGTCGTGAGCGGGTAAGTGCCTCTTCCGTCTGAATTTTTTTTCGGAAGACCGCGCCAGTGATGATCACGACCATCATCACATAATGATCGCGAACACGCGTCTGCGCCGTGTGATCCCGGTCGTCGCCTTCCTCGCCGCGAGCCTAATCCGTCGCCACTGTTAATCACCGCGCGAGCCCGGAGCTCGCCTCCATGCTAGCGGTCGCGCCACCTCGGGCTGGGTGCGCGTGCGCTTACGTCCTACTCTCACCTCTGAGCAGCGGCAGCATAATGCGCCGTCAGCCGGTTCAGCGCCACCTACTTCGCCTCGCTCGGCTTCAGGCCGGAGCTTTCGACCAGCTTGGTGATGCGGTCCAGGTCCTCGGCGAAGAGAGCCGCGTGGGCCTCTGGGCTCATCCGGTCGTCGGGGAACGGCTCCGTCCCGATCGCCTTGAGCTTTGCGCGGACTCCGGGATCGCGCACGGCAGCCCGCAGCGCCGCATTGAGCGCGGCAACCGTCTCTTTCGACGTTCCCTTCGGCACGTACAGACCGTGCCAGAACGTGTAGACCAGGTTCGACAGGCCAACCTCGGCGGCCGTCGGAATGTCGGGCGCCTGTTCGAGCCTCGCCGTCGACGTCACCGCGATCCCGTGCAGCAGTCCGGCCTGGACCTGCGGCAGCGCGCTGGTCGCCTGGTCGCAAATCAAGTCGATCTGCCCGGCGACGAGGTCGGCGAGAGCCGGGCCGGATCCGCGATAGGCGGCGAAGACCGGCTTGAAGCCGAGCACGTTGCCGATCAGAACGGCGCAGAGTTGCGTGTTCGTCCCGACGCCCCCGTGCGCGAACGTCAGCTTCGCACCCTGCTCCTTCATCCAGGCAACGAAGTCCTTCGGCCCCGATCCGGGTATGGTTTTTCGGCCGACCAGAAGCAGCGGCGCGATGTTGACGAGGCCGATCGGCTCGAACGCGGTCCTGGTGTCGTAGCGGAGGTTGCTGAAGAGGCTCGGCGCCGACAGGAGCGCCGTGTGGTTGATGAGGATCGTCGTTCCGTCAGGCGTCGATCGCGCGACGCGGTCGTTGGCGATGGTTCCGCCGGCGCCGACGACGTTCTCCACGATGACCGTCCGCACCCAGCGCGCCCGACATCTTCTCTCCGATGAGTCGCGCCACCGCATCCGTGCCCCCGCCGGCCGCGTAAGGCACGACGATCGTGACGATCCTCGAAGGCAGCTGAGCATGAGCGGATGCCGAGAAGAGAGTGCTCAGCGCCAGCGCCGAAGCGCATGCGAACCGTCGTCTCCACACCTCTTGGGCCTCCCAACAACCGTCTGCGACGCGAGCTCATCTCCTGCCCCTGCCGCGACGCTAGATGTACGAGGTAGCGCGGGCGAAAGAAACCAGGATGCGGCTTCTCGTTGGGCCGAGGCGCACCCCGGCGCTTCCGCACGCAGGGGCGCGCTCACACCGCGAAATGCACGGCGAGCCAGACCGTCGGGCGGGCGGCGTCGGTCCATTCGACACGATGGCGGCAGTGGGCCGGCAAGTGGACGTGGTCGCCGGCCCGGAGCGTGCGCGGCCCGTCCTCGCCCTCGACGAGGAGCCCGGCGGAGCCGGCGAGCACCACGATCCACTCGTCCAGGGGCTGGTCGTACCAGAACCCCGGCGGGCTCGCCTGCCCGGTCGAGACGATGGATGCGCTCGATCCGCACCGCCGGCGACCGGACGAGCGTCTCGACCACTTCCGCCGCGGCCTTCCCGGGCAGCCCGGCGAAGAGATTTCGCGAAACCGGCATGGCGCCCCCCTCGCTTGCCAAGCCGGGCATCGCGCCCGATAGCTCGGTCATGACCGCCCCCGACCTCGAACCCTACCTCGAACCCGGCCGCAAGCTCTTCGCCGGCGAGGCCGGGTTCGTGTGGGCGGCGAGCGCGGTCGACAACCTGCCGCCGATGAAGGGGCTCGAGATCGCCTTCGCCGGGCGATCGAACGTCGGCAAGTCGAGCCTCGTCAACGCGCTGACCGGGCGCCGGACGCTGGCCCGCATCTCGAATACGCCCGGCCGCACGCAGCAGCTCAACTTCTTCGACCTTG
>DAINQO010000144.1:0-6326 GCA_036742625.1 Microvirga sp.
CGGAGGTGCCGGAGGCGGTACGGCTGGCCGACGAGATAGGGATGAAGCGCGATGCCCATCACCAGCGGCGCGTCGACGGCCTGCTCGAGCATCTCGTCGAAATTGTCGACGATCATGTCCGCGAACTGCTCGGCCGAATCCTTGCGGGCGACGATCGACGGGATGTCGTTGACCTCCTGCGGATAGGGCACCGCGAGGATGCGCCCGCCGTTGCGGGTCGAGAGCCAGACCGGCTGGTCGTCCATGCACCAGTCGAGGAGGTAGGAGTAGCCGCGTTCGGCGAGAAGGTCGGGCGTGACCCGGCTCTCCGAGATCCACGGACCAAGCCATCCGGCCGGCCGCTTGCCCTCGAACGCCTCGATCACCGCCGTCGCCTCCTCGATCAGCGCCCGCTCGGCAGGCTCGTCCAGCACGCCCTGCCGCTCGGAATTGGTCCGTCCGTGCCCCACGACCTCGTCGCCCCGCGCCCGGAACGCGTCCATCACCTCCGGGCAGTGGCGATAGATGCTGCTGTTGACGAGAACCGAAACAGGAAAATCGAGCCCGTCGAACAGGTCGATCAGCCGCCACACGCCGACCCGGTTGCCGTATTCGCGCCAGGAATAGTTGAGCACGTCCGGGTGATGGGCGTGCGGGGCAAGCTCCGCCCCGTGGCCCTCGCCGAAGGCGAAGTGCTCGAGATTGAGGCCGATATAGACCGCAAGCCGCGTCCCGTTCGGCCATTTATAGGCCGTCCGGTGCTTGATGCCGCTGTAGGGAAAGCGCTCGTGGTGCGGCAGCAGAGCGCCCGCGACGGCCGGCGCCTTCTCCCGTTCCGTCACGCGGCCTCTCCGCGCGGCGGCCGCGCCGCCGGCACGGCCTCGTGCCCATCCTCCGACAGGCCGGCGCGGGCGAGGAGTATCTCGGCGCTGTCGTTCCACACGTCCATGCGCACGATCTTGCCGCGGCTGACCACGAACCGATCGACATAACGATTGCCGTCGAAGGGGGTCCCGTCGAGCCATTCGCCGTAGAGCGCGCCGATGTTGTAGACGATCGCCTCGTCGGCGGTGGCGCGGGCGACCACGTCGGTGCGCTCGAAGCGCTTCTTCACCCATCCGTAGCGCTTGGCATTGAAGCCCGAGCTCTCGCCGGGATCGCTGAAGCGCCGCCCGCCCGTGAAGGTGATGCGGACGTCCGGCGCGACGAAGGTCCTCGCCTTCACGGGGTCCGGGATCATCGAGGCCTCGAGATAGGCTTCGACGAGGCGTCTTGCTTCGTGGACGGCGTCATTCATCATGCGGCTCCTTTGGCGTTTCTTCGTACCGGGCCGCGAGAACGGCGCAACCCCCGTTCGGCACGGTCGCCGGGGGCACGGCACATCCGCCCGGCGCTTAGGCGGAATGCCTAAACCCTAGGCGGCTGCGATACGCCCCGGTAGGATAGGTCAGATCCGCCGGTGGCAGACGTTTGCGGACTTCGCGCGGGCGCCCGCACGGCGGGCCGGTGGAGAAGCGGGAGAGCGTCATGATCCTTTCACATCGTCGAGCGTTCCTGGGACTTGGTCTCGCGGGAGTGCTCGCGGCGTTCCCGGCGAGCGCCGCCGATCCGATCAAGATCGGGCTCGTGACGGCATTGTCCGGTCAGTCGGCGCGGGCCGGCGAGGCACTCACCCGCGGGCTCACCATCGCGATCGACGAGGTCAATGCCAAGGGCGGCGTCCTCGGGCGCAAGGTGGAGCTTGTTCGCCGCGACGACGAAGCGAATCCGGCAAAGGGCGTGATCGCCGCCCGCGAGCTCGTCCAGCGCGAGAAGGTGGCGGTGCTGATCGGCGGACTCGACACGCCCGTCGCGCTGGCGATCGTGCCTTTCGCAAACGAGCAGAAGGTGCCCTTCATCGATCCGTGGGCGGCCGGCACGGGGATCACGGTCAACGGGGCGAAGGACAACTACGTGTTCCGCGTCTCGGCCCGAGACGACCTCGTCGACAAGGCGATCGTGAACTACGCGATCAAGAACCATTCCGTGAAAAAGCCCGGTCTCATCCTCGTCAACAACCCTTGGGGCGAGTCGAACGAGAAGGGCCTCACCGCGGCCTTGAAGGAGGCGAACATCCAGCCGGCCGGCATCGAGAAGTTCGAAGGCAACGACGTCGATGTCGTCCCGCAGCTGGCGCGCCTGAAGCAGGCCGGGGCGGATGTGCTCTTCCTCGTCGGCAATGTCGGCCCCTCGGCGCAGGTCGTGAAGTCGCTCGACCGCATGGGTTGGAAGGTGCCGATCGTCTCCCATTGGGGACCGGCCGGCGGCCGCTTCACCGAGCTCGCGGGCCCGAGCGCGCGCGACGTGGTGTTCATCCAGACCTACAGCTTCTTCGGCAAGCTCTCGCCCGTCGGCGAGCGGGTGCTGACGGCGCTCAAGGCGAAATACCCGGACGTGAAGGGTCCGGGCGACGTGACCCCGGCGGTCGGCGTCGCGAACGCCTACGACGCCTTGCACCTCGCAGCGCTCGCCATCGAGAAAGCGGGCAGCACCAAGGGCGAGGCGATCCGCGACGCGATGTACAAGATCGACCGCCATGAAGGGCTGATCAAGACCTACGACAAGCCCTTCTCGCCCGCAAACCACGAGGCCGTCGGCGAAAACGACTACATCTGGACCCGCTTCGAGGATAACCAGATCCTGCCGGTCCTGACGAACTAGCGCGGGCGGCGCCCCCGCGCCGCCTCGGCCAGAGGCGCCCATGCTCCTGTCGTCGGCGCTCGTGAGCGGGCTTGCGCTCGGGAGCATGTACGGGCTCCTCGCGCTCGGCTTCCACATCACCTACGCCGTGTCCGGCACGGTGAACTTCTCGCAAGGGAGCTCGATGACCCTTGGGGCGGCGCTCGGCTACTTCCTGCTCGTGCTCTGGGGCTGGCCTGCCCTCGCCGGGGTGCCGCTGGTGCTCTTTCTGTGCGCGCTCTACGGGCTGGCGGTCGAGCGCTTTGCCGTGCGCCCCTTCGCCTCGCGCGGTTCCGATTCATGGCTCATGGCGACGGTCGCGATCGGCATCGTCGTCGACAACCTGGTGCTGTTCACCTTCGGCAAGGAGCCGCGCGGCTTTCCGTCGCCTCTCGCCGCGCGGCCGATCCAGCTCGTCGAAGGCGCCGGGGTCTATCCGCTTCAGCTCGTGATCCCGCTCGTCGGCTTTGCGCTCGCGGCGGCGCTGCACCTGTTCCTGCGCAAGACCCGCCTCGGCATCGCCATGCTCGCGGTGGTGCAGAACGCGGACGCGGCGCGGCTCATGGGGATCGACGTGCGCAAGGCGATCGCCGGCAGCTACGCCGCCTCCGGCGTGTTTGCGGCCATCGCCGGGCTGCTGATTGCGCCGCTGTTCAACGTCTCCTCCGAGATGGGAACGATGTTCGGGCTCAAGGCTTTCGCGGCGGCGATCATCGGCGGGCTCGGCAGCGCCTGGGGCGTGATGCTCGCCGGGCTGTGCCTTGGCCTCCTCGAGGCTTTCGCCACCACGATGCTGGGCTCGGTCTACACGCAGATCCTGACCTTCGCTGCCATCATCGTCATCCTCTTCGTCCTGCCGAACGGCATTCTCGGCCGCGCCGGGGTGAAAAAGGTATGAGGCTTCCGGGCTACGCGCTCGACGCCGTGGTGGTGGCCGCCGGCCTCATCTATGCGGCGCAGACGGACAGCTACGGCGCGTTTCTTCTCGCCACGGTGTCGCTGACGGCACTCGCCGCGATCGGCCTTAACGTCCTCATCGGCCTGAGCGGCCAGATCTCCTTCGGTCATGTGGGCTTCATGGCGATCGGCGCCTACGCCACGGCGATCCTGATGGAACGTGCTGGCTGGCCCTTCTCGGCCGCGATGCCGGCGGCCGCCCTGCTCGCAGGAGCGATCGGCGGCGTCCTCGCGGTGCCGGCGCTGCGCGTGCGCGGGCCTTACCTCGCCATGGTCACCATCGCCTTCGGCTTCATCGTCGAGCATGGCGCGATCGAATGGCGGGATCTCACGGGCGGCGGCAACGGGCTGATCCTCTCGCATGGGCCGACGCTTTTCGGCGAGAAGCTCGGGGAGCGCGGGCTTGCGGTGCTTGGCCTCCTGCTCGTCGGCGCAGCGCTGTTCGGCTATCGCCGCATCGCCGCAAGCGGCTGGGGCTACGCCATGCGAGCGGCGCGTGATTCCGAGGTCGCGGCAGGTTCGATCGGAATTGACCTTGTCTGGGTGAGAACCGCGGCTTTCGTCGTCTCGGCCGTGGCGGCGGCGCTCGCGGGCGCGCTGTTCGCGCCGCTCAACGGCTATGTCAGCCCGAGCTCCTTCCCCTTCGTCCAATCGATTCTGCTTGTGCTCGCGGTGCTCGTCGGCGGGAGCGGAACGGCGCTTGGCCCGGTCCTCGGCGCGCTCATCGTCGTGCTGCTGCCGGAGCTGGTCTCCGGCCTTGCCGAATACCGGCTCCTTGCCTTCGGCGTGTTGATGCTTGCCGTGCTGCGTCTCGCGCCCCTCGGCATCGTCGGAGCGATCGAGACGCTTGCCGGCCGCCTGCGCCGCCCGCGTCGAGCCGGCGCGCCCGCCCCCGAGGACGCACCTGTTGCCCTCAGCCTCAAGCGCGAGTTCGAGCGCGGCTGGGCCGGCGGCGGGCTCAAGGTCGAGGATCTCGCCGTGAGCTTCGGCGGCGTGCGCGCCGTGCAGGACCTGAGCTTTGGCGCTGAACCCGGACGCATCGCGAGCATCATCGGGCCGAACGGCGCCGGGAAAACGACGGCGCTCAATCTGCTCTCCGGCTTCTACAGGCCCGATTCCGGGCGCGTGACGCTCGATGAGGTCGAGCTCGTCGGGCTGCCTTCGCACCGCCTTGCCCGCTTCGGCCTCGGCCGCACCTTCCAGACGACGCAGCTCTTCGGGCATTTGACGCCGCTCGAGAACGTGATGCTCGCCGCACGCGCGGGCAGGCTCGGCAACCCGCTCGGCGCGCTCGGAGCCGGCGGCCGTGACCGCGGCCTTGCGGCCTTCTCGAGCGCGCTTCTGGCTTTTGTCGGCGCGCAGGCGGCGGCCGGCCCGAGCGCCGGCCTTTCGCACGGCGAGAAGCGGCTGGTCGAGATCGCGCGCGCCTTGGCGCTGCGGCCGAGGGTGCTGTTGCTCGATGAGCCGGCGGCCGGCCTGTCGCGGGCTGACAAGGGCCGGCTCGCCGACGCGCTCAAGGCAATCGCCGGGCTCGGCCTCGCGGTGATCCTCGTCGAGCACGACATGGCGCTCGTCATGGGCATCTCCGATGCCGTCCTGGTGCTCGATGCTGGCCGGCCGATCGCGGCCGGCACCCCGGATCGGGTGCGTGGCGATCCGAAGGTGCGCGAGGCCTATCTCGGCGCCGGCGAGCCCCTCGCGCGAGCCCCTCTGCGGCGACCCGCCACCCCTGGCGCGGCCCCGATCCTCGAGGCAAGCGGCATTCACGGAGACTACGGCGGCGTCGCGGCTTTGCGCGGCATCGATCTTTTCGTCGGCAAAGGGCAGAGCGTCGCCGTGCTCGGCTCGAACGGGGCCGGCAAGACGACGCTGATGCGCGCCCTTGCCGGACTTGAGCCGCCGGCGGCGCGCGGCGAGATCCGGTTCCAGGGCCGATCTATCTCTCGCGATGCACCGCACCGGCGCGTTCGCGCTGGGCTCGTCCTGGTACCGGAAGGCCGGCAAGTCTTTCCCGAGCTGAGCGTGCGCGACAACCTGCGGCTCGGCGCGTTCGCGAACTCCGGCGCCAACCTCGACGCCCGGGTCGAGACGATGCTCCACCGCTTTCCACGATTGCGGGAGCGGCTCGGCCACCGCGCCGGCCTTCTCTCCGGCGGCGAGCAACAGATGCTCGCCTTGGCACGGGGCCTTCTTACCGAGCCGCGCCTGCTGATGCTCGACGAGCCGTCGCTCGGCCTCGCCCCCCTCATGATCGAGGAGCTGTTCGCCGCCCTTGCCGCGCTCAGGCAGGAAGGCATGCCGCTCCTTGTCGTGGACCAGATGACCGGCCACGCCCTCGCCCTTTCCGACCGCGCCTACCTGATCGACGGCGGCGCCGTGAAAGTGACGGGTTCGGCTGTCGATCTCGCGCGCAATCCGGCTCTCGAGGAGACCTATCTCGGTCGCGCCGAGCGGGTCGGGAGTGAACGGAAGGCGCGCATCGGACGTACCGTATGAGCGCATCGGCAGGTCACATGCAAATGCGACAATCTCCCCGATGTGGATGGTGCAATGACGGGCGAGGAGGTTAGCTGCTGAACTTGGTTCTTAAATTCAACATCCGATGGCGGAGAGGGGGGCGCCGCGCTGTTATCGCAAAACCGAGCACCGGGAGCCATTACCTACAAGCTAAA
>DAINQO010000144.1:6426-8627 GCA_036742625.1 Microvirga sp.
GGCGCCTGCGCGCAAGAAGCGGACGCAGGCCCCGTCCGGCAACCGAAGATCAGGTCGCGCCGGCCTGATCCGACCGGTGTTCCTCGTGCCTGCATGGGCGAGGGCGCAGGGGCGACGACCTTCAAACGACAACCCCGACCATCATGCCCGCCGGGCATCGTGCAGGCGGGTGGCGATCGGGGGATTGACGTATTCCGTTCAAGGTAAGTGCGTCTGCGTGGTATCGGGACAATGGCCTCCATCTTCAACCAGCAACACTTTGCGATCGTCGTCGGCACCGACGACCGGGATCAGATCCTGACCTGGGGAGTCCAAAGCGAAGTCCTGGGCCGTGAGGGGGACGACGGCATCTCCGGAGGGCAGAGATTCCCCGGCCCGTCGGGACACGGGCAGTTCGGCGGTCCCACTTTCCTCTTCGGCGAAGGTGGCGACGACACCATTTTTCTGGAGAGCGGCGGCTTCGCGGACGGCGGGCCAGGCAATGATTTCCTGATGGCATCGGGGGTCGACGCGACACTGTCTGGAGGGCAGGGGAACGACCAGCTCGTCGGCGCCGACGACACGTTCGTGGGACAGCCTGCTCCGCGGAATCTGATCGACGGCGGCGACGGCGATGACACGCTCGGCGGCGGGAGCAGCACCGATCGGGCCTTCGGGGGTGCCGGCGGCGACACGGTGAACGGAAGAGGCGGCAGCGACTACCTCGACGGCGGCGCCGACGACGACCGGGTGTTCGGCGGCGGCGGCACCGACACGGTGCTCGGCGACGCCGGCAACGACTACCTCAACGGCGGCGCCGACGACGATACCGTCATGGGCGGGGCGGGCACCGACACGTGCTCGGCGACGCCGGCAACGACTACCTCAACGGCGGCGCCGACGACGACCGGGTGTTCGGCGGCGACGGCGCCGACACGGTGCTCGGCGACATCGGCAACGACTATCTCAACGGCGAGAACGGCGACGACACCGTCGTCGCCGGCGGCGGCAACGACACCGTCCTCGGCGGCGACGGCAACGACTACCTCAGCGCCGGGGCCGGCGACGACGTCGTCGTTGGCGGGATCGGCAACGACACCCTGTTTGCGGGCTCGGGCAGCGACTACCTCGTCGGCGGCGACGGCGACGACATGTTCGTCTTCGACGGGGCGTTCCAGTCGAGCCTGATCATCGACTTCGCCCCGGGCTCCGGGCCGTCGGGTCACGACGCGATCCAGTTCAACGGCGGCGTCTTCACGAGCTTCGACGACCTGATGGCGCACGCCGTGCAGAGCGCGACCAACGTCATCATCACGGACGCGTCCGGCGACACCCTGACGCTCGCGAACGTGCTGAAGACGAGCCTCGTCGCCGACGACTTCCGGTTTGCTTGACCAAGTTCCTGAGCTTGGTCGGATTTGCCCGCCGCTCAGTGTCGAGGGTTAACGCCGTCTGATGGCGGAGAGGGGGTCCGCCGTACCGAAGTTTGCCGCCGTCCGCGGACGTTCGCGGCCACCCCTCTTTCCTGTGAATACACAGAGGTTTGTGTCTGTCTACGTTTGTTCTCGTTCGCTACAATCCGGCCTCACGGGTGGGGAACCCGGTGGGGAAGCGGATGTCAAAGCAGCTTCACAAGCTCAGTGCCCGCGCCGTCTCCACCCTGTCGAAGCGTGGACGGCATTCTGACGGCGGTGGCCTCTACCTCAGCCTGACGGACTCCGGTGCACGCTCATGGGTGTTCATGTGGAAGGTTGCGGGTCGTCGGCGCGAGATCGGGCTAGGCTCGCTGCGCGATGTGCCCCTCGCGAAGGCGCGCGACCGAGCCGCTGAAGCTCGGCGGCTTCTCGCCCAGGGATCTGACCCCGTGGCAGCCCGCGCCAAGACCAGGACAATGACCTTCGGGGAGGCGGCGGATGCGCTCGTGGAGAGTATGTCGCCGTCGTGGCGGAACGAGAAGCATCGGGCGCAGTGGAGGATGACTCTCACCGCTTATTGTGGGCCCATCCGGACTATGTCGCTCGCTGATATCACGACGGAAGATGTGCTGCGGGTCCTCCGGCCGATTTGGCTGACCAAGTCTGAGACCGCGTCCCGTCTGCGGGGGCGTATCGAGCGGGTGCTCGACTTTGCCAAGGCCAGAGGCATGCGCTCCGGTGAGAACCCGGCCCGCTGGCGGGGTCATCTCGACGCCGTCTTGCCGCGCCGCCAGAAGCTCACGCGCG
>DAINQO010000145.1:0-1470 GCA_036742625.1 Microvirga sp.
GTTGCCGACGACCTGCGCCACGCCGGGCAGGGCCGCGAAGCGCTCGGGCTCGATCTGCGCCGCGCAGCCGGTGACGACGATGCGCCGGTGCGGGTTCTGGCGGGCGAGCCGGCGGATCGACTGGCGGGCCTGGCGCGTCGCCTCCGCGGTGACCGCACAGGTGTTGACGATGACGAGATCGGCGTGGCCGGCGGCCTCCGCCTGGGCGCGCATCGCCTCCGACTCGAAGGCATTGAGCCGGCAGCCCATGGTGACGATTTCGACCGTCATCACGCCGCCCCGGCAAAGAGCGCCGGCTCGAATACGCCCTCCCATTCGAGCTCGACCGGGCCGGTCATCAGCACGTGGTCGTCGTCGCGCCATTCGATGAGGAGATCGCCGCCCGGAAGCGTGACGGTCGCCCGACGGCCGGTGAGCTTCTTGCGCGCGGCGGCGACGAGGGCCGCGCAGGCGGCCGAGCCGCAGGCCTTTGTCAGCCCGGCGCCGCGCTCCCACACGCGGAGCCGGATGCGGTCCGGAGCGACGATCTGCGCGAGCGAGATGTTGGCGCGCTCGGGGAAGATCGGGTGGTTCTCGAGCATCGGGCCGAAGCGGGCAAGATCGTGCGCTTCGACGTCATCGACCCAGAAGATGGCGTGCGGATTACCCATGCTCAGCGCCGAGGGCGAGTGCAGCACGGGGGCGTCGATCGGGCCGATCTGGAGCTCGATCTGGCGCGTGTCCTGGAACGGCTCGCGCAACGGAATCTCGTCCCAGCGCAGGCGCGGCCTGTCCATATCGACGGCAAAGCTCGTCGCGCCGACGCGCGACACGGGGAGGAGACCGGCGCGGGTCTCGAGGAGCAGACCGTCCTTGCCGGCCGGGCGCGCCATGACCGGATCGCTCGTCAGCGCCCAGGCGACGCAGCGCGTGCCGTTGCCGCAGGCGGCCGATTGCGAGCCGTCGGTGTTGTAGATGCGCAGGTAGGCGTCGGTGCCGGGCGTGACGGGATCGTGGACCGCCATCAGCTGGTCGAAGCGCGACCGCGGCTCGGCCGCGACCGCCCGGGCTTCCTCGGCGGAAAGCCGCGAGTCGGAGCCGCGCAGGTCGACGATCACGATCTCGTTGCCGAGACCGTTCATCTTCAGGAAGCGGCGGTTCGCAAGCGCGCTCACGGCAGGGTCCGACGTTGTCTTAGAGGAAGGTGTTGATTTCGCCGCTATATGGGCCGAATCCACCGCTTTCGCGAGTCGCGCAGCGCCGCGGCTCGGAAACAGACCTATGGTCGAACACCGGGCCGGGAGCCCGATTCGAGGCTGTCGCGATGAGCCTTCACCATTGCCTGCGGTTTGCAGCGCTTGCGTTAGCGCTCGGCGCCGGGGCGCTTGCCTCGGCTCAGACGCCGCCCGCTGCCGGCGTGCCGGCGCCGGGCGCGGTCGAGAGCGCGCCGCTGCCACCGCCGGGCGGCACGGCCCAGCCGGCGCCGCCCGC
>DAINQO010000145.1:1570-8446 GCA_036742625.1 Microvirga sp.
GGCGGCGCCCGTCCGACCCTCGTTCCGGAGCCGGGCGACGCCGGCGACGTCGCCGAGGTGACGCTGCCGGGAAAGCCGGCCGCGGTGATCTCCGGCACCAGCGGCGCGGACGAGGGCTTCGCCACGATCCGCAACGCCCTGCGGAAGGTCGAGGAGGAACTCCAGAAGGCCGGGATCGCCCCCGCGGGAAGGCCGGTCGCGGTCTTCCAGCATTTCAACGCCGACGGCAGCTTCAACTACGACGCCATGATCCCGATCGAGCGGCCGCCCCAAGGCCGCACCCTGCTGACGAACGAGATCCGCTTCGGCACGACGCCCGCCGGCCGGGCGCTGCGCTTCACGCACAAGGGTTCCTATGAGGACGTCGAGACGACCTACGACATGATCGAGGTCTATCTCGAGGCCAAGGGCATCGTCGTCGCCGACCCGATCATCGAGGAGTTCGTCAACGACCCCAGAGACGCAAGCGACGCCGAGCTCGAGCTCAACATCTTCGTGCAGCTGAAGTGACCGGCCACAGGCCGGTCATCCCGGGCATGACGCGCCGCGGCGACGTGCCTAGCCGTGATGCCCGACATGGGTCGCGACCACGATCGCGATGAGCGCGAAGGTCGCAAGCACCGGCAGGCCCAAGGCCGCGATATAGCGTCCGGTCGGCTCGGGATCGTGCCCGATGGTGCGGGCGTCGATCGGCTTGCCGCGCTGCCGCCGCCACATATAGCTCTGGTACCCGCCCCAGGCGAGGAGGAGGCCGAGCACGGCCGGGCCGATGAAGTTCATCAAGAGCCAGCCCAATCCGTCATTGTAGTTCATGGCGCCTGTTCCATTCCGTTAAGCCGAAAGCCTGTTGTTCACCCGGTCAACGGCGCCATTTCGGCCCTGGTTCCTCCGGCCAAGCCTCGCACCAAGCCTCGCGCCAGCGGCCGTTTTCCTTGACTTTGCGGGTGCACATACGTAACCGGAGCGCCGAAATCGGTACGAGCGAGCCCTGGAGCCGCCGACCGGTCGCGGTCCTGGACTTCGGCCGGAGGTCAACGCCCGACAGCGCGATGCGCCCTCGGGCGTGATCGGCGTTTGGGAGCATCCGGCGAGGGCGCGCCCCTCACCCGCTCGCCTGCCGGCGAGTCGGCCTCTCCCTCTGGGAGAGGCAGGAGGACGAGATGGACCAGCTCCGCCTCGAGGATGCCGTGAACGAGACCTGTCCGTGGTCGGGGAAGCCGATCGCGGCGGATTCGCTCACCCTCTACAAGGGCGCGGTGGTCGGCTTCTGCAACACCGGCTGCCGCGACAAGTTCGAGAAAGCAGTGCGCCATTTCGAGGACGCGCTGCAGGGGCACCGGGCCGAGAGCGCCCAGAACAGCGAATAGCGAACGGCGGATAGCGAATAGATGTTCGAAGGCCTTTCCGAGAAGCTCTCAGGCATCCTCGACAAGCTCACGCGCCGCGGCGCGCTGACCGAGGAGGACGTCAACGCGGCCCTGCGCGAGGTCCGCCGTGCGCTGCTCGAAGCCGACGTCGCGCTCGAGGTGGTGCGCTCGTTCACCGACAAGGTGCGCTCGCGCGCCGTCGGCGCCGAGGTGCTGCGCTCGGTGACGCCTGGGCAGATGGTGGTGAAGATCGTGCACGATCAGCTCATCATGATGCTCGGCGAGGAAGCCGGCGCCATCGATCTCAACGCCGTGCCGCCGGTGCCCGTCATGATGGTGGGGCTGCAGGGCTCGGGCAAAACCACGACCACCGCGAAGATCGCCAAGCGCCTCACCGAGCGCGGCAGCCGCCGCGTGCTGATGGCGTCGCTCGACACGAGGCGTCCGGCCGCGATGGAGCAGCTCGCGGTGCTGGGCCGGCAGGTCGGGGTCGACACGCTGCCGATCGTCGCCGGCCAATCGCCGGTGCAGATCGCCCGGCGGGCCATCGAGGCGGCGCGGCTCGGCGGCTTCGACGTCGTCATGCTCGACACCGCCGGCCGCGTCACCGTCGACGAGGCGCTGATGGCCGAGGTCGCGGAGGTCAAGGCGGCGACCGGCCCGCACGAGGTGCTTCTCGTCGCCGACGCGCTGACCGGCCAGGACGCCGTCAACACCGCCCGTGCCTTCGACGAGCGGCTCGGCGTCACCGGCATCGTGCTCACCCGCATGGACGGCGACGCCCGCGGCGGCGCGGCGCTGTCGATGCGGGCCGTCACCGGCAAGCCGATCAAGCTCGTCGGCACCGGCGAGAAGGTCGATGCGCTGGAGGAGTTCCATCCGCAGCGCGTCGCGAGCCGCATCCTCGGCATGGGCGACATCGTCTCGCTGGTCGAGAAGGCAGCCGAGAACATCGACCAGGAGAAGGCCCTGCGCGCCGTCGAGAAGATGCGCAAGGGCAAGTTCGACCTCGACGATCTGCGCGACCAGCTCGCCCAGATGGACAAGATCGGCGGCATGGGCGGCGTCATGGGCATGCTGCCCGGCATCGGCAAGATGAAGGCCCAGATCGAGCAGGCCGGCCTCGGCGACGGCATGATCCGCCGCCAGCGCGCCATCATCGACTCGATGACACCGAAGGAGCGCCGCAACCCCGACCTGCTCAAGGCGTCGCGCAAGAAGCGCATCGCGTCGGGCTCGGGCACCCGCGTCGAGGAGGTCAACAAGCTCCTCAAGATGCACCGCCAGATGGCCGACATGATGAAGATGATGGGTGGCGGCAAAGGCCGCGGCATCGGCGCCGCCCTCGGCAACATGATGGGCTTCGGCGGCGGCGGGATGCCCCAGCCGACGCCCGAGATGCTCGCCGAGATGCAGAAGAAGATGGGCGGCGGAATGCCGGGAATGCCCGGCGGAGGCGGCCTGCCGCCCTTGCCGCCGGGCCTCGGCGGCAAGGGCCCGGCCATGCCCGGCGGCCTGCCGGGGCTCGGCGGACCGAAGCTGCCCGGGTTGCCGGGCCTCGGCGGCTTCAACCCGTTCGGCGCCGGGAAGAAGAAGTGATCAAGCAAATGACGAAAGTCCACGAAGGAGAAACCTGAATGTCCCTGAAAATCCGTCTCGCCCGCGGCGGCGCGAAGAAGCGCGCCTATTACCGCATCGTCATCGCCGACTCGCGCTCGCCGCGCGACGGACGCTTCATCGAGCGGGTCGGCGCCTACGATCCGTTGAAGAAGAAGGACGATCCCGGCCGCGTCACCCTCGACACCGAGAAGGTGAAGGCCTGGCTCGCCAAGGGCGCGCAGCCGACCGACCGCGTGCTGCGCTTCCTCGACGCCGCCGGCCTCATGAAGCGCGAGGCCCGCAACAACCCGCAGAAGGCCGAGCCCGGCAAGAAGGCGCAGGAGCGCTCCGCCGCCCGCGCCAAGGCGGCCGAGGCTCCGGCCGAAGGCGCCGGCGAGGCCACGTAAGGCTCCGTGCCGCGCGGGTCTTTCCCTCCGCCTGCAGCGGCGAGGGCCGACTCGCGCGAACGCCCGAGCGGCGAGAGGGGAGTTCGGGCCGAGCGTCCCGCTCCCGGCTCGGCCTCACGGCCGGGTCCGCCTTCTCCCTCGCAGGCAGAGGGCCGAGGCGACCTCATCCTCCTCGGCGAGTTCGGCCGGGCGCATGGGCTCAAGGGCGAGGTGCGCCTGAAGTCGTTCACGGCCGAGCCGGCGGCGATCGCCTCCTATGGGCCGCTCGTCACCGACGACCGGCGGCGCTTCGTGTTGAAGAGCGTGCGCGCGGCGGGCGGCGGCTCGCCCGACATGCTCGTCGCCCGCGTCGAGGGCGTCGCAACGCGCGAGGCCGCCGAGGCCCTCAATCGGCTCCGCCTCTACGTCGGCCGCGACCAGCTTCCGCCGCCCGAGGGCGAGGACGAGTTCCTGGCCGCCGATCTTGTCGGGCTCGTCGTCGAGGACCGCGCCGGCCGCGTCCTCGGCACGGTCGTCGCGGTCCCGGACTACGGCGGCGGCGACCTCCTCGAGATCGCCCCGCCGCGCGGTCCGACGGCGCTCCTGCCGTTCACGAAGGCCTTCGTGCCGACGGTCGATCTCGTCCGGAGGCGGGTCGTGGTCGACCCGCCGGACGACCTCTTCGAAAGCCGCGCCGATGAGCGCCGTTGAGCCGGTGCTCCGTCCGGCCCGGCGCGAGGACGTGCCGGCGCTCGTCCAGCTCTTCACCGATGACGAGCTCGGCCGGACCCGCGAGAGCGCGACGCTCGAAACCTATCTGGCCGCGTTCGAGGCGATCGCGCGCGATCCGAACAACATCGTCTACGTGCTCGACAGCGACGGCGAGATCGTTGGCTGCGCCCAGCTCACGATCATCCCCGGGCTTGGCCGGCGCGGCATGAAGCGGGCCCTGATCGAGGCGGTGCGGGTCGCCTCGCGCCGGCGCGGACGGGGCCTCGGACGCCGGCTGATCGGCGACCTCGTGACGATCGCCCGCGAGCGCGGCTGCGGCATGGTGCAGCTGACGAGCGACAAGCGCCGGACCGAGGCGCATCGCTTCTACGGCTCCCTCGGTTTCGTCGCCAGCCACGAAGGCTTTAAGCTGGCGCTCGATTAGACGGCAGCCGGCGAGGAGCCATGCCTTTCAGGCGCAACAGCGGCGCTCTTTTAGGACCGGGCCCGCCCCGGCGCTGGCCGGCGCTTGTCCTGCGCCTCATCGAGCACGGCACGCAAGGCTATCTCCCGAAGGTGCGGCGGCGGCTGATGATCCTCAACGCGATGGCGTATCTGATCGCGATCTTCTCGGCTCTCTTCGCCTTTACCTACGCATTCGAGGACTTCGTCGCCTACCGCTGGGCGGTCGCGATCAACCTCGGTCTCGTCGCGGCGGCGCTCTGCGTGCCGTTCGCCCATCGTTACGGCGAGACCGCCGGCGCGATGCTCATCATGGCGGCGGAGTATGCCGGCCTGTTCGGCCTTGTCGCGCTCCTCGGGCGCGCCTCCGGGATCCAGCTCAACCTCGTGGTCGGGGCGGCGATCGGTTTTGCCGTGCTCGGGCTCGAGCGCATCCGGCTGATCGCCGCGATCCTTCTCGCCGGCTTCGCGCTCCACGTCGCGGCCTGGTTCTGGTTTCCGACCGGGCTTGCCGGCGCCCCGGCGCCGGGCTTTCTCGCCCAGCTCTACCTGTCCTCGGCGCTGACCGCCTTCGGGGTCACGGCCGCCGTCGCCTATTACGCCTTCCGCTTGGCCGCCCGGGCCGAAGCCGAGACCGAGGCGCTCCTGCGCAACATCCTGCCCGACAAGATCGTCGAGCGGCTGAAGCAGCATCCCGACGAGCCGGTCGCCGAGAGCTTCTCCGAAGCCTCGGTGCTGTTCTCCGACCTCAAGAGCTTCGTGCCGCTGGCGCGAAGCCTCGGCCCGGCCCGCACGGTCGAGATGCTCAACGACCTGATCCGCCGCTTCGACAAGCTCGCGAGCGAGCACGGCGTCGAGAAGATCAAGACCATCGGCGACGCCTATATGGCGGTCGCCGGCCTGCCGGAACCGGCTCCCGACCATGCCGCGCGGCTCGCCCGGATGGCGCTCGAGATGCGCGCCGCCGCCCGCAAGACCGGGGCGCGCTTCGACGTCGAGCTGATCCTGCGCATCGGCATCGCCGCCGGCCCGGTCATGGCCGGCGTGATCGGGACGAAGAAGTTCAGCTACGACGTCTGGGGCGATCCGGTGAATCTCGCGGCGCGGCTCGAGAACACCTGCGAGGCGAACTGCATCCACGTCTCGGCGGAGGTCCGCGAGCGGCTCGGCGGCGCCTTCGAGCTCCTTTCGCGCGGCGCGACCGAGATCAAGGGCGTCGGCCGGCAGGAGACGTTCTTCCTCGTCGGGCAGCGCCAGGCGACGGAGCCGGTCCGCGAGGCAGCCGCGTGAGCCCTCCGGCCGCTCGCCGATCCTGGGCCGCAACGGTCCTGACGCTTCATCCGGAGATGTTCCCGGGCCCGCTCG
Organism: Microvirga sp.; assembly: GCA_036742625.1. GTDB lineage: Bacteria > Pseudomonadota > Alphaproteobacteria > Rhizobiales > Beijerinckiaceae > JAJKJG01. Next base: position 7,461 of record DAINQO010000145.1, read on the forward strand.
GCGCGTCCCTCTCCGGGGACGCCCTCGCCCGCGGCGTGTGGTCGCTCGAGGCGAGGAACATCCGCGAGCACGGCATCGGCCGCCACCGCGCCGTCGACGATACGCCGGCCGGCGGCGGGCCCGGCATGGTGCTGCGTTGCGACGTGCTCGCCGCCGCGCTCGACGCCGCGATCGCGCCGGACGACCCCCGTCCGCGGCTCCTGATGAGCCCGCGCGGGGCGCCGTTGACGCAAGCCCGGGTCCGGGAGTTCGCGACGGGCCCCGGCGCGATCGTCGTCTGTGGCCGCTTCGAGGGGATCGACGAGCGCGTCATCGCCGGCCGCGGCCTCGCCGAGATCTCGGTCGGCGACTACGTGCTCTCCGGCGGCGAGATCGCCGCCATGGCGCTCCTCGACGCCTGCGTGCGGCTGCTGCCCGGCGTGATGGGCAAGGACGCTTCCGGGGCCGAGGAGAGCTTCGAGGCCGGGCTCCTCGAATACCCGCACTACACGCGGCCGCGGCAATGGGAGGGCCGCGCCATCCCGGAGGTGCTGCTCTCCGGCGACCACGCCGCGATCGCGCGCTGGCGCCGCGCCGAGGCGGAGCGGATCACGCAGGAGCGGCGAGCGGATTTGCTACCGGGCGTGAGGGCTCACCGGGTGAGGGAGGGTTGATGATGAGACCTCGATGGAGGGCATGCCTCGGCAATGCTCGCGTTCGCGACGGCGACGCCTCTTTCAGGCTGCGGCCCGGAAGTCTCGACGACGCTCTATGACCCTTCAGAGGTCCGTCTCGCTGCCGAGCTTCGGCTAAGGCGCGCTAGAGCCGTCGCGGTGGAAAGACGAGGAGACTTAAGAAAGCGTGGCGGCGTGCCGCGCTGGCTTTTGAAAACCGGCGGACAGCCGCCCGCGCCGTCTTGATCGCGAACAACGCATCGGAGGTCTTCATCCGAATCATCGGATCGTAATCGGCGGCGTGTCTCTTGCCCTGCAATTCGACAACGGCGG
>DAINQO010000146.1:0-8288 GCA_036742625.1 Microvirga sp.
GCGAACTACGCCGGCAACGACGAGGCGGCGAACAAGTTCAAGGCCGAGACCGGCATCCCGGTCTACAAGTGGTCGGTCGCCGATTACGAAGCCTGCGCGAGCGGCATCAAGCAGGTGGAGGCGGACCTCGGCCCAGTCGATATCCTGGTCAACAACGCCGGCATCACCCGCGACGCGATGTTCCACCGCATGACGCCCGCCCAGTGGCGCGAGGTGATCGACACCAACCTCAACGGCGTCTTCAACATGACGCACCCGGTCTGGAACGGCATGCGCGAGCGCAAGTTCGGCCGCGTCATCACCATCTCCTCGATCAACGGCCAAAAAGGCCAGGCCGGCCAGGCGAACTATTCCGCCTCGAAGGCCGGCGACATCGGCTTCAGCAAGGCGCTTGCCCAGGAAGGCTCGCGCGCCGGCATCACCGTCAACGTCATCGCGCCCGGCTACATCGGCACCGAGATGGTGCAGGCGATCGACCCCGAGGTGCTGAAGACGAAGATCATCCCGCAGATCCCGGTCGGCCGCCTCGGCACGCCGGACGAGATCGGCCGCGCCGTCGTCTTTCTGGCCTCGGACGAGGGCGGCTTCATCACCGGCTCGACGCTGTCGATCAACGGCGGCCAGTACATGGCGTGAGCCATCGAGGTGCGTGCTTCGAGGCTCGCCTCTGGCTCGCACCTCAGCATGAGGAAGTCTGCGTTTGGGCCATCCTCCATGCTCCTCATCCTGAGGTGCGACCCCGGCTTCTGAGCCGGGGGAGCCTCGAAGGACGCCACCCTGTCGACGCAGCTTGACAGCGCCGCGGCGGAGACGCGACCAACCCCGTATGTCCTCCCGCAGCGCGACCCTCACCGGCCTCGGCGCGATCGCACTGTGGTCGCTCTTGGCGCTGTTCACGGCAGCGACCGGCAAGGTGCCGCCCCTCCAGCTTGCGGCGATGACCTTCGCGGTCGCGGGAGCCTTCGGCATCGCGGTCGCGGCGGCGCGCGGCCGGCTCGCTCAGGCACGTCCGACCCGGGCCGGACTCGCGCTCGGACTCTACGGGCTGTTCGGCGACACAGCGCTCTATTTCGCGGCGTTGAAGTTCGCCCCGCCGGCCGAGGCGAACCTCGTGCATTATCTCTGGCCGCTGCTGATCGTGCTGTTCGCCGCGTTCCTGCCCGGCGGGCGGCTCGCGCCGCGCCACCTCGCCGGCGCCGCGATCGGGCTTGCCGCGACGGCGCTTCTCGTCGGCGGGCGCTTCGGCGGCGCGGGCGCGAACGCGCCGCTCGGTTTCGCTTGCGCCCTTCTCGGCGCCTTCGTCTGGGCAAGCTATTCGGTCGCTTCGCGGCGCCTCGCGTCGGTGCCGGCGGAGACCGTCGCGGTGACCTGCCTTGCCGCGAGCGCGCTATCCGCGCTGTGCCATCTCGTCTTCGAGACGACGCTCTGGCCCGCGGGCGCGAGCGAGTGGCTCGCGGTGCTCGGGCTCGGGCTCGGGCCGATCGGGGCGGCGTTCTTCCTGTGGGACGTCGGCATGAAGAAGGGCGACGTGCCGCTGCTCGGGGTCGCGTCGTACGCAGCGCCGGTGCTCTCGACCGTGGTCCTCGTCGCGACCGGCTATGCCGAGCCGACGGCGGCGCTCGCGGTCGCCTGCGCGCTCATCGTCGCCGGCGCCGCTATCGCGGCCTTTTCGCCGGCGCGGCGGCCAGCGGCCGCACCCGATGCGTATAGCGATAGGCGTCGCTGAAGCCGAGCGAGCGGTAGAGCGCGCGCGCGACCTCGTTCTCCTCGCGGACCTGGAGGTAGGCCCGCGCCGCGCCCTGCGCCCGGCCCCAGGCCATGAGCTCGGTGACGATCGTCCGGCTCAGGCCGAGCCCCCTCAGGTCCGGCTTCACGACGATGTCGTAGAGGCCGACATAGCCGCGCTCGGCGACGGCAAGGCCCCAGGCGACGGGCTCGTCGTCGAGATCGAGGGTCGCGAAGGCCTTGGTCTGGCGGATGCGCGAGACGATCTCGATCAGGATCGAATCGTCGGACTTGTCGCCGCCATAGGCGCTCGCCGCGGCCCGGACCCAGCGCGGATCGACCTCGCTGGCGATGCGGACCGCATGCTCGGCCGCGATCTCATCGGCGGGAAGGTCGGCAAGCTCGGCGACCATGCCGACGGTCGGCTCGATCTCCTCGAAGCCGCGGCCGGCGAGGCGCCCGTCGACGTCGTCGGCCTGGAGCGAGGTCAGCCGGAAGCACGGGCGGATCTTCTGGGCGTCGAACTGGCGCACCACGTGGTCGATGAGATCGTCATTGAGCGAGACGCCCGGGATCAGCGGCGTCGCCGCATTGGCGCGCTTCGAATAACCCTTGGCGAAACGCAGGATCCAGCCCTGGGCGAGCTGGCACTCGAGCGACGGCCAGGCGTTGATCAGCCGCGTCTCGAGCTGCTGGACGAGGCTGAAGTCGGTCATGAAGGGGACCCCGCGCGGCGCGCCGTCGGCTGCCACCCGGGCGGCGCCATCTCGAAGCCGGCGAACGCGAAGCCCGGCGCGACCGTGCAGCCGACGAGCGTCCAGGCGCCAAGGCTCGCCGCCGTCTGCCAGGAATCCGCCGGAACCGCGACCTGGGGGCGCTCGCCGCCGGCAAGGTCCGGCCCGAGCCGGTGCGCCGCGGCGTCATGTCCGTCCGGCGAGATCGTGATGACGAGCGGCGCGCCGGCGTAGAAATGCCAGATCTCCGCCGCGTCGACCCGGTGCCATCGCGAGGTCTCGCCGGCAGCGAGGAGATAGTAGATCGCGGTCGAGGCGGCGCGTCCGCTCTCGCCGCGCGCGTCGCGGAAGGTCTCGCGGAAATGTCCGCCCTCGGGATGCGGCCGCAGGTCGAGGAGGCGCACCACCTCGGCGGCGCTGAGCGCGTCCGGGCCCATCGGCGTCAGAACCGGTTCTTCCATTCGCGCAGCGCCTGGAACACCTTGCCGGGATCGGCGCCCTCCATCTTGACGGCGCGGGCGACCGACGGCTCGCCGGCGCGCAGGAAGGGGTTCGTCGCCTTCTCCTGCGCAATCGTCGAGGGGATCAGGAAGCGTCCCTCCGTCTTCGCCTTCTCGGCTTCGGCCATGCGGGCCTTGAGCGCCGCATTGTCGGGCTCGACCGCGAGCGCGAACCTGCCGTTCTGGAGGACGTAGTCGTGGCCGCTATAGACCTGCGCCTCGCCGGGCAGCGCCGCGAGCCGCGAGAGCGAGCTCCACATCTCGGCGAAGGTCGATTCCATGACGCGGCCGCAGCCGAGCGTGAACAGCGTGTCGCCGGCAAACAGCGCCCGGTCGGCCGCGAACCAGTAGGCGATGTGGTCCCGGCAGTGGCCGGGCGTTTCCCAGACATGGGCCGAAAGCTCGCCGACCCGCACCGTGTCGCCCTCCGCCACATAGGCGTCGACGGCCGGCACCTCACCGCGCGCCTTCTCCGGCGCGACGACGCGGCAGCCGTAGCGCCGCTTGAGCGCCTCGATTCCCTTGACGTGGTCGGCGTGGCGATGGGTGACGATGATCTCCGAGAGCGTCCAGCCGGCCTCCTCGAGGGCAGCGACGATCGGCGCCTCCTCGGGGGCGTCGACGGCGGCGCAGGCGCCCGTCGCCGGATCGTGCACGAGCGCGCCGATATTGTCGGAGAGGCAGCGGAAGGCGCGGATCTCGGCGGGCATTCGATGCTCCTTGGCACGGGCCGCCCTGCTAGCACGCAACTCGCGGGCCCGAAACCGGCAGCGCTTGCATAGCATGGGCGCCGGACGCCATTGTGCCCACAGGGGAGAGCCAATGGGCATCGACGTCGTCGATCTCCGCAGCTTCTACGGCAGCCCGCTGGGGCGCGTCGCCGCCCGGCTCGTCGGGCGCGCGGTGGACAAGTTCTGGGGCCAGACCGCGGGCCTGCGCGTGCTCGGCCTCGGCTATGCGACGCCGTATCTCGCGCCGGTCCGCGCCGGCGCCGAGCGGACGCTCGCCTTCATGCCGGCAAGCCAGGGAGTGGTGAACTGGCCGGCGAGCGGCCTCTCCGCCTCGGCGCTCGTCGACCCGATGATGATGCCGCTGCCCGACGCCTCGATCGACCGGGTGCTGTTGGTGCATGCGATCGAATCCGTCGAGAGCCCGACCGAGCTGCTCTACGAGGTGTGGCGCATCCTGACGCCGGGCGGGCGCATCATCGTCGTCGCGCCGAACCGCAGGGGCTTGTGGGCGCGCGTCGACACGACGCCCTTCGGCCATGGCCAGCCCTACAGCCGCTCGCAGCTCAACCGCCTCATGCGCGAGACGCTGTTCTCGCCGGAGGCCTGGGCCGAGACGCTCTACGTGCCGCCGTTCCCGGGCTGGTTCCTGCTGCGCACGGCGGTTGCCTGGGAGCGGGTCGGGATCAGCCTCTCGCTGCCCTTCGCCGGGCTGCACGTCGTCGAGGCGACAAAGCAGCTCTATCGCCCCGTCACGGTGCGCCAGACCCGCCGGGTGTCGCGGGCGAGCCCGGTGCTGATCCCGGCACCGGCCTCGCGCACGACCGTCGAGCGCCGATCGCCGGCGCCTTGACTTGACCCGGCCCAGCTTCTAGCGCCCCCCGATGCGAAGCTACCTCGATTTCGAAAAGCCGGTCGCCGAGCTCGAGGCGAAGGTCGAGGAGCTGCGCGCGCTCGGCGAGAGCGACAACGCGGTCGCGATCGTCGACGACGTGGCGCGCCTCGAGGCCAAGGCCGCGGCGGCGCTGAAGGACCTCTACGCCAGCCTCAGCCCGTGGCAGAAGACCCAGGTCGCGCGCCATCCGCAGCGACCGCATTTCGGCGACTACTGCGCCGAGCTGATCGGCGACTTCACGCCGCTCGCCGGCGACCGCAAGTTCGGCGAGGACGAGGCGATCGTCGGCGGCTTCGGACGCTTCCGCGGCGCCTCGGTGTGCGTCATCGGCCAGGAGAAGGGCGCCTCGACCGAGGCCCGCATCCGCCACAACTTCGGCATGGCGCGCCCGGAAGGCTACCGCAAGGCGGCGCGGCTGATGGAGCTCGCCGACCGCTTCGAGCTGCCGGTCATCACCTTCGTCGACACCGCCGGCGCCTACCCCGGCATCGAGGCCGAGGAGCGCGGCCAGGCCGAGGCGATCGCCCGCTCGACCGAGGCCTGCCTGGCGCTCGGCGCACCGAACGTCTCGGTCATTATCGGCGAGGGCGGCTCGGGCGGCGCCATCGCCATTGCGACGGCGAACAAGGTGCTGATGCTCGAGCACGCGATCTACGGCGTCATCTCGCCCGAGGGCGCGGCCTCGATCCTGTGGCGGGACGCGGCCCGCGCCCAGGACGCCGCCACCAACATGAAGATCACGGCGCAGGACCTGTTGCGGCTCGGGGTCGTCGATTCGATCGTCGCCGAGCCGGTCGGGGGCGCCCATCGCGATCCCAAGGCCGCGATCGCGACGGCCGGCGACGCCATCGCCGGCGCGCTCGCCGATCTCGGCAACATGGGCCCGAACGAGCTGCGCAGCCATCGTTCGGACAAGTTCCTCGAGATAGGTCGGCGGCTGTAAGCGGGGCTGTTTACGCTCCGTTCACTAGCCGGCAAAACGCTTGCCTTCGGGTAAGCCTTGGGTAAGGCTAACGGTCGTAAACGGTGGTGGGAACGCTCGGATCAACCGGGCGCCGCATGTGGGGTCCTCCATGAGGAAGCATGTCCTGGCCGCGGCGGGCCTCGCGCTCGCGCTCGCGGCCTGCGATGACCAGGTGAGCCGCTCGACCAGGCACCTGTCGCCGATCCCGCCGCAGACGCTCGCCCTGATGGGCGAGAAGGGGATGTCGCGCAACGACCCGATCCTGGTGCGCGCCTACAAGAAGGAATCCGAGCTCGAGGTCTGGAAGCGCGGCCAGGACGGCAAGTATGCCCACCTCAAGACCTACCCGATCTGCCGCTGGTCCGGCCAGCTCGGGCCGAAGGTCAAGACCGGCGACCGCCAGGCGCCCGAGGGTTTCTACACCGTCACGCCCGGCCAGATGAACCCGAACTCGGCCTATTACCTCTCCTTCGACACCGGCTACCCCAACGCCTACGACCGCGCCCATGGCCGCACCGGCGCGCACCTCATGGTGCACGGCACCTGCTCGTCGGCGGGCTGCTATGCCATGACCGACGAGGCCATCGCCGAAGTCTACGCCATCGCCCGCGACGCCTTCTCGGGCGGACAGCGCGGCTTCCAGTTCCAGGCCTACCCCTTCCGCATGACGGCCGAGAACCTCGCCAAGCACCGGGCCGACCCGCACATGGCGTTCTGGAAGAACCTCAAGGAAGGGTCGGACTATTTCGAGGTCATGAAGGAGGAGCCGAAGGTCGCGGTCGCAAACCAGCGCTACGCCTTCGGCAGCGACGACCCGACGGTCGTCGCCGCAGTCGAGAAGAAGCGCGCCGTGGACGAGCAGAAGGTCGCCGACCTCGTCGCCAAGGGCACGCCGGCGATCCGCCTCGTCTACGAGGACGGCGGCGGCCATGCCTCGTTCCGCGAGGCGATGGTCGCGAGCACCGGCGGCGACGACGGCAGCGTCTTCGCGGTGCTGGCGACGCGGCCGCGCCGCAACCTCGGCGAGGTGAGCCGGCCCGAGGCGCTCGCCATGGGTCCGCGCGAGATCGTCATCGATGGCGGCAAGGCGAAGCCCGAGAAAATCGAGAAGCCGTCGACGGCTCTCGCCTATGCTGGCGCGAAGCCGGCCGTCGCTGCGACGACGGCCGTGCCCCGTACCGAGCCCGGCCCGGCAAAGGCGTCGGAGTCGAAATCGCTCTACGACCGCGTATTCAGCTTCCTCGGGACAAGCGCCGGCGAGGAGCCCGTTGTCGAGCAGCAGCAGCCGACCGCGGTGCCTCTGCCGCCGCGGCGCGGCGCCGAGGCAAGGCCCGGCGAGCGGCGCGCCGACCGCGCAACGCCGATTCGAACCGCCGCGCGGCCGGTGTCGACCACGAACTGACCCGCAAGCGCGCGATGACTTCTCTTCGAGTCGTCATCCCCGCTCTGCCTCTTTGTTTGAGCATGATCTTTTCCGAAAACCGGTAGCCACTTTTCGGGATCATGCTTAAGCGCGACGGCTGAGGAAAGGCGGCTTCGGCCGCCTTTTTTGTTGCGCTTACGTCACAGGCTCGGGTTTCCGGAGTCTGCGGCGCGCCCCTGCATAACGAGGCGGCATGTGCACAGAATAAGCAATTGCTGCGTGCGACCCGGCTCCGCGAAGCTCTCCGCAACGGGAGCGTGCCTCCCGCGCGTTTCGGAGCCCAATGATGACGAGCCGTTCCACCCTCAGCCATTTCCTCGCCGCCGCGCTTCTCGCCGGCACCACGCTGCTCGGCAGCGCTGCGCAGGCCGCAGACCTTGCCGCGCCGAAGGAGCTTCCGCCCGAGGCCAAGGCGCCGGTGCTGATCGACTTCGCCTTCGGGGCGCGGATCGCGACCGATTACAATTTCCGCGGCATCTCGCAATCGAACCACGATCCGAGCCCGCAGGCCTACGGCGAGCTGCAGCTGTTCGACAATCTCCTCTATTTCGGGGTCAACTACTACCGCACCGACCTGCCGACGAAACCGCAGGCGGAGATCGACCTCACCGGCGGCGTGCGGCCGAAGTTCGGGCCGCTGACCTTCGACCTCGGATACACCTACTATTACTATCCGGACGAGCGGCGGCTGGTGAACTACTTCACGACGGTGCCTTACGCGCTGCCGGACGGCACGGTGTTCCTGGCGCCGCCGTTCTTCACCCCGCGGAACACCGATTTCCTCGAGCTCGCCGCCAAGGTGTCGTGGGCGATCAACGACGCCTGGACGGTCGGCAGCGGCGTGTTCTACGCCTGGGACTGGCTCGGCACCGGCGCCCCCGGCACCTATGTCAACGGCACGGCGAAATGGACCATCCCGGAGAACACCTTCGCCGGCCTGCCCTCCGGGTTCGCGATCTCGGGCGAGCTCGGCCACTACAGCCTCGGCCGGGTCAATCCCTGGCTCGGCGGCGCCGACCTCAAGGACTATCTCTACTGGAACGCCGGCATCTCCTACACCTACAAGAACGTCACGCTCGACCTGCGCTACCACGACACCGATCTCAACAAGACCGAGTGCTTCCTCAACACCACCGACCCGCGCGGGCTGTTCACCGGCTCGGGCCAGTCGAACTGGTGCGGCACCCGGTTCATCGCGACGCTCTCGGCCGACTTCACCGCGAGCGCGCTCGGCGTGTTCGCGCCGGCCCGGTAAAGCATGATTCCGAAAAGTGGCTACCGGTTTTCGGAAAAGATCATGCTCAAACAAAGAGGTAGAG
>DAINQO010000147.1:0-8228 GCA_036742625.1 Microvirga sp.
CCTGCGCCGACATCCTGGCGCGGACGCTCGAGCGCTGCGGCGTCAAGGTCGAGATCCTCGGCTTCACGACCAGGGCCTGGAAGGGCGGGCAGTCGCGCGAGCTGTGGCTGCAATCGGCAAAGCCCGCCAATCCCGGCCGACTCAACGATCTGCGCCACATCGTCTACAAATCCGCCGACGCGCCGTGGCGGCGGGCGCGCAAGAACCTCGGGCTGATGATGCGCGAAGGGCTTCTCAAGGAGAACATCGACGGCGAGGCCCTCGAATGGGCCCACAAGCGCCTCCTCGGCCGGCCGGAGCAGCGCCGCATCCTGATGGTGATCTCGGACGGCGCGCCGGTCGACGATTCGACCCTGTCGGTCAATCCGGGGAACTACCTCGAGCGGCACCTGCGCTACGTGATCGAGGACATCGAGACGCGCTCGCCGGTCGAGCTCATCGCGATCGGCATCGGCCACGACGTGACGCGCTACTACCGCCGGGCGGTCACGATCGTCGACGCGGAAGAGCTCGGCGGCGTGATGACCGAGAAGCTCGCCGAGCTGTTCGAGGAGGATGCCGCGCCGGCGCTCCCGCCCGCTCCGATCCTGCGCCGCGCCGCGGCGCGGGCCTAGACGGTCGGGCGGCGGAGCCGCCGGCCTGAAAACCTCAGGCTTCGGCGCGCTTCTTCTCGAGGTCGCGCTTGAGCACGCGCACGTTCGGCGACAGCTCGCTCTCCGGGGCTTTGGCCAGGAAGGCGTCGAGCCCGCCGCGATGCTCGACCGTGCGAAGCGCGTTCGCCGACACCCGCAGGCGCACCGAGCGCTGCAGCGCGTCGGACTGGAGCGTCACGTTCACGAGGTTCGGCAGGAACTTGCGCTTGGTCTTGCGGTTCGAGTGGCTCACGAGGTGGCCCGAGAGCACGGCCTTGCCGGTGAGTTCGCAACGGCGCGACATGGTCCTGATCCTTGCATGCGGTCGCGGCCACTGCTGCCTTTAGCGAATGGAGCTTCGCGCCCATTCACGGCGGCCGGACGGGAAGTCCTTGGAAGAGGCAGGGCTATAGGGCGAAAGCGGGCGCTGCGTCAAGATTCGGGCGAGCCGCGAAGCTCCGCCTTTCGGCACCCGGCGTCACGATTTATCCCGATTTGAACCGGAGAACAGGCTGTGGGACCGGAAAGCGCAGAATGCGGCGCGCGTTGAACTCACGGTGGCGAAGAGCGCTGGCGCGTGCGCCGCTGGCGACGGCCGCGGCGTCAGCATGGCTTAGCCTTTCGGCTGCCGCCACCTTGGCGGCGCCGCTCAACGTCGACTACGGGCTTTGGCTCTCGGGGTTGCGGATCGGATCGGGCGAGCTCAGCGGCAGCTTCGAGGGCAGCCAGTACCGGCTCGAGCTGAGAGGGCGGCTGAGCGGCCTCGGCGCGCTCGTCGGCGGCGACGGCAGCGCGACCGCCGCCGGCTCGGTGACGAGCGCGCGCCCGACGCCGGCCGCGTTCACGGCCCGGGTCCGGACCTCGGCCGGCGAGCGCAGCCTGCGCATGGGCGTCGCCGGCGGCAACGTCGTCGCGGTGCAGGTCGAGCCGCCGCTCGAGGACAGGCGCGATCGCGTTCCCCTCTCGGAGGTGCACAAGCGCGCCGTCATCGACCCCTTGAGCGCCATGATCGCGCCGGTGCCGGCGCGGGGAGGGCTGACCGACCCTGCGAACTGCAACCGGTCGGTCCCGGTCTTCGACGGCGGCACCCGGTTCGACGTGGTGCTGAGCTACGGCGGTACCCGCCACGTCGAAAAGGCGGGCTACAGCGGCCCCGTGCTCGTCTGCAACGTGCGCTACGTGCCGATCGCCGGGCACCGGCTCCACCGTCCGGCGACGAAGTTCATGCAGGAGAATCGGGACATGTCGGTCTGGCTCGCGCCGGTCGAGGGGGCGCGGGTGCTGGTGCCGTTCCGGATCTCGATCAGGACCATGATCGGCACGAGCGTGGTCGAGGCGACCCGCTGGGACTATGACGGCCCGCAGATCGTCCCGACCTCGGGACAGCGGCTCCGAAATTCCAGGCCGCAGTAGCTACGGCCGCTTAACGACCGGCGGCTAGACTGGCGCTCCCGCCCGGAGCCGGCCATGCATCGCGTCGTCTTGCTCATTGCCACGGCCCTTTCATCGCCCGCAGCCGCGAACACGACCGGGTGCGGCGAGAACGCCTTCACCTTCGCCGAGGTGGTCGAGGCGCGGCCCGGCGAGCGTCATAGGGGCTCGATCGTCTCAGTGCCGGACAGCCTCTGCGCCGATCTCGTCGAGGACAGGAAGCCGGGCATCGGCGTGCTCAACCTGCAGATCGGGGAGCCCTCCGCAACGGCGCCGCGCGGCTCGCCAGGCGGGCGCGGCGGACGCGTTCCGGCGCGCTAGCGCCAAGCCCCGTCCGCTCCGGAAGCGCCCAGCACCGCGAGCGCGCGGGCCTCTCGAAACGCCCTGCGGGCCCCGGCGTGACAAGCCTCACAACTGTAAGTAAGGTTTGGGCAATCGGATCCGTACCTGCTGCGTTCGCTCCATTTGCATGCCGGCGGTCTCGCCGCACGAGGCGCCGCACGGACGGCTGATAATCCGGGACATATTCGTTGAGCGGGTATCGGAAGGATGTTTCAGGCCTACCTCTTGGACGATCCGAGATATCGTCAATGCGATGATTTGAAGGATCTCGCCGCCGCAATCGAAGCGTATGTGGCGGAGCTCGGCCGAACCTCGGTTCACCGGAAGCTGGTGCGGGTGCTGGTGACGGTCGGCGACCTCGAGGGCGACGCTCGCGCCCTGAAGCCGGAGCTTGCCCTGATCCTCGACCTACGCCCGCCGGGCCCGGCCGAACCCGATCCATTGGCTTAGCCGCAGCCTCGAGCGGCTGTAGCGACGCCAGGCGAGCTCGACCGCCGCCCGGCGGGCGCCGGCCGCTCGGCTGCCGACGAGGAGCCCCGAGCGGGAAGTTCGCGCGAGGCCGTGCTCGGTCTTGTTCCAGCCGAAGGGGTCGCGGATCAGCTCGGCGAGCGCGCCCCACGCCGCGATGCTGATCAGGGCGTAGTAGAACGGCAAGAGCGGAACCAGCGGGTAGAGTCGGCGCCAGCGCCGCCGCTCGATGGCGACGACCGCCGGGGCGATCATGGCGACGAGCCCGGCGCCGAACAGGGTCACGCCGACGGCCGATCGCAGCGCCTCCATGGGCGTGCTCGCCGTCAGCCAGGAGCCGTCGTAGAAAACGACGATCGATACGATCATGAACAGCGGATAGCCGAGCGCCGTCGCGACCGTGCCGAGGCTCGTCGCGACAGCCGCGAAGAAGCGCAGCGGCCCGAGCGCCCGCAGCGCCGCGAGCGGCCGGCGCGAATGCGTGACGACCACCTGCATGAAGCCCTTCATCCACCGTTGCCGCTGCTTCAGCCAGGCACGGAAGGAGCCCGGCGCCTCCTCAAGCGTGGCGGAGGGCAGATCGAAGACGCGGTAGCCGGCGAGCGCCAGCCTGATGCCGAGATCCGCGTCCTCGGTCACGTTCCAGGCGTCCCAGCCGTGCAGGCTTTCGAGCACCGGCCGGCGGAAATGGTTCGAGGTTCCGCCGAGCGGTACCGGCAGGTCGCCGAGCGCAAGGCCGGGGTTGATGACGTCGAAGAGCGTCGCGTACTCGATGGTGAAGAAGCGGGTCAGCCAATTGTCGTCGGTATTGTCGATCACGAGCCGCGCCTGCAGGCAGGCGACGTCCGGCGGGGCGCGCGCGAAGGTCGCGACCGCGAGCCGCAGCTGGTCGCGATGGGGCACGTCCTCGGCGTCGTAGACGGTCACGAACTCGCCGCGCGCGAGGGGCAGCGCGACGTTGAGCGCGCGCGGCTTCGTCCGGGGCTCGCCCGGCGGCGCCACGATGACCTCGATGAATCCGGGAAGCGCGGTCTGAGCGAGCGCGTCGGCCATCTCGCGATCGTCGGCCTCGATGACGAGCTTCACGTCTTTCTTGGTCTCGGGGTAATCGAGCGCCACCATGGCGGCGATCAGCCGGGCAAGCACCCGGCGCTCGCGGCGAAGCGGCACGATGATCGTGTAGATCGGCAGCGCGTCGTCGGGTGGCTGCGCGATGCGGCGCGCGGGCCGCGTCGATATGTGCTCGCGGATGGCCCCGAGGCGCATGGTCACCATCCCGAGGAAAACGAGGCCGGAAACGATGACGAGGGCCGATAGCGTCAGGCCGAGATCGGCGACGGCGCCGGCGAGAAGCACGCAGCCGAGAGCAGGGCCGCACAGCTTTTGAGCCGGCGTGCAGCCGTCGCGATAGGACCGGCTCGGATCGGCATCGGCAAGTCCGTTCGCCGCCGCCGCGGCGATTGCGGCTCCGTGCTCGCGAAAGATCGCACCGCGCAGCGCCGACGGCGTCGTGACCGAGATCCCGTCGGCGAAGCCCCGGGCGGCTTTGAGGAGCCAAACGACTTGCGGGCCGACGGGCGCAAGCGCGAAACGGTTGCCGCCAGAGGCGCGAGGCCGAGGCGCAGGCTGTAGGGAAACCGCGCTGCGGGGCCGACCGGCACGTCGCTCCCGAGGAAGGGCAGCTCGATCTCGGCCGCCAGCGCCTGGTAGAAAAAAGCTTCATCGACGAGGCCGAGCTTGAGCAGCGCTTCGTCGGCAAATGAGCCGCTGCGCCGCGCCGCCTCGGCGGCACGCCGGAGCAGGTCCGCGCCGACGCCGTGATTTTGCAGGAAAGCGATCTCGATCGGCAGAACCGGATTGGCGGCCGCAACCGTACCGATCGCTTGACCCTGGATCGTCAAGAAGGATAGCTCCCGAGGCCGGCTGGTCCAGAAGAGGAGCAGATGTCCCGCAACCGTAAGGATTGCGCGCCGTCGACGTGCCATGAACTTTAGTCGTATGGTCCTGTCCCTGCTCGGGTGGGTTGCCGGGCTCGCGGCCGCCGCTCCCGTCGTTGCCCAGGATGTCGCGATCCCGAACCTGTGGGACCCGCGCGCCCGGCAGGAGCGCCCCGACCTTTCCGGTCTGCGCACGGTCCGCTTCCTGACCGACGACGACTTTCCGCCGCTGCATTTCGTCGGCCCGGACGGCGCGCCGACCGGGTTCTCGGTCGAGCTCGCGCGCGCCGCCTGCGAGCGCCTCGGCATCACCTGCACCATCCAGGCCCGCCGTTTCGACACCCTCGCCGACGCCCTGTCGGAAGCGCGCGGCGACGTCATCGCCGCCGCGATGCCGATCACGCCGGCGCTGCGCCGGCGTTTTTCGGTGACCTTGCCGTATTTCCGTTTCCCGGCGCGTTTTGCGGCGCGCGCCGACAAGGGCCAGCCGGAGCCGAACCCGCGCGCGCTCGACGGCCGCACCGTCGCCGTCGTGCAGGGGACCGCCCACGAGGCGTACCTGAAAGCCTTCTTCGCGCGCGCGACGGTGCGCGGCTTCGACGATCTGATCGCCGCCGAAGGCGCGGTGCGGCGCGGTGAAGCCGACTACGTGTTCGGCGACGGGCTCGGGCTGTCGCTCTGGCTCGGCGGCACCGACGCCGCCGGATGCTGCGGCTTCATCGGCGGGCCCTACATCGAGAGCCGCTTCTTCGGCGAGGGCATCGGCTTCATCGTGCGCAAGGACGACGAGCTCCTGCGCCGCGCCTTCGACCACGCGCTGCAGCGGTTATGGGACGAGGGCAAATATGCCGAGCTGTACCTGCGCTTCTTCCCGGTGAGCCCGTTTTGAGCTTCGGATTCTTGACGCGAGCCGGGTAGCGCGCTACCGTTCCCTATGGCTCGCGCTACAGCACGTCAGGAAAGCAAGTTCGCCCGTTACCGGCAGAACAAGCGCCGGCAAGGCATGAAGCTCCTCCGAATCTGGGTCCCGGACCCGAACGCGCCCGGGTTCGCCGAGGAAGCGAGACGGCAGGCCGCGTTGCTCCGCGACGCAGCGGAAGAAGACGAGGTTCTGGAGTTCATCGAGGCTGCCGCGAAGGAGACATGGGCTGAATGAGACGGGGCGACATCGTCACGGTCGCCTTGTCCGGAGATTATGGGAAGCCCCGTCCAGCAGTCATCATCCAATCTAATCTGCTGCCACCAATCAAAAGCGTTCTCATTTGTCCTTTCTCGACGACCTTGCGCGAGGTCCCGCTAATTCGGCTTGGCGTCGACGCGAATGCTGAAACTGGTCTGCGGCGACCGTCGCAAATCATGGTCGATAAGATAACGGCTATTCGGCGGGATCGTGTCGGGCCGCCGATCGGGCGTCTCGATAAGGCGACGTTGACCGCGCTCGACCAGATTCTTGCCTTCGTCATTGGCATCGCCGATCGCGGAGGAGCCGAAACCGTTGGCGATCCCTCCGATTGACCCGCGGCACACCGCTCCATACGGTCCGCAGCTTCTCAGGCCCGGGCCGGGTACGCCGCTAAGCGCTTTTGAGCATGATCGCGCCTCTCATCATCGAGCCTGCCCTCGCCGAGGCTGCGCAGAGCGCGGCCGCGTGGCCGTTCGAGGAGGCGCGCAAGCTCGTCTCCCGGCTTGAGCGCACCGGCAAGAACGAGGCGCTGTTCGAGACCGGCTACGGGCCTTCGGGGCTACCGCATATCGGCACCTTCGGCGAGGTCGCCCGCACCTCGATGGTGCGCCACACCTTCCGCGTTCTCACCGGCGACAAGGTCAAGACCCACCTTATCGCCTTCTCGGACGACATGGACGGCTTGCGGAAGGTGCCGGACAACGTCCCGAACCGCGACCTTATCGCGCCCCACCTCGGCAAGCCGCTGTCCGAGGTGCCGGATCCGTTCGGGACGCATGCGAGCTTCGGCGCCCACAACAACGCGCGGCTGCGTGCCTTCCTCGACGCCTTCGGCTTCGATTACGAGTTTCTGTCGGCGACCGAGTGCTACCGCTCCGGCCGTTTCGACGCGACGCTGCTGACCGTGCTCGATCGCTACGACGCCGTGATGGCGATCATGCTGCCGTCGCTGCGCGAAGAGCGTCAGCAGACCTACTCGCCCTTCCTGCCTCTGCATCCGGAGACCGGCGAGGTCATGCAGGTGCCGATCGACGAGGTCCGGCCTGGCGCCGGCACGATCGTCTGGCGCGATCCTGGAACCGGTGAGCGCTTCGAGACGCCGGTCACCGGCGGGCGCGCCAAGCTGCAGTGGAAGCCCGACTGGGCGATGCGCTGGGTCGCGCTCGGCGTCGACTACGAGATGGCCGGCAAGGACCTCATCGATTCCGTGAAGCTTTCCGGCGAGATCGCGCGCGCCATCGGCGGCGAGCCGCCGGAAAGCTTCAACTACGAGCTCTTCCTCGACGAGAAAGGCCGCAAGATATCGAAGTCATTGGGAAACGGCCTGACGATCGACGACTGGCTCGCCTACGGCACGCCGGAAAGCCTCTCGCTCTTCATGTACAACCGGCCGCGCGAGGCGAAGCGGCTGTTCTTCGACGTGATCCCGCGCCATGTCGACGATTATCTGGCCTTCCTCGAGAGATTCCCGGACCAGGATGCCAAAACCAGGCTCGGAAACCCGG
This sequence comes from Microvirga sp., assembly GCA_036742625.1. Lineage (GTDB taxonomy): Bacteria > Pseudomonadota > Alphaproteobacteria > Rhizobiales > Beijerinckiaceae > JAJKJG01. Next base: position 7,499 of record DAINQO010000147.1, read on the forward strand.
TCTGGCACATCCATGCCGGCGCGCCGCCGGCGCCCGAGCTCGTGACCAGTGGCGCGCCTGCCGGGAAAGCCGCCTCCCTTTCCTTCTCGATGCTCATGAACCTCGTTGCGGTCGCGAATTCCGAGGACGCCGGCGTGTTGTGGGGCTTCATCCGCCGCTACGCGCCGGGCGTGTCGCCGGCGACGCATCCGCGGCTCGACCGGCTCGTCGGCCACGCGGTGCGCTACTATCGCGATTTCGTCCGCCCGGCGAAGCGCTACCGGCTGCCGAACGAGGCCGAGCGCGCGGCGCTGTCGGAGCTCGCCGAGGCCCTTCGCTCCCACGAAGGCTCGACCGATGCCGAGGCCCTGCAGGCCGTCGTCTACGAGGTCGGGCGCCGGCATTTCCCCGACACCTCCGGCAAGTCGAAGAGCCCCGACGGGCGCCCCGGCGTCGCCCAGACCTGGTTCGCGACGATCTACCAGATACTGCTCGGCGAGGAGCGCGGCCCGCGCTTCGGCTCCTTCGTCGCCCTCTACGGCGTCGCCGAGACCCGCGCCCTCATCGCCCGCGCGCTTGCCGGCGAGCTTCTGCGCGAGCACGAGGCGTTCGTGGCGGAACGGGCGCGGCCGGCGGCGGAATAGAGCGCACGTCAACCGGGCTCGACAGCGCGCGTTCAGATCAACCTTTGCCGCTGCAGCACGCGCGCGACTTGATCCGTCGCGGTCTTGCGATCCGCCAGCTCTCCGCT
>DAINQO010000148.1:0-8164 GCA_036742625.1 Microvirga sp.
GCCAGGACGGTTCTTCGCGACGAGATCAGCGGCAAGCCTGCCGTGATCACCGACCGGAGCGCGGAGCGGGTGTGACGGGCGCACCGGAGCCGGCTGGCGCCGGCGCGCCTCGAGGCTCGGGAGCCGACGTCGTCGGCTGCGGGAGCGGCGCATCGGCCGGCGACTGCGCGGATTCCGCCCGGCGCTGCGGGCGCAGGAGCGTCTGGGCGGCGTCGATCACGTCTATGCCGGCTCGGCTCAGGGCCACCATGGCGCCGAGCACCGCTGCGCCGAACAGGATTGCGCTGAACAGCCAGCGCGTGACGCTTCTGCGGAAGCTGCCTCGCAGAGCCTGTCGGAGAGCCTGACCCTCGACCTCGCGCGCGATGCTGCCCGCGTACCGGGCGAGAATCTCGACCGCCGCGTTCCTGAGCCCCTCGAGGCGCGAAGAGGTCCAGGAGCTCTCATAGGCGCGAAGCTCCGCGGGGCCGGGATAGCGGCCCTCCCGGCCTTTGAAGTCGTCGACCCACTCCCGGCGGGCTTCCTCCTAGAGCCCGTACGCGATCAGACCGAGGAGCTTCTGCTCGGGCTCTTCGCCGTCTCGGAAGAAGCGCGGGAATACGGGATCGACCGGTGCTGCGTGCTGCGCCTGATCCTCCACCGTCTCGTTCATCGACGGATCGGCCGGCGCGCCCGGCGCAAAAACCCGTCCAACGTTCTGCCTGCCGCGCTGACCGCCCTCCCATGCATGCGCGGGTCGAGCAAGCGTATGGTGGCGTCCGGGAGCCTGAGCTCAAAGAACGGGACTGGAGCTTCGTCCGGGAACGACCAACCCAGGTGGTGGTAGGTCGGGCATCGATTTCGGCTGAACCATTTCATGGGGATGTCGCAGCTACCGCCTCCTGACAAACTCCCAAGCTCAGTCTGAGTTCACGCCCGGCGCGGAACCTTGACGGGACCTGACCGCTCCTCCGGTGGAGCGAGGGCACGCTGGCGAAGCGCGGGCGCACCGGATTCGCGGCGCGAAGAGGCCGCCCGCGCCCGGGTGGCCTCATCCGGCCTTTCTTGTATGGTGCCGCGCCTCCTTCGAGGACGTCCATGGTGCCGGCTTGAGCCTGTCGATCCGCCCCGCCGCTCGCGCCGATGCAGCGCTCATCCTGGCGCTCGTCGGCGAGCTCGCCGAGTACGAGCGGCTGGCGCACGAGGTCGACGCCACGGAGGCGATGCTCGCGGCGGCGCTGTTTGCCGAGAACCCGCGGGTGTTCTGCGCCATCGCCGAATGGGAGGGGGCGGCGGCCGGCTTCGCGCTGTGGTTCTACAGCTTCTCGACCTTCCGCGGCCGCCACGGCATCCATCTCGAGGACGTCTTCGTGCGGCCGGCGCTGCGCGGCCGCGGCATCGGCATGGCGCTCTTTGCCGATCTCGCCCGCCGCTGCGTCGCCGAGGATCTGGCGCGGCTCGAATGGGGGGTGCTCGACTGGAACGAGCCGGCGATCGCCTTCTACCGGCGGCTCGGCGCCGTCGCCATGGACGGATGGACGAAGAACCGTCTCGACGGCGGCGCGCTCGCGGCCTTGGCGGGCCGCGCATGAGGCGCCGCGCATGACGCGCCCGCTCGCGATCGTCGCGGCGGTGGCCGAGAACGGCGTCATCGGGCGCGACAACAAGCTGATCTGGCGGCTGCGGAGCGATCTGCGGCGCTTCCGGGATCTGACCTGGGGCAAGCCGATGATCATGGGCCGCAAGACCTTCGACTCGATCGGCAAGGCGCTGCCGGGACGGCGGACGGTGGTTCTGACGCGCGACCGCGGCTTTGCGGCGGACGGCGTCGACGCCGCGCATGGCTGGCCCGAGGCCGTCGCCCTCGCCGAGGCATTGGCCGACGAGCTCGGCGCCGCCGAGATCGCGGTCGTCGGCGGCGCCGAGATCTACCGCCAGGCGCTGCCGCAGGCGCGGCGCCTGCACCTGACGCTCGTGCATGCGTCGCCGGAAGGCGACGCGGTCTTCCCTTCCTTCGACCGCGCCGCCTTCCGCGAGCTCCGGCGCGACGACCGGCCGAAGGGGCCGGACGACGACTACGCCTTCAGCTTCGTCGACCTCGAGCGGCGCCCTTCCGCCGCACCGCGTTGAATAAGCGCTGACGGCCACCCACCTGCCAAGCCTTGACAGGTGGGGCGCAGAGCACCCACAACCGATCAAAATCCGACCGACCAAAGTCTAAGGGGAAGGACAGGCGCGCACATGCCTTGGAGCAACCAAAGCGGCGGCGGCGGCCCGTGGGGGCAGGGCGGCGGCTCGGGCGGCGGCGGTCCGTGGGGCTCCGGCCCCAAGGGCGGCGGCGGCGGCCCGCCCGATCTCGAGGAGATCCTGCGCCGCGGCCAGGACCGTCTCAAGACCATCATCCCGGGCGGCGCCGCCTTCGGCGGCAAGACCGCGGCGGTCGTCGTCCTCGCCGCGATCGTGCTCTGGCTCGCGACCGGCTTCTACACCGTGCGGCCGAACGAGGTCGGCATCAACATGATCTTCGGCCGCTACACCGGCTCGACCGGCGAGGGCCTGCGCTACAACCTGCCTTACCCGATCGGCCAGGTGCTGAAGCCCGACGTGCGCGCCCGGCGCACCATCCCGGTCGGCTACCGGCCCGGCGCGCAAGGGCGCGGCCGCGACGTCCTCGAGGAAAGCCTGATGCTCACCGGCGACGAGAACATCGTCGACATCGATTTCGACGTGCAGTGGAGCGTCAACCCGGCCCGCGCCCAGGATTTCGTCTTCAACCTGCAGAACCCGGAGGGCACGATCAAGGCGGTCGCCGAGAGCGCCATGCGCGAGGTCATGGGACGCCGCCAGATCCAGGCCGTGCTCACGACCGAGCAGGGCAGCATCTCCTCGGAGGTCAAGGACATCGTCCAGCAGACGCTCGACGCCTACGGCTCCGGCGTCGTCGTCGAGGTCGTGCAGCTCATCGCCGTGCAGCCGCCGGCGCAGGTGCGCGAGGCCTTCTTCGACGTCAACGCCGCCCAGCAGGACGCCGAGCGCGTCCAGAACGAGGCCCGCACCTTCGCGAGCCAGGTGGTACCGCGGGCCCGCGGCGAGGCGGCCCAGAAGATCCAGCAGGCGGAAGCCTATCGCGAGCAGGCGGTCGCCGAGGCGACCGGCCAGGCCTCCCGCTTCACCCAGGTCTACGACGAGTACCGCAAGGCGCCGGCGGTCATCCGCGAGCGCATCTTCCTCGAGACCATGGAGCGCGTGCTCGGCGGCATGGACAAGATCATCATCGACCAGAGCGGCCAGGGCTCCGGCGTGGTGCCGTATCTGCCGCTGACCGAGATGCAGCGGCGGCCGCCGGCCGCCCCGGCGCAAGGCCAGGGGGCGAGCCGATGAGCAGCATCATCCGCACCGGCGTCGTCGTGCTCCTCGGGCTCGCGGCGATCCTGTTCTATGCCTCGACCTTCGTCGTCAGCCAGACGCAGCAGGCCTTGGTGCTGCAGTTCGGCCGCGTCCGCACGGTCGCGAACGAGACCGGCAAGAACGCGCCCGGCCTCTATTTCAAATGGCCGTTCATCGAGAACGTGGTGACGCTCGAGAAGCGCGTCCTCGATCTCGACCTGCCGGTCCAGACCATCCTCTCGGCCGACCGGCAGAACCTCGAGGTCGACGCCTTCGCGCGCTACCGGATCTCGAACCCGCTGCAGTTCTTCCAGACCGTCGGCGCGGTTCCGGTCGCAAACCAGCGGCTCGGCAGCTTCGTCAACTCCTCGATGCGCAACGTTCTCGCCAACGCCTCGCGCGACGCGATCGTGCGCACCGAGCGCGGCCACCTGATGAACCGCATCCAGGAGGACGTGAACCGGCAGGCGCAGAACCTCGGCGTCGAGATCATCGACCTGCGATTGACGCGCGTCGACCTGCCGGCCTCGAACAGCCAGGCGGTGTATCAGCGCATGCAGACCGAGCGACAGCGCGAAGCCGCGGATCTGCGCGCCAACGGCCAGCAGCAGGCGGCGACCATCCGGGCCCGGGCGGAGCGCGAGGCGACCATCATCGTCGCCGAGGCGACCCGCCAGTCGGAGCAGGCCCGGGGCCAGGGCGACGCCGACAAGAACCGCATCCTCGCCGACGCCTTCGGCAAGGATGCCGATTTCTTCGCCTTCTTCCGCTCGATGCAGGCCTATGAGACGGGCCTGCGCCACTCGGACACGCGCATGGTGCTGAGCCCGACCTCGGAATTCTTCCGCTATTTCAACGACCCGAGCGGCAGGGGCGGCTTCGGCGGCCCGGGCGCCCCGACGACGGCGCCGGCGGTGCGCCGCCCGGGCGCCGCCGTCGCGCCGGCGCCCGGCGCGGGCTCGCCTGGCGCCGCCCCGACCGGACCGACCCAATAGCCGTGCCGCATGCGCGACCTCGCCGCCGCCCTCGGGCTCGCTCTTGCGGTCGAGGGGCTTCTGTTCGCGGCCTTTCCGGATCGGGTCAGACGCGCCATGATCGAAGCCGCGAACACGCCGAGCGACCGCATGCGTCTCGTCGGAATCGCTTCCGCCGTGCTCGGAGTTGTGATCGTGTGGGCGGTGCGCAAGTTCGGGGCGTGAGGCGGCGAGTCGCGCTTTGGCCGCAATCGCGCTTGAATGCAGCCGGAGCGAGCCGATCCGAGGCATCGCTCCAAATCGAGGAAAAGCCATGGCTCTCGTGAACGTTCTCGCGGCCCCGGCGGCGCCCTCCGGCGGACGCCTCGCGGCGGCCGTCGTCGGGGTGTTCGCTCTGGCGGCCACGCTCCTCCCGGTCGAGGCCTGGGCGCGCGCGGCGCCTGAATCCTTCGCCGACCTCGCCGAGGAGATCATGCCGGCGGTCGTCAACATCTCGGCCTCGACGACGGTCGAGGCGCGCGGGCGGGCGCTGCCGCAGCTGCCGCCCGGCACGCCGTTCGAGGATCTGTTCGAGGAATTCTTCAACCGCCGCGGCCAGGGAGGCCAGGGCGGGCCGGGCGGGCAGGGGGGCGACAGCCCGCGTCAACGCCGCTCGAACTCGCTCGGCTCGGGCTTCGTCATCGACCCGTCGGGGATCGTCGTCACCAACAACCACGTCATCGGCGACGCGAACGACATCAGCGTCATCTTCTCGGACGGCCAGCGCCTCAAGGCCGAGATCATCGGCAAGGATTCGAAGATCGACCTCGCCGTGCTGCGCGTGAAGCCCGAAAAGCCGCTCAAGGCGGTGCCGTTCGGCAACTCCGACAAGATGCGGCCGGGCGACTGGGTCGTCGCGATCGGCAATCCCTTCGGCCTCGGCGGCTCGGTCACGGCCGGCATCGTCTCGGCGCGCGGCCGCAACATCGAGTCCGGCCCTTATGACAACTACATCCAGACCGACGCCTCGATCAACAAAGGCAATTCGGGCGGACCGCTGTTCAACATGAACGGCGAGGTGATCGGCATCAACACGGCGATCCTGTCGCCGACCGGCGGCTCGGTCGGCATCGGCTTCGCGGTGCCGGCCGCCACCGCCGTGCCGGTGATCCAGCAGCTGCGCGAGTTCGGCGAGACCCGCCGCGGCTGGCTCGGCGTGCGCATCCAGAACGTCGACGAGCCGACGGCCGAGGCGCTCGGCCTCGGCACGCCGCGCGGCGCCCTCGTCGCCGGCATCGACGACAAGGGTCCGGCAAAGCCCTCCGGCCTGGAGGTCGGCGACGTCATCGTCCGGTTCGACGGCCAGGAGGTGAAGCAGTCGCGCGACCTGCCGCGCATCGTCGCCAACACGCCGGTCGGCAAGGCCGTCGACGTCACCGTCGTGCGCAAGGGCAAGGAGGTCGTGAAGTCGGTGACGCTGGGGCGGCTCGAGGACAACGACCGCCAGCAGCAGGCCTCGCTCAACCAGCCGCCGACCGACGTGCCGAGCGCGACGCGGCGGGTCCTCGGCCTCGAGCTTTCCGGACTGACCGACGAGGTGCGCAAGCGCTTCAACGTCAAGGACACCGTCAAGGGCGTCGTCGTGACGCGGGTCGATCCGAACTCCGCCGCCGCCGACAAGCGCATCCAGATGGGCGAGGTGATCGTCGAGGTCGGGCAGGAGGCGGTGTCGTCGCCGGCCGACGTGACCCGCCGGGTCGAGGCGCTGAAGAAGGAGGGCAAGAAGTCGGCCCTCCTCCTCGTCGCGAACGCTCAAGGGGAAGTCCGCTTCGTCGCGGTGTCCATCGAGTAGGCGCGACGCCGGCACGCATTGACGAGAAAAGCCCGGCGCCGCCGGGCTTTTTTCGAATCCGAGGGCAGCCGCATGGAGCGATACGCCACGATCGAGGAGGTGCTGGCGTTCTGGCGCGCCGCCGGGCCGGACAAGTGGTTTTCCAAGGACGACGCCTTCGACGAAGCCTGCCGGGAGCGCTTTCTCCTCACCCACGAGGCGGCGGCGCGCGGCGACCTCAATGAATGGGAGCTCGTGCCGGAAGGCGCACTGGCGCTGTGCCTGCTCCTCGACCAGTTCCCGCGCAACATGTTCCGCGGCACCCGGCGCGCCTACCGGACAGACCCCGTGGCGGTGGACGTCGCGGACCGCGCGATCGAGCGCAAGCACGACCGGGCGGTGGCGCCGGAGCTGCGCCGCTTCTTCTATTTGCCGTTCTCGCACTCCGAGGATCCGGCCGACCAGGAGCGCTCGGTCGCGCTCGCCGAGGCGCTCGGCGACCCGGACGCGGCGAAATGGGCGCGCCACCACCGCGACATCGTCGCGAGGTTCGGCCGCTTCCCGCATCGCAACGCGATCCTCGGGCGCGAGAGCACGCCCGAGGAGGCGGCGTTCCTGGCGGAGGAGGGCGCGTTCAAGGGCTAAGCATGATCCCGAAAAGTGGGAACCGGTTTTCGGAAAAGATCATGCTCGAACAAACAGATAGCGCGGGATGATGATTCGAAGAAAAATCATCCCGCGCTAGCCGTTCCGGGCCCGGCCAAGGTGGATCGGGCAAGGCGTTGATCGGGGATCTTCGGCGGCCCGGGCGGCCCCTTGACCTCCACACCCGTTCCGCCTCCATTGCCGGCCATCCCGCATCCGGAGCCGCCATGCTCGACAGCGTCCTCATCGCCAACCGCGGCGAGATCGCGTGCCGGATCATTCGCACCGCGAAGCGGCTCGGCATGCGCACGATCGCGGTGCATTCGGAAGCCGACGCGCGGGCGCTCTTCGTCGCGATGGCGGACGAGGCGCACCCGATCGGGCCGGCGGCGGCGCGCGAGAGCTACCTCGACATCGGCAAGATCATCGCCGCCGCGAAAGCGTCCGGCGCCGCCTGCATCCATCCTGGCTACGGCTTCCTGTCGGAGCGCGCCGAGTTCGCCGAGGCCTCCGCCGCGAACGGGATCGTCTTCGTCGGCCCGCCGGCGTCCGCGATCCGCGCCATGGGGCTGAAGGACGCCGCGAAAGCGCTCGTCGCCAAGGCCGGCGTGCCGGTCGTGCCGGGCTACCACGGCGAGCGCCAGGAGCCGGCGTTCCTGCGCGGCGAGGCCGGGACGATCGGCTACCCGGTGCTGATCAAGGCGGTGGCCGGCGGCGGCGGCAAGGGCATGCGCCGCGTCGAGAGCGCGTCGGAGTTCGAGGCGGCGCTCGCGAGCGCGCAGCGCGAGGGGCTGAGCGCCTTCGGCGACCCGCGCGTGCTCGTCGAGAAATACGTGCTCGCGCCGCGACACGTCGAGATCCAGGTCTTCGCCGACCGGCACGGCAACGTCGTGCATCTCTTCGAGCGCGACTGCTCGCTCCAGCGGCGGCATCAGAAGGTCATCGAGGAGGCGCTGGCGCCCGGCATCACGCCGGAGATGCGCGCCGTCATGGGCAAGGCCGCGGTCGAGGCGGCGCGGGCCGTCGGCTATGCCGGCGCCGGCACGGTCGAGTTCATCGCCGACGGCCGCGAGGGTCTTCGGCCCGACCGCTTCTGGTTCATGGAGATGAACACGCGGCTGCAGGTTGAGCATCCGGTCACTGAGGCGATCACCGGGCTCGACCTCGTCGAGCTGCAGTTCCGGGTCGCCGCCGGCGAGACGCTGCCGTTCGGTGAGGGCGACCTCGCGATCGACGGCCACGCGGTCGAGGCGCGGCTCTATGCCGAGGACCCGGAGAAGGGTTTCCTGCCCTCGACCGGCAAGCTCTGGGCCCTGCAGTTCCCGCCGGGGGAGGGGGTCCGCATCGACACCGGGGTCGCCGAGGGCGA
>DAINQO010000149.1:0-8111 GCA_036742625.1 Microvirga sp.
TCATCGGCGCCGGCACCATGGGCGGCGGCATCGCCATGAACTTCGCCAATGCCGGCATCCCGGTGACGATCGTCGAGACCGCGCAGGACGCGCTCGACCGCGGGCTGGCGACGATCCGGAAGAACTACGCCAGCACCGTCTCGCGCGGCGGGCTGACGCAGGAGGAGGGCGACCGCCGCGTCGCGCTCATCACCGGCTCGACCGATTTCGCGGCGCTTGCCGATGCCGACTTCATCATCGAGGCGGTGTTCGAGGAGATGGACCTCAAGAAGCGCATCTTCGCCGACCTCGACCGGATCGCGAAGCCGGGCGCGATCCTCGCCACCAACACCTCGACGCTCGACGTGAACGAGATCGCCGCCGTGACGAAGCGCCCGCAGGACGTGCTCGGGACGCATTTCTTCAGCCCGGCGAACGTCATGAAGCTGCTCGAGATCGTGCGCGGCGAGAAGACCGCCTTCGACGCGCTCGCGACCGCGATCGCGGTCGGGCGCAAGATGGCCAAGGTGCCCGTCGTCGTCGGCGTCTGCTACGGCTTCGTCGGCAACCGCATGCTGCACCAGCGCACCAAGGAGGCCGAGCGGCTGATCCTCGAAGGCGCGCTGCCGCAGGACGTCGATGCGGCGCTCACCGAGTTCGGCTTCCCGATGGGGCCGTTCGCGATGGGCGATCTCGCCGGCATCGATGTCGGCTGGCGCATCCGCAAGGGCCGCGGCGAGCGCGCCGAGATTTCGGACACGCTCGCCGAGATGGGGCGGTTCGGCCAGAAGACCGGCGCCGGGTATTTCCGCTACGAGGGCAGCGCGCGCACGCCGATCCCCGATCCGGAGGTCGAGAAGATCATCATCGACGCCTCGAACCGGCTCGGCATCCAGCGCCGCACGATCGACAAAAAGGAGATCCTCGAGCGCCTGGTCTTCCCGATGATCAACGAGGGCGCGCGCATCCTCGAGGAGGGCATCGCCTACCGGCCGGGCGACGTCGACGTGGTCTGGGTCTACGGCTATGGCTGGCCGGTCTGGCGCGGCGGACCGATGTTCTATGCCGACCAGATCGGGCTCCCCTATCTCTGCGACCGCCTCGCCGCCTATGCGGCCCGCTCGGACAACAAGGCGCTCGAGCCGGCGCCGCTGCTGACGCGCCTCGCCCGCGACGGCCGGGGCTTTGCCGCGAAGGCGAGCGAGGACAAGGCGGCGTGATGCCGCCATGAGCCGCCCCTTCGCCTGGGAGAAGTCCTACCCGCCGGGCGTCTCGTGGGATGCGCCGATCGGGGTCTCGACCGTGTCGGCGCTGCTCGATGAGGGCCTTGCCCGCTCGGCCGACCGCGCCGTGTTCGACTTCCGCGACCGCGCCATCAGCTATCGCGAGCTCGCCCAAAAGGTCGACCGTCTCGCCGCGGCCTTCCTTGACCGCGGCATCGGGCCGGGCTCGGCCGTCGGGCTGTACCTCCCGAACACGCCCTACCACCCGATCGCCTTCTTCGCCTGCATGAAGGCCGGCATCCGGGCGGTCCACATGAGCGCGCTCGAGGCCGAGCGCGAGCTCGCCCACAAGCTCAAGGATTCGGGCGCCCGCGTGCTCGTGACCACGAATTGGGCGGCCCTTCTGCCGAAAGCCGAGAAGCTCAAGGAGAGCGGCCTCGTCGACCTCCTCCTCGTCGGCGACGACGCCGATTGGGGGCCGGGGCCGATCCCGCTCGCGCCGCTGCGGCGCCGCGACGGCGTCGCGACCATCGCCGACCTGATCGGCAATGCCGGCGGCGCCTTCGCGGCGCCGCGCGTCGCCGTCGACGATGTCGCGCTGCTGCAATACACCGGCGGCACGACCGGCCTGCCGAAAGGCGCGATGCTGACGCATGCGAACCTGACGGCGGCGGTGTCGAGCTACGACGCCTGGTATGCCGGCCAGGACCGGCCGCTCCTCGACGACAAGGTCCTCCTCGTCCTGCCGCTGTTCCACATTTACGCGCTGACGACGATCCTGCTGCGCCAGGTCAAGCACGGCAACACCATGCTGCTGCGCGAGAAATTCGACGCCGAGGCGATCCTCACCGACATCGAGGCGAAGCGCGCCACCTCCTTCCCGGGCGTGCCGACGATGTGGATCGCGCTCGCGAACCACCCCGGCATCGAGAGCCGCGACCTGTCCTCGCTGCGCTTCTGCGGCTCCGGCGGCGCCTCGCTGCCGGTCGAGGTCGGGGCCCGTTTCGAGCGCCTCACCGGCCACAAGCTCGGCGGCGGCTGGGGCATGACCGAGACCGCGCCAGCCGGCACCAACCTGCCGCTCGACGGGCCGGGCAAGCCCGGCTCGATGGGCGTGCCGCTGCCCGGCATCGAGATGGGCATCCGCTCGCTCGACGACCCCCGCCTGGAGCTCGGGCCGAACCAGAAGGGCGAGATCGCGATCCGGGCCCGGAACGTCATGAAGGGCTACTGGAACCGGCCCGAGGAAACGGCGGCGGCCTTCGTCGACGGCTGGTTCCTCACCGGCGACATCGGGCATATGGACGAGGACGGCTACTTCTTCCTCGTCGACCGCAAGAAGGACATGATCATCTCGGGCGGCTTCAACGTCTATCCGCGGGTGATCGAGGAGGCGGTCTACGAGCATCCCGACGTCGAGGAGGCGATCGTCGTCGGCGTGCCCGACGCCTATCGCGGCGAGGCCGCGAAGGCCTTCGTCAAGCTGCGCGAGGGCAGCCCGCCGCTGACGCTCGAGGCGCTGCGCGCCTTCCTCGCCGACAAGATCGGCCGGCACGAGATGCCGGCGGCGCTCGACATCCGCGACCACCTCCCGCGCACCGCCGTCGGCAAGCTCTCGAAGAAGGAGCTCGTCGAGGAGGAGCGCGCCAAAGCGGCGATGCGGGAGGCGTCGTGAGCTCCTGTTCCATCCTTTTCCGGGTCATCCCGGCCGAAGCGAAGCGGAGAGCCGGGATCCACAGCGCCGGCGCGCGGGAGTGGGTCCCGGGTCTTCGCTGCGCTCCGCCCGGGACGACTCGCGTTGTGAGACAACACTGAACAAGAAAAGGAGCCCCGCATGGACCTCCGCTTCACCCCCGAGGAAAACGCCTTCCGCGAGGAAGTCCGCGAATTCTTCCGCGCCGCGTTGCCTGAGCGCATCCGCGACAAGCTCGTCATGGGCCATCACGCCTCGAAGGACGAGCTCGTCGAATGGACCCGCATCCTCAACGCCAAGGGCTGGGCGGTGCCGCATTGGCCGGTCGAGTGGGGCGGCACCGGCTGGGACCCGGTGCGGCAGTACATCTTCCAGGACGAGATGCAGCAGGCGCCGGCGCCCTCGCCGCTGCCGTTCGGCGTCAGCATGGTCGGGCCGGTGATCATCGCCTTCGGCTCGGAGGCGCAGAAGCGCCGCTTCCTGCCGCGCATCGCCAATCTCGACGACTGGTGGTGCCAGGGCTTCTCCGAGCCCGGCTCCGGCTCCGACCTCGCCTCGCTCAAGACGACGGCGAAGCGCGACGGCGACACCTACGTCGTCACCGGCCAGAAGACCTGGACGACGCTCGGGCAATACGCCGACTGGATCTTCGTCTTGGCCCGCACCGACATGGCGGCAAAGAAGCAGGAGGGCATCTCCTTCCTCCTCATCGACATGAAGACGCCCGGCATCACGGTGCGCCCGATCCGGACGATCGACGGCGGCGAGGAGGTCAACGAGGTCTTTCTCGACGACGTGCGCGTGCCGGCCGAGAACCTCGTCGGCCAGGAGAACAAGGGCTGGGACTACGCCAAGTTCCTGCTCGGCAACGAGCGCGTCGGCATCGCCCGCGTCGGGGTCTCGAAGGAGCGCCTGCGCCGCATCAAGGAGCTCGCCCGGCTCGAGCGCATCGGCGAGGTGCCGCTGATCGAGACGACCCGCTTCCGCGAGAAGCTCGCCGCGGTCGAGATCGAGCTCAAGGCGCTGGAGATGACGCAGCTGCGCGTCGTCGCGGCCGAGCGCCATCGCGAGAAGGGCAAGCCCGACCCGGCCTCCTCGATCCTCAAGATCAAGGGCTCGGAGATCCAGCAGGCGACGACCGAGCTGCTGATGGAGGTCGTCGGTCCCTACGCCCTGCCATACCAGGAGGAGCCGGAGCACGGCCAGAACGAGCCGCCGATCGGCCCCGACTGGGCAGGCCCGGTCGCGCCGACCTACTTCAACTGGCGCAAGATCTCGATCTATGGCGGCTCGAACGAGATCCAGCGGAACATCATCGCCAAGGCGATCTTGGGACTTTGAACAGGCTGTCATTCCGGGGCGGCGCAGAGCGCCGAGCCCGGAACCCATAAACGCGGTGCTGCCGGATGGCGTACTACGTCTACATGACCGCAAGCCGGAGATACGGCACCCTGTATCTCGGCGTCACGAACAACCTCTCGCACCGCATCTGGCAGCACAAGACGAAGGCGCACACGGGGTTCTCGGCCAAGTACGGCGTCGACCGCCTCGTCTGGTACGAGTCGTACGAGCGTATCGAGGAAGCGATCGCGCGCGAGAAGGCGCTCAAGAAGTGGCGGCGGGATTAAAAGATCCGGCTGATCGAGGAGATGAACCCCGATTGGCAGGATCTCTACCTCGTTCTGAACCGATAGTGTTTATGGGTTCCGGGCTCGGGCCTTCGGCCCGCCCCGGAATGACAGCGGGGCGCTCATGGATTTCGATCTCACCGACGAACAGCGGCTCCTGAAGGAGAGCGTCGACCGGCTCGTCGCCGACCGCTACGGCTTCGAGGACCGGCGGCGCTACGCGCAGGAGCCCGAGGGCTTCAGCCGCGCCGTGTGGGGACAGTATGCCGAGCTCGGCCTTCTCGGGCTGCCCTTCGCCGAGGAGCATGGCGGCTTCGGCGGCGGCGCCGTCGAGACAATGATCGTCATGGAAGCGTTCGGGCGCGCGCTCGCGCTCGAGCCCTATCTTGCCACCGTGATCCTCGGCGGCGGCTTCCTGCGCCACGGCGCGAGCGAGGCGCAGCGCGCCGAGCTGATCCCGCGGATCGCCGCCGGCGAGCTGACGCTTGCCTTCGCGCACACCGAGCGCCAGTCGCGCCACGATCTCTTCGACGTGCTGACCACGGCAAAGCGCGACGGCTCGGGCTATGTGCTCGAAGGCGAGAAGGGCGTCGTCGTCCATGGCGACCAGGCGAACAAGATCGTCGTCACGGCGCGCACCGCCGGCGGACGGCGCGACCGCCGCGGCATCACGCTCTTCCTCGTCGACGCCGACGCGCCCGGGCTGTCGCGGCGGGGCTACCCGACGCAGGACGGGCAGCGCGCCGCCGAGGTCTCGCTCGCGAATGTCCGGGTCGGGCCAGAGGCGGTGATCGGCGCGCCGGACGACGCGCTGCCGCTCGTCGAGCGCGTCGTCGACGAGGCGATCGCGGCGCTTTGCGCCGAGGCCGTCGGCGGCATGGGCGAGATGCACCGGCTCACCATCGACTACCTCAAGACCCGCAAGCAGTTCGGTGTGCCGATCGGCTCGTTCCAGGCCCTGCAGCACCGCGGCGCCGACATGTTCGTCGCCCTCGAGCAGGCGCGCTCGATGGCGATGTTCGCGACCATGATGGCGCAGGACGAGAACGCCGCCGAGCGCCGCAAGGCGGCCGCCGCCGCGAAGGTCCAGATCGGCCGCTCCGGCCGCTTCATCGGCCAGCAGGCGATCCAGCTCCACGGCGGCGTCGGCATGACGATGGAGTTTTCGGTCGGCCACTACTTCAAGCGCGTCACCATGATCGACACCCTGTTCGGCGACGCCGACCATCACCTCGCGCTCGTGGCGGAGGCCGGGGGGTTGGTGTGAGATGAGCGCCGCCGCGAGCGGCGGCCCGCGTCTTCCTCCAGCAGCAGGCTGCGCACGTCGTTGAGCACGAGCTTCGGGTCGAAGAAATCGAGGCTGTAGATGTTGCGCACCTGGCCGGCGCGGTCGATCAGGAAGGCGCGGAAGACGTGGCTCAGCGGCCCGCCCGCCGATGCCGGGTCGGCCTTCGCGTCGACCGCCTGGTTATAGGCGGCGAGCACCGGCGCCAGCGCGGCGCGGTCGGGCGCGGTGAGGAACAGCCATTCGGGAGCGGCGGCGGCGGCCGAGCGGAACTGCGCCGCGTAGTCGCGCATCGTCTGCGGCGTGTCGTGCTCGGGGTCGAAGCTCATCGTCACGAGGCGCATGCGGCCCGCGACGCGCTTGTCCTTCGCGGCGAGGTCCTGCAGCTGCGACATGTCGAGCGAGGCCGCCGGGCAGAGGTCGCCGCAGCGCGTGTAGATGAAGGCGAGCACCGTCGCGCGGCCGAGAAGGAGCTGGCGCAGCGCCTGCTCGCGCCCGTCCTCGTCGAGCACGCGGCCGTCGCCGGCCGCCTTGATCGGCGGCAGGCCGTAGCTTCCCGGCGCCGGCAGCGGAAAGGCGTAGCGGGAGCGCACGCCGGCGCCCGGCGGCGGCGCGTGCCCCTCATGCGCCGCGGCCGCCGGCGGCAGCGCCGCCAGCGCGATCGCGACGAGCCCCGCGGCGAGCCCTGCGCGGCGCATCGCTAGAGCGCGATGACGTCTCGTCGAGTCGTCATCCCGCTCTACCTCCTTGTTCGAGCATGATCTTTTCCGAAAACCGGTAGCCACTTTTCGGGATCATGCTTTATTGCGTGTAGAGCGCCGCCGCCCCGAACGCCATCATGTGCGGCCGCCCGAGCTTCTCGGCCGAAAAATCGATCTCGAAGCGGGGCGAAAGCTCCTTGCCGTCCCAGGCGTAGGCCTTGAGGAACTGCTCGTTGTCGGCGCCGGTCTTGTCCCAGTTCGAGAGCACCGACGACGTGTAGTAGAGCCGCTTCCCGTCCCAGCTCTGCGACACCATGTTGAGCTGGGCGCCGATCTTCTTCTCGAGGATCTGCCTCGGCTTGTGCGGGTCGGAGACGTCGTAGACCCGCGTCGTGCCGTCCATGAAGGTGTCGACGAACAGCGTCTTGTCGTCGGCCGAGAGGCTGATGTCGACCGGGATCAGCCCCTTTGCCGGATCGCCGATGTCGGCGACCTCCTTCGCCTTCCAGGCGCCGCCCTCGTCCTCGTAGACGAGCCAGATCTTCGAGGTCAGCGCCGTCGTCGTGAAGGCGTAGTTGTTGTGCGGGCCCCAGGCCCAGCGCACCTCGAGCGGCACGCCCGGCACGTGCAGCACCTGCTTCGGCTGGCGGGCGTGGAAGTCCCAGAGCACCATGGTCTGGCCGAACTTCTTCATCGCCTCGGCGTCCTTCGCCATCTCGCCGAACGGCCGCATGTAGTTCTCGAGCCCGGTGAAGGACGAGGTCAGCATGACGTTCTTGCGCGGCAGGATGCGGGCGTCGTAGCCGTAGCCGTCGGCGGTCTTCTCGATCTTGGCGCCCTTCGGGTCCTTGTCGGTCGGCAGCCAGTGCGTCGCGATGTAGGTGCCGTCGTTCGAATACTCGACGAGCGCCGCCTGCCCGGTCTTGCTCTTGTTCGACAGGCTCGGGATCAGCATGCGGCCGGGGAGCGCATAGGCGCCGTGCGGGCCGGCGGCGCCGCCGCTCTTCTCGACGAAGTCGTCGATGGTCTTGACGAGCTTCGGCGCGGCGGGGTCGCTCGCGACGTCGAAGATGAAGATCTTCGAGTCCGACAGGCCGGCGGCCCAGAACTGGCGCCGGTCGTCGGTGAAGCCGCCGTGATGCGCCTCGTGGCGCCCGCCGACCGAGACCGACTTGATCGCCTTGCCGAAGCTCGGCGAGCCCTTGCGGACGTCGACGGTGACGAGCTTGTCGGAGCCGTCGCCCATGCCCTCGACGCCGAGCGTCCAGACATAGACGTAGTCCTCCTCGCCGGTGATCTTCGCCATGTAGGGCGACTGGCAGGTCTCGTCGGCAAGCGCCGGAGCGACGGCGCCCGCGAGAAGCGCTGCCGCCGCCGCGCCGCAGAGAAGCCCGCGAACGCATGGCGACCATCGCGGCCGTGATGTGACCTGCGTCATGAATGCCTCCCCTGGCTGCGGCCCTGATCGGCGCGGCCGCGATGCGCCTCCGCTTGCAACGAACCGCTCTGGGCAAGGCCGCCGGAGGCGACGCCGCCTCGTCCGGGACACAAGGCTCATGCTTTGCCGTTGCGCCGCCGGAGTCAATGGCGGGGATTCGACGA
>DAINQO010000150.1:0-7964 GCA_036742625.1 Microvirga sp.
AGCGCCCATTCGCCAAGCGATCGGTCTGAGAACGGTAGCTTTTGGGCAAGTGTAACATCGATCCGAATGGCAGGGGTGGGCGCAAAGCCGCCCTTTCGTGTCCGCGCCCGCGTCGACGTTTCAGATCATCGCCTCGACGATGTCGGCGAAGCGCTGCGCTGCCTCGAACGATGACGCGAGGTTGTAGTTTTCGGTCACGTTGCGATCGCGATGATGGAGGAGACCGCTTGCGAGGTGCGGCTGGTGTCCGGCCCGGAAGCGGCCACTACGAGCCGGGCGCGCCCATAGGGCGCTAAAGGCACCCCGAAGGCCGCTCCGCAAGGGGCGGCCCCGCAGAGGGTCCCCGAAGAGCGGTGGTCGAGGCGGCTGGAAGCGTCCCGTCCGATGAGGCCGGGGCGAGAGAACCGCGGGGACGCCACAGGCCGGCCGACCCAAAGATCCATTTTCGGCGTCCCCTCCTCGCCTTTTTCAAGGCCGGGGTCCGCCTTGGGCGCTCGCGTCCGAGGAGGATTCCGTGCGCCCGATATTCGCAGAGGTCTCCGTTAGGGAGGGTTCGCGTCCGTTGCCGCCCGTGTCCGCTCAGGCCGCCTTCATGTCGACGACGAAAGCTTCGAGCTCGCGCTTGAGATCGCTCGAGTGGCGGGCCAAGCCGCGCGCCGCCTCGAGCACGCGGTGCGCCGCGTCGCCGGCCTCGCCGGCCGCGCCTTTCACGGTCTGCATGCTGCCCGAGACCTGCCGCGTGCCGAGCGCCGCGTGCTGGACGTTGCGGGCGATCTCCTGGGTCGCGACGCCCTGCTCCTCCATCGCGGCCGCGACCGCGACCGAGGTGCCGTTCATTCCGGAGATGATCTGGTCGACCTCGCGGATCGCCGCAACCGCGCCGGCGGTCGCGGCCTGGATGTGATCGACCTGGGCGGCGATCTCGTTCGTCGCCGCGGTGGTCTGGTTCGCAAGCGCCTTGACCTCGGCCGCGACGACGGCGAAGCCCTTGCCGGCGTCGCCGGCCCGGGCCGCCTCGATCGTCGCGTTCAGGGCGAGGAGATTGGTCTGCGAAGCGACGCCCGAGATCAGCGCGACGACGTTGCCGATGCGCTGCGCCGCCACGGCGAGGCTCTGGATGATCTCGTCGGTGTGCTTCACGTTGACGACGGCGGCCGACGCCGTGCGCGACGACTCGGTGATCTGGCGCGTGATCTCGCGGATCGAGGCGGCGAGCTCGTCCGTCGCGCCCGCGACCGTCTGCACGTTGAGCGAGGTCTGGTCGGCGAAGGCCGAGACGTCGAGCGCCTGGCGGTTCGTCTCCTCGGCCGTCTCGGCAAGCGAGCGCGCCGTCGTCTCCATCTCGTCGGAGGAGGCGGAGAGCGCCTCCGACAGCGCCCCGACCGAGGTCTCGAAGCCCTGGGTGATCTCCTCGAGCCTTCGCGCCCGGCGCGCCTTCGCCTCGCCCTCCTCGGCGACGCCCTCGTCGAGGCGCCGCTTCTGGGCGAGCGCCTCCTTGAACACCTGCACCGCGTCGGCGATCAACCCGACCTCGCTCGACCGGCCGCGATGCGGGATCTCGACCGCAAGGTCGCCGGCGGCGAGCGCCCGCATCGGCGCGACGACCGAGGCGATCCCCGAGCCGATGCTGCGGATCAGCCCGAAGGCGGCGAAGGCGGCAAGGAACAAGGTCAGGACGACGATCGTACCGACGCTCTGGATCGCGCCGCGGACCGCTCCGTCGGCCAGCAGATTGGCGGCGTCGGCCCCGGCGGTCTTCAGCGCGACGACGCCGTCCGCCGCGGCGAGCGCGTTGTCGATGAAGGGGTCGGCCTTGTCGTTGTAGTACAGTCCCGCCGCATCCTTGGCGTATTGCCGCGAGTAGCCGAGGATCTCCTTGAGCGCCGCCTGGTAGCGTTGCCAGTTGCCGGCGAATTCCTCGAACAGCCGCTTCTCGTCGGCGGACGAGAGGCGCTGCTCGACCTCGCGGCCGGCGGCGGCGACGGATTCGAGCGCCGCCGCGAACTTTTTCTCGGCCGCGTCCATGCCGGACTCGTTCGCGGCCAGGATGTGCTCGAACACCGCCGCCCGGACCTCGCCGGCCTCGGTCTTCAGGGCCGTCGCCCAGCGCACGCCGGGCATCCAGTTCTGCTGCACCTCGCCCATGAGGCCGTGGATCGTGCGGACGCTGTGCAGGTCGAACAGCCCGAGGCCGACCATTCCGGCGATGAACAGCGACAGCACGCCGATGAGCTTGCTGCGGATCGAGAGCGCGCCGAACTGTCTCATGGAAGCCCCTGGCCGAAGCCCTGGCACCCGCGCTGAGCGCGGGTTCGCAAGGCGACCCCGAGGATGCGCCGGCACGGTTAACGTTTGGAAAAGCCTGCGCGCGGAAGTGGTGCGGCGGGTCGCGCCGCGGCTATTCCCAGCGCGACTGGCCGCTGCCGTCCGGCCCCTGCACCTCGATGCGGTTGCCGTCGGGGTCGCGGATGAAGAAGCGGTCGACGCCGCGGATCTTGTACCGGTCCTGCCAAGCGACGCGCTCGCCCCGCGCCTCGAGGGCCGCCGCGGTCCCGTGCACGTCCGCGACCCAGAGACAGAAATGGTCCTCGCTGTCGGGCTCCGGCGGGCGTACCACGAGATGGAGGTCGACCTCGCCGATGCGGTACCAAGCGCCGGCGAAATCGAAGCTTTCGGGCCGCGGCGCCTCTTGGAGTTCCAGCACCTCGCCATAGAAGCGCTTCGCCCGGGCGAGGTCCGTCACATTGATTTGGATGTGGTCCAGGCGGGCGATCGCGATCGTCATCGCCTGCCTCAGCGCCGGAAGGTCTGGACGGCGCTCTCGGTGCCGTCCGCGTAGGTGAGCTGCACCGAGACGGCTCGCACGCCTTTCGGCAGCGTCACATAGGTCTTCGCGTCGGAGGGGATCGCGTGCGGGTTCGCCTCGTCGCAGGGCGGGATCGGCAGGTCGATCGCGAGCGGACCCTCGTCGAGCCCCATCTCGGCCCTCTCGATCGCGCAGCGGTTCGAGATCAGGTGGGTGTAGTAGAGTACGGTCGGCAGGTCGGCGCGAAACGCCACCCAGGCGCCGGGGAAACGCTCGAGCACCTCGCGCTGCGACGTCACGAGCGCCGCCAGGGGGGCGAAGGCGATCGGGAACGGACCGGCGGTGCGGCCGGAAGCGTCGTCGTAGCGCACATAGAGGGTCGTGCGCTCCTGGTCGGCTGGAAGCTCGAGCGATGGATTTGGCGCCGGCTTGCCGGTGCGCTGGTCGACCGACGCGAGAAACCCGGTCGATTTGAACTCGCCCGTCTCGCCGACCCGCACCGCGAGCGCGGTCGCGGGCTCGGGCAGGTGGAGGGCGGCGATCCAGCCGGTGTTCGAGCGGGTGAAGGAGGCGGTCGGCTGCGTCTGCGCGCCCTGGAAGAAGGCCTCGATGGCGCTCTTGCGCCGGCGGGCGTTGTCGAGCCACTGCGCGAGCAGCGACTGGTCGAGGAAGAACGGCGTCAGGCGCCCGTCCTTCTCGGCCTCGAGGAAGCGCTCGAGGGCATCGAACTCGAGCCGGCGTTGGGTGAGCGTCTGCGCGCCGAGCTGGTCCTCGGAATATTCGGTCGCGAGGACCGCCTGCGCCGGGGCGTAATCGGGGTTCGCCGCCGCGAACGCCTCGACCTTGGCGCGCCGCTCGGCGCCCTCGAACTGCAGCGCCTGGGCGAGCGCGACGGCGCGGGTCGGATGCTCGCGCATCAGCTCGGAATAGACCTCGCGGGCCCCGGCGCGCCCGTCCTGCACGCGCAAGAGGGCGGCGTAGCGCAGATGCGGATCGATATAGTCGAGCCCGAGCGCCGCGAGCGCCCGGTAGGCGCGGCGCGCCGCGAGCGCATCGCCGCGCGCCTCGTAGGAACGGGCGTTGTGGTAGAGCTCGGGCGCGGTCTTCGGGTCGGGAACGATCCCGCCCTGTCGGGCGAGGGTCGAGAACGCCTCGGCCGGATCCGCCGGCGATGGCGCCGGCGGCTGGACTGTCGCGGGATCGGCCTGCGCCGTTTCCTTTGCCGGCTCCGGCGGCTTCGCTGGGATTTGCGCCTGCTCGACCGGCGGCGTCGGGCTCGGCGGCGCCGGCCGCAGGGCGAGGAACGCGATCCCGGCCGCGACGAGCGCCCCAGCTCCGCCGAGGACCGCAAGCGCCGCGCGGCGCCTCTTTCCGCGCGCCGGCCGCCGCCCCTGCCGGTCCTCGGGCGTGATCTCCGGGTTCAGCCCCGGCCAGGCGACCACGAAGGCGTGGACCCGGTTCGGGATGTTCTTGACCTGGCGCTCGCCGATGTCGCGGAACGGCACCGACACCTTGTTCGCCACCGCCTCATGCACCGAGCGCGAGACGCAGATGCCGCCGGGCTCGGCGAGGCTCTCGAGCCTTGCCGCGATGTTGACGCCGTCGCCGAGGAGATCGCCGCCGCGCTCGACGACGTCGCCGATGGTGATGCCGATGCGGAATTCGAGCCGCCGCCGCGGCGGCAGCGCGCGATTGCGGGTCCGGAGCGATTCCTGGATGTCGATCGCGCAGCGCACCGCGTCGACGGCCGAGTCGAACTCGCACATCACCGAGTCGCCGGCGGTGTTGAAGATGCGGCCGCCGGCGCGGCGGACGAAGTCGTCGAACACCTCGCGATAGCCGCCGAGCCGGGTCAGCGTCTCCTCTTCGGCCTCGGCGACGAGGCGCGAATAGCCGGCGACGTCCGCGGCGAGGATCGCCGCCATCTTGCGCTTCATCGGGCTCGTGCCCCCGGACATCATGGCTCGCGACGTTAAGGGCGACTGGGGTCAAAGACGTGTGCTGCCGCGCGGCACGCGGCGGCACGGCGCAACGGCGCCTCGCCGCCACAATCGCCCTCGGAATGGGGCGAATCAACGACCCGACACCCGGGGTGCACATGGATTCGCGCCGCTACGTCCATTCGGATGTCATCCCGGGCGAAGCGCAGCGAAGACCCGGGATCCACAGCTCGGCGCCGGGAGGATGGGTCCCGGATCGCGGCGTGCCGCGGCTTCCGGGATGACTTGGCGTGGTTGACACCGCATGATGGCGCGATGACCGTTCCGACCAATCTGCGCATCGACGGCAACCGCCTGCTGTGGCGGCTCGAAACCCTGGCCAGGATCGGCGACACCGGCGACGGCGGCTGCCGCCGGCTGGCGCTGTCCGACGAGGACCGCGAGGGCAGGGACCTTCTCGTCTCGTGGATGCGGGAGCTCGGCCTCGATGTCAGGGTCGACCGCATCGGCAACATCCTCGGCCTGATGGCGGGCGAGCGCGCCGGCCCGGCCGTGATGCTGGGCAGCCACATCGACACGGTCGCGACCGGCGGGCGCTACGACGGCGCGCTCGGGGTGCTTGCGGCGCTCGAGGCCGTCGCCGCCCTGAAGGAGGCCGGCATTACCCCGAAGCGTCCGGTCGCGGTCATCGCCTTCACCAACGAGGAGGGCGTGCGCTTCCACCCCGACATCCTCGGCAGCTGCGTCTGGACCGGCACGCTCTCCCTCGACGAGGCCTACGCCATCCGCGACGACGACGGGCTTGCCGTCGGCGACGAGCTCCGCCGCATCGGCTATGCCGGCGAGCTCGAGCCCGGCGGCGTCGAGGCGCACGCCTATCTCGAGCTCCACATCGAGCAGGGGCCGATCCTCGACGCCGAAGGCGGCGGCATCGGCGCCGTCACCGGCGTGCAGGGCATCACCTGGCTCGAGTTCACGATCGAGGGCGAGCCGAACCACGCCGGCACGACGCCGATGAAATACCGCCGCGACGCCGGCTACGCGGCAGCGCGGATCATCAGCTTCGCGCGCGAGCTGACGCGCATGATCGAGGGCCAGGTCGCGAACGCCGGCCAGATCGCCTTCGAGCCCGGCAACGTCAACGTCGTGCCCCGCAAGGCGGTGTTCACCATGGACATCCGCAACCCCGATGACCTGCGTCTCGCCGCGGCGGAGAGGCGCCTGCGGGAGTTCGCCGAGGAAGTGTCGCAGGAGGAGCGCGTCGCGATCTCGGCCCGCGACCTCGCCCGCTTCCCGGCCGTGCGCTTCGATGAGCGCCTCGTCGCCGCGGTCGAGGCGGCTGCGGCCGGACTCGGGAAACCCGTCCGCCGGATGGTCTCGGGCGCCGGGCACGACGCCCAGATCATGGCCTCGGTCGCGCCGTCGGCGATGATCTTCGTGCCGAGCGTCAGGGGGCTGTCGCACAACCCGCAGGAGCACACGGCGCCGGACGACCTCGTCGCCGGCGCGAACGTGCTGCTGGCCGCGGCGATCGCAGCCGTGAACGGCTGAGGATGCCGGTCTCGCTTATGTGAGCTTTCGGCCTGCCCGGGCGGGGAGCCGAAAGCCGCCCTTTCGTGTTAACCTCCACCTGAGCCCCTTCGGTTCGGGGTTCGAAAAGGTCACGGGAGCGTACCATGAAGAAATTCTTGACCTTGGCCGCCGCGGCGATCGTGGCGGCGATCATGATGATACCCGAGGACGCCTCGGCGCGGCCGTTCGGCGGCGGCGGATGGCGCGGCGGCGGCGGGTTCCGCGGCGGCTGGGGCGGCGGCGGCTTCCGCGGGGTCGGCTTCCGCGGCGGCGGCTGGGGCGGCGGTTTCCGCGGGGTCGGCTGGCGCGGCGTCGGGTGGCGCGGCGGCGGCTGGGGCTATCGCCGCGGCTGGGGCGGCGGTTGGGGCTGGGGCGGCGGCGCGCTCGCGGCCGGTGCGCTGATCGGCGCCGCGGCGGCGTCGAGCTATTACCCCTATGGCTACGGCGGCTATTACGGCGGCTACTACCCCGCCTCTTATGGCTATGGCTACGGTTACGGCGGCTGCGGCCAGCAGCTCGCCTGGATCCAGGGCCCCTATGGCGGCTGGCGGCGGGCCTGGGTTTCGACCTGCTAGAGGACACCGACAAGACAAAGGCTCCCGTATCTCTCGATACGGGAGCCTTTGGCTTCAGCCCCGGCGCTGCGTGAGCGCCGGGAGCATTGCTAGTGCAGCGCGACGCCCTCGGGCGCGCGCTTCGGCTTTTTCTCGACCGGCACGTCGCCGATCGCGAGGCCGCCGGGGCCAAGCCGCACCGGCACCGTCTCGCCGTCCTTGATCTCGCCGGCGAGGATCGCCTCGGCCAGCGGGTCCTGGACGTTCTTCTGGATCACGCGCTTCAACGGCCGCGCGCCGTAGGCGGGATCGTAGCCTTTCTCGGCGAGCCAGGCGCGCGCCTCGGGCTCGAGCGTCAGCACGATCTTGCGCTCGTCGAGGAGCCTCGAGAGCCGCGCCATCTGGATGTCGACGATCGCGCCCATCTCCGACCGTTTGAGGCGGTGGAAGAGGATGATCTCGTCGACGCGGTTGAGGAACTCGGGCCGGAAGTGCGACCGCACGACACCCATGACCTCGTCGCGCACGGCGTCGGTGTCCTCGCCCTCGCGCTGGTTGATGAGATACTCGGAGCCGAGGTTCGAGGTCATGACGATGAGCGTGTTGCGGAAGTCGACGGTGCGCCCCTGGCCGTCGGTCAGGCGCCCGTCGTCGAGCACCTGCAGGAGGACGTTGAACACGTCCGGATGCGCCTTCTCGATCTCGTCGAAGAGGATCACCTGGTAGGGCCGGCGCCGGACCGCCTCGGTCAGCGCCCCGCCTTCCTCGTAGCCGACATAGCCCGGCGGCGCGCCGATGAGCCGGGCGACGGAGTGCTTCTCCATGTACTCGGACATGTCGATCCGCACCATGGCGGCCTCGTCGTCGAAGAGGTAGGCCGCAAGCGCCTTCGTGAGCTCGGTCTTGCCGACGCCGGTCGGTCCGAGGAACATGAACGAGCCGATCGGCCGGTTCGGATCCTGCAGGCCGGCGCGGGCGCGGCGCACCGCCGTCGAGACCGCCTCGACCGCCTCGCGCTGGCCGACGACGCGCCGTGAGATCGCCTCCTCCATCTTGAGGAGCTTCTCGCGCTCGCCCTCGAGCATCTTGTCG
>DAINQO010000151.1:0-7916 GCA_036742625.1 Microvirga sp.
AGCTTCCAGATGATCCGGGTCATCTCGTCGCCGTCGAGCTCGACGACCGGGTTCGCGACCTTGATCTTTGCCATGACCCTACCTTGCTTGAGCCCGGGAAACGGTGCGCCGGGGCGAACGCCTGCCGGGCGGCGCTATAGCGCGGCCGGGGGCAGGGGGGAAGCGGGGCCGCTTCCGGCGTCGCCTCTCGCGCCGTAGAACCAGCCGATGAGCGCCGCTCCCACCATCATCCTCGTCGAGCCGCAGATGGCCGAGAACATCGGCATGGCGGCCCGTGCCATGGCGAATTTCGGGCTTGCCGAGATGCGCCTTGTCGCGCCGCGCGGCGGCTGGCCGAAGAAGGGGGCGCGGGCAGCGGCCTCCGGCGCGGTGCATGTGCTCGAGCGCGCGGTACTGTTCCAGACCGCCCGCGAGGCCGTCGCCGACCTCAACTTCGTCCTCGCGACGACGGCGCGGGAGCGCGGCCAGATGAAGCGCGTGCTCGGGCCCGAGCACGCGCTGCGGGAGGCGCACGGGCGCGTTGCCCAGAGCCAGAAGGTCGGCATCCTCTTCGGGCGCGAGCGCACCGGGCTCGAGAACGACGAGATCGCGCTCGCCGACGCCATCCTGACCTTCCCGGTCGACCCGGCCTTCAAGTCGCTGAACCTTGCCCAGGCCGTGCTCCTCGCCGGCTACGAGTGGCGCAGGCTCTCCGAGGGCGGCGGCGTGCCGTTCGCGGATGCGCCGTCGCCGCCGGCGGCGCGCGAGACCGTGGCGTCCTTCTTCGACTGGGTCGAGGCGGAGCTCGAGGCCGTGAACTTCTACCCGCCGGACAAGCGCCCGATCATGGCCCGCAACATGCGCGACATTTTCCTGCGCCGCGCGCTTACCGAGCAGGACGTGCGCACCCTCCGCGGCGCGCTGCGCGCGCTCGCCGAGGGGCGGCGGTTGAGAAAGCCGCCAAAGTGTGGTGCTTAAACGGCAAGCGAGGTGCGCCGGCTTCCCGCGCCCTCGACACACGGCCAAGGACCTTTCGATGCGCCTCACCGCCGCCCGTCTCGCGATCCTGGGCCTCGTCGCGGCGTCCGCGGCGGTCGCGGCGACGCCGCCGCCGCAGCCGAAGAGCGGCCCCGGCGGCACCGACTACGTCGCCGCCGACGTCGTCAAGCGAGCGATCGGGCGGGCGAGCGCCGCGACCTACGTCTTCCACGCCGCCGGCGCCCCGGCCGAGCCGCGCCCGGTCGTGGTCTTCATCCATGCCTGGGGCCAGCCGAACCCCCAGGCCTATGGCGGCTGGATCGAGCACCTCGCCCGCAAGGGCAATCTGGTGCTGTTCCCGAAATACCAGGAAGTGAACCGCACCCGTCCGGCCGACGCCTCGGTGAGTGCCGCGGGCCTCGTCAAGGACGCCCTCGCGGCGCTCGCCGACGACGCCGACGCGAAACCCGATCTGCGCAAGGTCGCGGTCGTCGGCCACTTGGCGGGAGCGGCCGTCGCGACGAACCTTGCCGCGACCGCGAAGGAGAAGGGCCTGCCGCAGCCGGCCCTGCTTTTCGCCCTGATGCCCGGCGGCATCGCGTCCGACCCGAAATCGCGCGGCGTCCTGCTCGCCGACCTCAAGGACATCGATCGCTCGACCCTGATCGTCACGATGATCGGCGACCGCGAGGCGAACGCCAGCGACCGGGCCTCGAAGCGCATCATCAAGGAGGCCGAGAACGTCCCGCCGAACAGGAAGCTGTTCGTGCGCGCGCTCTCGGACGATCACGGCTTCCCGGTGCTCTCCGCCACGCTCTCGTCGCCGGGCGCGGCAAAGCCCGCCTATGACGCGGCGCAGATCAAGATTCCGCCCGATCCGCCGCGCGACCCGAAGGCGCCGCGGGAGCGCAGCCAATGGCGCTGGTCGGCCGACATGTCGCTGACCGGCGAGCAGACCGTGCTCGCAAACCAGCTCATCGCCGGCGCGACCGACGCGCTCGACTACATGGGATATTGGAAGGCTCTCGACATGGCGCTCCAGGCGGCGTTCTCCGGCAAGGACGCGGCGGCGCTGAAGGACGATCCCGCCTTCGTCGACATGGGGCGCTGGAGCGACGGCTGGCCGGTCAAGCGTCTCGCGGCTGAGACGCCGCGCACCGACGCCTCGCCGCCGCAGGCGCCGCGGAAGACCTCGGCGCCGAGCCTGATGCCGGTGCCGAGCAAGAAGCGGCGCTGAGCCCGGCGCAACCGATCCGCAGCGATCGCCGTTCCTTGTCGCAAGGACGTGAAGCGTCCCGGCGCTCAACGCGGGTAAGACTTCTCGCATGCGAATCTCCCGACGCGGGTTCCTCGCCGGCGCGGCCACGTTCGGCATCGCCGGCCGTGCCTTCGCGGTCGCCGAAGTCGACGTCGCGATCGTCGGCGCGGGCGCTGCCGGTCTTGCCGCCGCGAAGGAGCTCCGCAAGGCCGGGCGCAGCTTCGTCGTGCTCGAGGCGCGCGCGCGCATCGGCGGGCGTGCCTACACCGACGATACGCTGGGCATTCCCTTCGACGCCGGCGCGCAGTACATCCATTGGGCGGAGCGCAATCCGTGGAAGAAGATCGCCGACGAACTTAAGGTTCCGCTTGAGGAAGATGCCTCCGGCGGCATACCGGTCGTGTTCGCGAACGGGGTGCGCATGCCCGACGACGAGCGGGCGCGCCGGCGCAGCGCCTTCTCGCGCATCTGGCAGGCGCTCGAGGCCGGCGTCTCGGCCGACCGCTCGTTTGCCGATGCCGTCAAGGGCGCTTCGCCCGAGATCGTCGGCGCCGCCGGCGGCATCACCCAGTTCGCGCTCGGCGAGGATCCGGAGCGCGTCTCGATTGCCGACTACGACCAGCTCTGGGCCGGCGACGATTATCTCGTCCCCGGCGGCTATGGCGCGCTCGTGACACGCTGGGGCGCGGACGTTCCGGTCCGGCTCTCGACCCCGGTGAGCGCGATCCGGTGGAGCGGGCGCGGCGTCGTGCTCGAGACCGCGGCAGGATCGCTTGTCGCCGGCGCCGCGATCGTGACGGTGCCGCTCGGGGTTCTGAAGGCCGGCGGCATCCGCTTCGCGCCGGAGCTTCCGGCGCCGCTGCAGGATGCCCTCGACGGGCTCGGCATGGGCGCCTACACCAAGCTCGCCCTCAAGATCGACCGCGCCCGGGTCGAGCCGCTCGAGGCGACCGACTACATCGAGCTCGTCGACGGCAGCGCGGTCAGCTTCGAGTTCTGGCCCTTCGGCCGCGACCTCTGCCTCGTCATGCTCGGCGGCGACCACGCCCGGAAGCTGTGCGAGGCCGGGGAGGGTGCGGCCGTCGACTTCGCGACCGCGCGCCTTGCCGGCATGGTCGGCGGCCATATCCGCCAGGCGATCGCCGGCGGGCGGCTTGCCGCCTGGTGGACCGATCCTTTCGCGCGCGGCAGCTACTCGGTCGCACGGCCGGGCCGCGTCGCGGCGCGCCAGGCGCTGCGTCAGCCGGTCGGCGGCAAGGTCTTCCTTGCCGGCGAGGCGAGCGCCGGCGGCGGCGCCATGACGGTCGGCGGCGCGACGCTCGAAGGCCAGCGCGTCGCCCGCGCGGTGCTCGAAGCACATCCCTGGATCACGGGATCGGTGCCGCGCAAGCGCCACAGGCTTTGACGCTCCGTTAACGGGATCGGCGTCTTCTTGAGCGTCCCACGGCGTTGCCTGCCATGCGTATCGACCTCCTCGCCGGAACCGTCTATGCCCCGCCTCGCATGAGCCCGCGGCCGACCATCCTGGTATTCGATTCAGGCGTCGGCGGGCTCACGGTCTTCAGCGAGCTTGCGAAGGCGCGGCCGGACGCCCGCTTCGTCTATGCGGCGGACGACGCCGGCTTTCCCTATGGGCGGCTGAGCGAGGCGGCGCTCGTCGCCCGCGTGCTCATGGTGATGGAGCACCTGGTCGAGCGGCATGCGCCCGACCTCGTCGTCATCGCCTGCAACACCGCCTCGACCCTGGTGCTGCCGCCGCTGCGCCAGCGCTTCGCGATCCCGTTCGTCGGCACCGTGCCGGCCGTGAAGCCGGCGGCCGCGCTGTCGCGTTCGCGGCGCATCGCCGTGCTCGCGACCCCCGGCACCGTCGCCCGCGACTACACCCGCGGCCTCGTCGAGACCTATGCCGACGGCTGCGCCGTGACGCTCGTCGGCTCATGGCGCCTCGCGGCGCTGGCCGAGGCGGAGCTGACCGGCGCTCCCGGGCGGGACGAGGACATCCTCGCCGAAATCGCGCCCTGCTTCGTCGCCGGCGAGGGCGGGCGCACCGATGTCGTGGTGCTCGCCTGCACCCACTATCCGCTCCTCCTGCCGCGCTTCGAACGCCTCGCCCCCTGGCCGGTGACCTGGATCGACCCGGCGCCGGCGATCGCCCGCCGGGTGGTGCAGCTTATCGGGGAGGCGCCGGAGGGCGCCGTCGAACGACGGGACGACGCCGTCGCCGTGTTCACGGACGGCGGCGCCGTGACCGCCGCGCTGCGCCGCGCCTTCGCCGGGCGCGGATTGTCCGACGCCTCGGTCGTGCCGATCCCGCTGGCACCTCGCTGACGAGCAGCTCCGGCTCAGCTCTGCTGGCCAAGAGCGCGAACGAGATCGCGAGCGACCGCCGCGAGCTCGGGATCGGGCATGCGGGGCGCTTCGCGAAACGTGAGATCGCGCTCGACGATGTAATGCTGCGATGTGATGTCCTCCTTCTCGTGCAGGGGCACGACATGGGCATGCGCGTGCGGCAGGTCGCCGCCGGTGAAAAGGAAGCCGACGCGAGGAACGCGGTAGAGCGCCTTCATCGCGACGGCGAGCTCTTGCCCAAGCCGCAAGATCGGCGTGATCACGCCCTCCGGGAGGTCGTCGAAATAATCGAAGTGCTGCCGCGGGATGATGAGCGTGTGCCCCGGCCTGACCGGGCATAGGACCAGGAACGCCATGAGAAGCTCGTCCTCGTAGAGGACGTGGGCGGGGCTTTCATGCGCGGCAATCCGGCAGAAGAGGCATTGGTCGGTCATTGGCAGGTAACCCGCCCGGCGCGCCCGGCGCCGGGCATCATAGAGCTTGGCCCGCCTTTGCGCCGAGCCCGCCGGTTGACTCCGGTAGCCCGTCTGACTACATCCCCCTCGTTCGCGCGGTCCCTTGGGGCCGCGCCTGCGTTTTGCGCACCCGTGCCCCGGCAACCCGGGGCTGTCGTCCCGGAGACGGGAAGAGGAGGGCGTGCTCCGGACCCGAGAGCAGTAAGGATCAACCGATGACGAAACGCGTCGAGGCGAAGCACAAGCTTGATCGCCGCATGGGCCAGAACATCTGGGGCCGCCCGAAGAGCCCGATCAACCGCCGCGAGTACGGCCCGGGCCAGCACGGCCAGCGCCGCAAGGGCAAGATGTCGGACTTCGGCACGCAGCTGCGGGCGAAGCAGAAGCTCAAGGGCTACTACGCCAACATCACCGAGAAGCAGTTCCGGCGCTACTACGCCGAGGCGATCCGCATGAAGGGCGACTCGGGCGGCAACCTGATCGGCCTCCTCGAGCGCCGGCTCGATGCCGTCGTGTACCGCTCGAAGTTCGTGCCGACCCCGTTCGCGGCGCGCCAGTTCGTCAACCACGGCCACGTCAAGGTCAACGGCCGCCGCGTCAACATCGCGAGCTACCTCGTCAAGCCCGGCGACGTGATCGAGGTCAAGGACAAGTCGAAGCAGATGGAGCTCGTCGTCGTCGCGAGCCAGCTCGCCGAGCGCGACGTGCCCGACTACATCGAGGTCGACCACGCCAAGATGACGGCCCGCATGACGCGGGTGCCGGGCCTCGGCGAGGTGCCGTACCCGGTGCAGATGGAGCCGAACCTCGTGATCGAGTTCTACTCGCGCTGACCGCAACGCTTGCGCCGATCAAGCAAAAGCCGCCCCTTCGGGCGGCTTTTTTCATAGACGGGCGGCGCCGGTCAGACGAGCATCTTCCCTTTCTCGTCGATCACCGCGCCGAGCTCGGCGCCGGTCTCGCCGAGATAGTCGTTGAGGATCATCTCGTTGTGGGCCTTGCCCGACGGGATCATCGGGAAGCAGTTCTCGGCCTTGTCGACGACGCAGTCGAAGATCACCGGGCGGTCGACCGAGATCATCTCGGTGATCGCCGCGTCGAGGTCGGCCGGGTCCTCGCAGCGGATGCCGACGCCGCCATAGGCCTCGGCGAGCTTGACGAAGTCGGGCAGCGAGGCCGAGTAGCTCTCCGAGTAGCGGCCGCCGTGCAGGAGCTCCTGCCACTGGCGCACCATGCCCATGTATTCGTTGTTGAGGATGAACACCTTGACCGGCAGGCGGTACTGCACCGCCGTCGACATCTCCTGCATGTTCATCAGGATCGAGGCTTCGCCGGCGATGTCGACGACGAGCGACTTCGGGTGCGCGAGCTGCACGCCGATCGCCGCCGGCAGGCCGTAGCCCATGGTGCCGAGGCCGCCCGACGTCATCCAGCGGTTCGGCTCCTCGAACTTGTAGAACTGCGCCGCCCACATCTGGTGCTGGCCGACCTCGGTCGTGATGTAGGTGTCGCGGTCCCGGGTCAGCGCGTAGAGGCGCTCGACCGCGAGCTGCGGCTTGATCAGCTCCTTCGAGGGCCGGTAGGCGAGGCAGTTGCGCGCGCGCCAGCCGGCGACCTTGCCCCACCAGTCGGCGAGCGCGACCTTGTCGACCTGCGGCTTCGTCTCGCGCCAGACCTTGAGCATGTCCTCGAGGACGGCGCCGCAATCGCCGAGGATGCCGAGCTCGGCCTTGACGTTCTTGTTGATCGAGGACGGGTCGATGTCGACGTGGATCTTCTTCGAGTACGGCGAGAAGGCGTCGAGCCGGCCGGTGATGCGGTCGTCGAAGCGCGCCCCGAGATTGATCATCACGTCGCAATCATGCATCGCGAGGTTCGCCTCGTAGGTCCCGTGCA
This sequence comes from Microvirga sp., assembly GCA_036742625.1. Lineage (GTDB taxonomy): Bacteria > Pseudomonadota > Alphaproteobacteria > Rhizobiales > Beijerinckiaceae > JAJKJG01. The sequence goes on from DAINQO010000151.1 coordinate 6,916, forward strand.
TGCCGAGCATTCCGAGGAACTGCGGGTCGGAGGCCGGGTAGGCGCCGAGCCCCATCAGGGTCGAGGTGATCGGGAAGCCGGTCAGCCGCACGAGCTCGCGCAACGCCGCGACCGCCCGCGGCCCGGAGTTGATGACGCCGCCGCCGGTGTAGAACAGCGGCCGCTTGGCCGAGCCCATGAGCGCCACCGCGGCGCGGATCTTGTCCATGTCGCCCTGGACCTGCGGGCGATAGGTCTTGTGCCGGTTCTCGGTCGGGCGGGCGTAGGGGCCGACCTTGAACTGGATGTCCTTCGGCAGGTCGATCACGACCGGGCCGGGGCGCCCGTTCGCGGCGACGTAGAAGGCCTCGTGCAGGATGCGCGGCAGCTCGTCCACCGACTTCACGAGGTAATTGTGCTTGGTGCAGTGCCGCGTGATGCCGACGGTGTCGCATTCCTGGAAGGCGTCCGAGCCGATGAGGTGCGTCGGCACCTGGCCGGTGATGCAGACGATCGGCACCGAGTCCATCATCGCGTCGGTGAGGCCGGTGACGGCGTTCGTCGCCCCGGGGCCGGAGGTGACGAGCACGCAGCCGACCTTGCCGGACGAGCGCGCATAGCCCTCGGCGGCATGGACCGCGCCCTGCTCGTGGCGCACGAGCACGTGCTTGACCCTGTCCTGGTGGAAGAGCGCGTCGTAGATCGGAAGCACGGCGCCGCCCGGATAGCCGAAGACGTGCTCGACCCCCTGGTCCTGCAGGGCCCGGATCACCATCTCGGCGCCGCTCATCGTCTCGCTCATGTCTTAGCTCCTGTCCTCATTCATCCCCCTCTCCCCGCTTGCGGGGAGAGGGTTGGGGTGAGGGGCCCGGGGGAGTGCGCTCCCCAGCTGCGTAGCCTGTCCTCGGGCTTGCCGAAGGCAAGACCCGGGGGCGAGTCGGCCTCTCCCCGCTTGCGGGGAGAGGGACAACAAAAAAGGGCCCCGAGGGACCCTGCATGCGCCACCAACCGGACCTGCGGGC
>DAINQO010000152.1:0-7900 GCA_036742625.1 Microvirga sp.
CGCATCAGCACGACGTCGACGCGCGAGAGATCGAGGCGCTCGGCGGCGTCGACGCCGTAATGGTCGCCCTCGACGTCGCGCACCGCGAGCGGCTGCACCTGGGCCACCACCTTGCCGTCCCGCATCGAGAGGCGGTCCGGCGTGTAATAGAGCAGCCGGTGCCCGCGCGCCTGCGCCTCCAGCAACAGCGCGAAGGTCGAATCGCCGGCGATCTTGATCTTCTCGATCGGGTCCATCTGGACCGCGACGGTGAGGCTCATGGTGGCTCCGAAATCAAGTGGCGAGTAGCGCATAGCGAATAGCGGATGGGGAAGGAAGCTGGATCGCAGCGCGCGATCGGCTTGTCGGTCGTGGCGGGGGCGCGAAAAACCCGTCCAGCGAAAAGTGCGCGGCCGGAACGGTCATGTGCGCCAACGCACATCATTGCGATGTGCGCCGACGCACGGTCACGCATCAGGGTTCAGTCGCGTTCGCGTGAGTCGCCCCTTCGGGCATTGATCCAGATCCTTATCAGGAGGTCCCAATGCGCCAGCTGATCATTCCCGCCGTCGCGGTTGCCGCCATCGCGCTCCTCGCCTCCTTCGCGCCGCGCAACGTCGCGCCGACCGAGATGGCGGCGCTCGACGTCCACGCGATGACGCTCGCGAGCCCGGCGCTCGCGACCTCACCGCACGCCGACGCTCACTAGCGGATCAAGCACACGGGAGGTCGCCATGGACTCGAAGACCATCGCAGCGGCGGTTCTCGCGACGAGCATCTGGGTCGGCCTTGCGGTCGTCGCCGTCGGCGGCGCCACCACGAGCCGCACCGGCGAATTCTGGATGAGCGCGACGGCGAAGGTGCCGGCCGTGACCCGCATCGCCGGGCGGAGATTCGCCGCGGTCCGCGGGACCAGCGAATAGCAAATGGCAAATGGCGAATAGCGAGCCAGGGTTTCTATCGGCCACTCGCTATTCGCTGTTCGCCGCTACATCTTCATCTCGAACGCGCCGGCAACGTGCCGCGGCCAGCGCCGCGGCGCGACGAAGACGGCGTCGGCGCGCAAGCTGCGGCTCATTGCCCAGGGATTGCGCGCTACCCAGGCGCGGGCGGCGCGGGAGAAGCGCTCGCGCTTTCTCGCGCCGATCGCCTCCGAGGCGACGTCCGCCTGCGGCCGCGCCTTGACCTCGACGAAGGCGATGGTGCGGCCGCGCGCCATGATGAGGTCGATCTCGCCGCCGACCGCCGCATAGCGCCGGGCGAGGGGGCGGTAGCCCTTCAGCATCAGCGCCGCGAGCGCCTTTGCCTCGGCCACCTTGCCGCGGGCGAAGGCGAGATGGCGCTGCGCCGCCGTCTTCATGGCGCGTCTTTCGCCCGTGCCAGCGCGAGCGCGCGCGCGTAGACGTCGCGCTTCGGAAGCCCCGTCTCGGCGGCGACGAGCGCCGCCGCATCCTTGATCGAGTGCCGCGCGAGCGCCGCCTCGATCCTGTCGTCGAGCGCCGCGTCCGCCTCCGGCCCCGGCGTGCCGGCCGTGCCCTCGCCGACGAGGACCACGATCTCGCCCTTCGGCGGCCCCTCGCGCGCGAACTGCCGGGCGAGGTCCGGCAAATCGCCGCGGCGGACCGTCTCGAACAGCTTCGTCAGCTCGCGGGCGACGACGGCGGGTCGCTCGCCGAGGATCTCGGCGGCGTCGGCGAGCATCTCGGGCAGACGGTGCGGCGCCTCGTAGAGGATCAGCGTCCCGGGGATGCCGGCGATGGCCTGGAGCCGCGTCCGGCGCGCGCCGCTCTTTGCCGGCAGGAATCCCTCGAAGAAGAACCGGTCGGTCGGCAGGCCCGAGACGACGAGCGCCGTCAGCATCGCGGAAGGGCCGGGGATCGGGGTCACCGGCAGCCCCGCCGCGATCGCCGCCTGAACGAGCCTATAGCCCGGGTCCGAGACCAGCGGCGTGCCGGCGTCCGAGACGAGCGCCAGCGCCTCTCCCTCGCGCAGGCGGTGGATCATTCGCTCGCGCACCGCGTCGCTCGAATGGTCGTTGTAGGTCAGGAGCGGCGTCGTGATGCCGTAATGGGCAAGGAGCCGCTTCGTGATCCGCGTGTCCTCGGCGAGCACGGCCGCCGCCGCGGCGAGCACGCTCAACGCCCGGAAGGTGACGTCGCGCAGGTTGCCGATCGGCGTCGCTACGACGTAAAGGCCGGCGGGAAGCGGCTCGGCCTCGGCCGCGAGGCCGAAGGCGGTGAACACGCCGGCGCCCGTGCGCGGCTCCTTGCGGCCGGCGCGGCTGTCGATTCTGTCGCTCATGGCGGAGAGTTTGGCATGGGTACAACCCGGCTTGAACCCATTCCGCCGCGCTTGGCGGCGGTTTAGGCTAAAGCTTTAAGCCGGTGCCGCCATAATTTCTCGATGTTTTCAGGTTCGGTTGCGGCGCGGCGGCTGAATCGAGAGGCCGGAGGGGCTCCATGGGTTTTTTGGTTGAGCGCGGACGCGTTTTCGCGCTCGCGACGCTCGCCGCGGCGCTTTCGCTCGGCGGCTGCCTCGGCGGCGGCTCGCCGGGCGGCGACGTCCCTCTCGCCCAGGCCCCGGCCACGTCCGCCCCGGCCGACGCGCCGAACGGCAATACCGGCTCGATCGGATCGGGTTCGGTCAAGGTCGCGCTGATCCTGCCGCTCACCGGACAGGGACAGGGCGCCGTTGCCGCGACTTCGCTGCGCAACGCCGCCGACCTTGCCGTCGGCGAGTTCCAGAACGCCGACGTCGCGATCCTGGTGAAGGACGACCGCGGCACCGCCGAGGGTGCGCGCCAGGCCGCCGAGGAGGCGATCGCGGAGGGCGCCGAGCTCATCGTCGGGCCGCTCTTCGCCCCCGCCGTGAAGGCGGCCGGGCAAGTCGCGAAGCAGGCCGGCAAGCCGGTCATCGCCTTCTCGACCGACGCCACGGTCGCGAGCCGGGGCGTCTATCTCCTCTCCTTCCTGGCCCAGGAGGAGGTCGATCGCATCATCGCCTACGCGTCGGCGCAGGGACGCCGGTCTTTCGCGGCGCTGATCCCCGAGAACACCTACGGCAACGTCGTCGAGGCGCAGTTCCGCGAGGCCGCGGCGCGGCGCGGCGCCCGCGTCGTCGCGATGGAGCGCTACGCGGCGGGCCAAGCGCAGGCCGCGGTGCAGCGGATCGCGCCGCTGATCGTCGGACCGAGCGCCCAGGCCGACGCCATCTTCCTGCCCGACAACGCCGAGGGCCTGCTTGGCGTCGCCCAGGCGCTGGCCGAGGCGCGGTTCGACCCGCAGAAGGTGAAGCCTCTCGGCACCGGCGTGTGGAACGATCCGCGCATCTTCAAGACGCCGGCGCTGCAGAGCGGCTGGTTCGCGGCGCCCGACTCCGCCGGCTTCAACGCCTTCGCGGCGCGCTACCGGACGCGGTTCAACGCCGACCCGACCCGCATCGCGACGCTCTCCTACGACGCCGTCTCGCTCGCCGCGGCCCTCGTGCGCACGCAAGGATCGCAGCGCTTCGCCGAACCGGTGCTGACGAACCCGTCCGGCTTCTCGGGCGCCGACGGGGTATTCCGGTTCAAGCCCGACGGGACGAACGACCGGGCGCTCGCGGTGCTCGAAATCCGCAACGGCTCGACCGCAACCGTCAGCCCCGCCCCGAAGGCGCTGTCGCCGTCGGGGACCTGATTCACTCTTACTCAGCCGCCTCCCGCTGCGCTGCGGGGCCGGCTGCCGCGAGGAAACGCTCGATCTCTCCCTCGGTCGTCGCGAAGGCGGTGACGAGGCGGACCAGGATCTCGTCCGGACGCACGGTCTCGCCGGCCGGCAGGCTGAGCTCGGACCAGGGGTGATAGTTGGCACCGGCGCCCTTGAGCTTCGCATCGAGCGTCCGCGGGATGATCGCGAAGACCTCGTTCGCCTCCGTCGGCCAGGCAAGACGCACGCCCGCAATCGCGCTCAGCCCCTGGCTCAGGCGCGCCGCCATGGCGTTGGCGTGGCGGGCATTCGCGAGCCAGTGGTCGTTTTCGAAATAGCCCTCGAGCTGCGCCGAAAGCAGGCGCCCCTTCGAGAGCAGATGGCCGCCGCGCTTACGCCTGTAGCCGAGGGTCTCGGCGAGCGCCGGATCGAAGACCACGATCGCCTCGGCCGCCAGGCAGCCGTTCTTGGTCGCGCCGAAGGTCAGGATGTCGACGCCGCATTTCCACGTCATCTCGGCCGGCGTGCAGCCCAGGGCGACGAGGGCGTTGGCGAACCGCGCCCCGTCCATGTGGACCTTGAGGCCGTTCCGGCGCGCGACCTCCGACAGCGCCGCGATCTCCGCCGGAGCGTAGACGAGCCCGGATTCCGTCGCCTGCGAGATCGACAGCCCGCTCGCCGGCATCTGCTTGACGCGTCGCGGCAGGCTGGCGAGGAACGTCTCGAGCGTCGCCGGCGCGATCTTGGCGCCGACGCCCGGCAACCCGGCCATCTTGGCGCCATGCATGTAGAACTCGGGCGCGCCGCACTCGTCGTCGATGACGTGCGCCTCGACGTGCGAGACCGCAAGCCCGTAGGGCGGCACGATCGCCGACAGCGCCAGCGCGTTGGCGCCGGTCCCGGTTGCGGTGAGGAAGGTCTGAACCTCGCGCTCGAACAGCGTGCAGAAGCGCTTCTCCACCCGGGCGGTGATCTCGTCCGCCCCATAAGCCGGAAGCGGGCCGCTGTTGGCGCGCACGAGCGCTTCGAGGACGGGGGCGCTCGCGCCCATGATGTTGTCGCTGGCGAAGTTCATCCGGTCACCTCCCGCCCGCGACACCCACAGCGCCGGCCTGGGGTTGTCAACCCGTCGGCGGGCTTGCGGCGCTCACAGCCGGCGCAGCAGGTCCTGCGCCGCCTCGGCCGGCGGGCGGTTGAGGTTGAACGAGCCGACGAACCCGCCGTCCTTGTCCATCAGATACACGAGCGCCGTATGCTCCATGGTGTAGTCGCCGTCCTTGAGCGGGACCTTGCGGGCGAAGGCCCGATAGGCCCGCACCGCCGCTTGGACCGCCTCCGGATCGCCGGTCAGCCCGACGATGCGGTCGTCGAAGCTCGCGACGTAGCTCTTCAGCGCCTCCGGCGTATCGCGCTCGGGGTCGACCGTGATGAAGAGCGCGCGCAGCCGGCGGCCCTTCTCGCCCGTCGCCCGCAGCACCTCGGAGAGCTCGAACAGCTTCGTCGGGCAGATGTCCGGGCAGCGGGTGAAGCCGAAGAAGACGAGGTGCGGCGCGCCGAGGAAATCCCGGTCCGTCGCCTTGCGCCCATTCTGGTCGACAAGCGCGAACGGCCCGCCGACATTTGCCGCGCCGGCCGGGCGCGAGGCCGGCGCGAGCGTCAGGACGGCGGCGACGCCGAGCGCCGCGAGACCGACGAGGAAGGCCGCGAGCGGCACCGCAAGCCGCCGCAGCCGATCGGGAGAGGGCATCCTCGGTCCCTTCAGAAGCACCAGGCGAGCGCCGCGACCGCAAAGTCGGTGAACACCGCCGCGCCGTGACGCCACCACAGCAGGGAGCCTGCGGCGACGAACGCCAGGCCCGCCCCGACGAGGAGCAGCGGCGCGAGCCGCGCCGGGCGCGGCGCGGCGTCGGTCTTGGCGGCAGGATCGGCGAGGTCGAGCGGCATCGCCGCAATATAGGCGCGTCCGGACGGCGGGCCAAATCGATCCGCCGCCTCTGTTGCCGCCCGGGGCGCTTGCGGTATTCTGCATGCCGGGAGCGAACCGGCGTCGGACCCGGCCTTCGGAAGAGGCCGGCTGCGCCATCATCGACGCCGGGCGGATGGCAAGTCTCGACCTCAACGGAATCGCGAAGAGCTATGACGGCCAGCGGGCGGTCGACGGCATCGACCTGCACATCCCGGACGGGGCGCTCGCCTGCCTGCTCGGCCCGTCCGGCTGCGGTAAGACGACGACGCTGCGCCTGATCGCCGGCTTCATGAGCCCCGACGCGGGCGAGATCCGGGTCGGCGGCGAGGTGCTCTCCTCCCCGGCCCGCACGACACCGCCGGAGGCGCGGCGGATGTCGATGGTGTTCCAGAGCTACGCGCTCTGGCCGCACATGACGGTTGCCCGCAACGTCGCCTACGGGCTCGAGCTGCGCGGCATGGCGCGCGAGGAAATCCGCCGGCGGGTCGACTCGATCCTCGCCGTGACCCGCATCGGGGCGCTTGCAGAGCGTTATCCCGGCGAGCTTTCCGGCGGCCAGCAGCAGCGGGCGGCGCTCGCCCGGGCGCTCGCCGTCGAGCCGCAGACGCTGCTCCTCGACGAGCCGTTGTCGAACCTCGACGCCAACCTGCGCGAGGAGATGCGCTTCGAGATCCGGCGCCTGCATCAGGAGTACAAATACACCACCGTCTACGTCACCCACGACCAGGCCGAGGCGATGACGGCGGCCGACCTGATCGTGGTCATGAATGGCGGCAAGATCGAGCAGGTCGGCTCGCCGGAGGAGGTCTACCGGCACCCGCGCTCGCGCTTCGTCGCCGGCTTCATCGGCGGCGCGAACATCCTCGAAGGCCGAGCGCTCGCCCGCGACACGGTCGTGGTCGACGGGATGGTGCTGCGCTGTGCCGAGGGCGAGGCCGGCAGCGGCACGACCGCGGTGTCGATCCGCCTCCACGACGTTCGCCTCGCCGACGCGCCGTTCACGGCCGAGACCAACGCCGCTCAAGGGACCGTGGCGCGCCAGATCTATCTCGGCGGCTACCGGGACTACCTCGTCGCGCTGCCCGGCGGGCTGCAGCTCCGGGCGACGGCGCCGATGGCGCTCGACCTCGCCGCCGGCGCACCGATCTACGTCTATCTGCCGCCCGAGCACTGCCGGGCCCTCGCAAGCTAGGACACCGAGAGGAAAGCCGATGAGATACCGTCAGAGCTTCGAGCGTGGATTGTTGGCACTCGGGTTTGGCGCCCTTGGGCTCGTTGCCGGCTGGCGGCCGGCGGCGGCGCTTCCCGAGCCCACCGCCGTCACGCCGGCGCTCGTCGAGGCGGCCAAGAAAGAGGGCAAGGTCGTCTTCTACACCGCGGTCGACGTCGAGGTCGCCGAGAAGGTCGGGGCGAGCTTCCGTCAGAAATATCCCGGCATTGACATCCAGGTCGAGCGCTCGGGCTCCGAGCGCCTGTTCCAGCGCATCGGCCAGGAATACGGCAGCAACATCGCCAACGCGGACGTCATCAACACCTCCGACGCCGCCCATTACCTGTTGTGGAAGCGCCAGGGCTGGCTTGCGCCTTACGTGCCGGAGGACGTGGCGAAGCATTACGGCGAGAACGCCGACCCGGACGGGCTCTACGCGACTTGGCGCGCGACGCTCTCGCCCATCGCCTACAACACCAAATACGTGAAGCCCGGCGACGCCCCGAAGAGCTTCGCCGATCTCCTCGAGCCGAAATGGCGCGGCCTCATCGTCAAGGCGCATCCGGGCTACAGCGGCACGATCCTGACCGCGACGGCGCAGATCGCGCGCGAGCTCGGCTGGGATTATCTCGGCAAGCTCGGCAAGCAGCGGATCATGCAGGTGCAGTCGTCGACCGAGCCGCCGAAGAAGCTCGCCATCGGCGAGCGGCCGATCATGGCCGACGGCAACGAGTACAACCTGTTCACGCTCAAGGAGAACGGCAGCCCGATCGAGATCGTCTATCCGAGCGAGGGCACGCCGTTCATCGCCTCGCCGTCGGCCGTCCTGGCGAAAGCCCCGCATCCGAACGCGGCGCGGCTCCTGCAGAGCTTCCTGTATACGGCCGAGACCCAGCAGCTCCTGATCGACGCCGGCGGCCTGCGCTCGCTCCACCCGGCGACGAAAGAGCCCGCCGGCCGCAAGCCCTTGCGGGAGATCAAGCTGTTCAAGGACGATGCGGCGGCGGTCGTCGACAAGGTCGAGGAGATCAAGGCGAACTACGCCAAGGCGTTCGGGAC
>DAINQO010000153.1:0-7839 GCA_036742625.1 Microvirga sp.
CGTTCGCGGCCTTGAGCGACGCCTCCATGATGGCTTGCGGGAACAGGCGCAGCTCGGTGCCCGAGCCGACCATGCGGCGCAGCGCCTGGGCGTTCACGGCATCGTATTTCGCCAGCATCCAGTTGTTCGCCGCCTCGCAGGCCTGCATGGCGATCGCCTGGTAGCTCTTCGGCAGCTCGGCCCATTTGCCCTGGTTGACGAGGAGGTGGAGCATCGCGCCGCCCTCCCACCAGCCGGGCGCGTAGTAGAATTTCGCGACCTTGGAGAGCCCGAGCTTCTCGTCGTCGTAGGGGCCGACGAACTCGGCGGCGTCGATGGTGCCGCGCTCGAGCGCCGGGTAGACGTCGCCGGCGGCGATCTGCTGCGGAATGACGCCGAGCTTCGCCAGCACCTGGCCGCCGAGCCCGCCGATGCGGAACTTCAGGCCGCGCAGATCGTCGACGCTCTGGAGCTCCTTGCGGAAGAAGCCGCCCATCTGGCAGCCCGACTGGCCGACAACGTGGCCGACGCAGTTGAAGCGGGCGAAGATGCTCTCAAAAATCTCCTTGCCACCGCCGAAATGCCACCAGGAATGCTGCTGACGGGCGTTGAGACTGAAGGGCAGGCCGGTGCCGATGCCGAAGGCCGGCTCCTTGCCGATGTAGAAATAGACCGGGGTCTGGCAGCACTCGATGGCGCCGCTCTGCACCGCATTCATGGCCTGGAGGCCGCCGACGAGCTCGCCCGCCGGGAAGGTCTGGATCTGGAACTTGTTGTCGGTCGCCTCGGCGATGTAGCGGGCGAGGGTCTGGGCGGTGCCGAAGATGGTGTCGAGCTGGCGCGGGAAGCTCGAGGTCAGCCGCCAGCGCACGTCGGGCGCGGATTGCGCGACCGCCGGCGAGGCGACTGCGCCCGCCGCCGCGGCGACCACCGCGCCTTTCAGAAAGCCGCGCCGCTTCGGGTCCGGCGTCGTCGTGCTGGGCGTCGTCATTTGGGCGTCTCCCCGATTTTCTCGTATGGCTGCTACTAATCAGGTCCGAAAGATGCGTGCAACGTCATGAGAGGGTCATGAAACTCGCAAGCCTCAGGCACGGCCGCGACGGCCGGCTCGTCGTCGTCTCCAGGGACCTGACGCGGGCGACCGACGCCTTCATCGTCGCGCCGACGCTGCAGGCGGCCCTCGACGACTGGGAGCGCCACGGCCCGCGCCTCGCCGATCTCGCGCGCGAGCTCGAGATCGGCTCGGTGCCCTCGTTCCGCTTCCACGAGCACGATTGCGCCTCGCCGCTGCCCCGCGCCTATCAATGGGCCGACGGCTCGGCCTATGTGAACCACGTCGAGCTCGTCCGCCGGGCCCGGGGCGCCGAGATGCCGGCGTCGTTCTGGACCGATCCGCTGATGTACCAGGGCGGCTCCGACTCGTTCCTCGGTCCGCGCGAAGCGATCGCGATGACGACAGAAGCCTGGGGCATCGACTTCGAGGGCGAGGTCGCGGTGATCCTCAGCGACGTCGCCATGGCGGCGTCGCGAGAGGAGGCGGCGGCGGCAATCAGGCTGGTGATGATCGTCAACGACGTGTCGCTGCGCAACCTCATCCCGCACGAGCTCGGCAAGGGCTTCGGCTTCTTCCAGGGCAAGCCGTCATCGGCCTTCTCGCCGGTCGCGGTGACACCGGACGAGCTCGGCGGCGCCTGGGACGGCGCCAAGCTCTCGCTGCCGCTCTCCTGCGCCGTGAACGGCAAGCCCTTCGGCTGCCCGAACGCCGGCGACGACATGACCTTCGACTTCCCGGCCCTGATCTGCCACGCGGCAAAGACGCGGCCGCTCGCCGCCGGCACGATCATCGGCTCCGGCACGGTGTCGAACAAGGACCCGGACGGCGGGCCGGGACGCCCGATCGCCGAGGGCGGCCGCGGCTATGCCTGCGTCGCCGAGATGCGCACCGTCGAGACCATCCGCGACGGCAAGCCGAAGACCGAGTTCCTGCACTTCGGCAACACGGTCCGGATCGAGATGAAGGACGAATCGGGCCGCTCGATCTTCGGCGCGATCGAGCAGCTGGTGGTGCGCCATGAGCGGTGACGGCTCCGCCATGCTCCGCCTCGATCACGTGCAGATCGCGATCCCGGCCGGCGCCGAGGCGGCGTGCCGCGGCTTCTATGTCGGCGTGCTCGGCATGACGGAGCTGCAAAAGCCTCCCGAGCTCGCGAAACGCGGCGGCATCTGGATCCGCAGCGGCGCGGTCGAGATCCATCTCGGCGTCGAGGCGGAGTTCCGGCCGGCCCGCAAGGCGCATCCGGGAATCGTCGTCGCCAACATCGACGGGCTCGCGGCGCGGCTTCAGGCTGCCGGTCACCCGCCGCTCTGGGACGACGCCATCCCGGGCGTGCGGCGCTTCTTTACCGCCGACCCCCTCGGCAACCGGCTCGAATTCATCGGGAGCGACGACGACCATGGCTGAACCGGCCTTCGCCTCGACCGGCGACCTCGTCGAGAAGACCGTCACCTTCGCTAAGATCGGCGCCGGGCTCTACGCCTATACGGCGCAAGGAGATCCGAACTCCGGCATCATCGTCGGCGACGATGGCTGCATGGTCGTCGACGCCCAGGCGACGCCGGCGATGGCGAAGGACGTGATCGCCCGCGTCGCCGAGGTCACCGACAAGCCGATCCGCTACGTCGTGCTGTCGCATTATCACGCCGTGCGGGTGCTCGGCGCCTCGGCGTATGGCGCGCAAGGCATCGTCGCCTCGGACGCGACCTACCGGCTCATCGCCGAGCGCGGGCAAGAGGATTGGGATTCGGAGTATGGCCGCTTCCCGCGCCTGTTCCGCGACGCCGCGTCGATTCCGGGCCTGACCTGGCCGACGCTCACCTTCGATGGCGCGATGTCGGTCTTTCTCGGGCGCCGCGAGGTCAAGCTCCTCCATCTCGGCGCCGGCCACACGGCGGGCGACATCGTCGCCTTCGTGCCGGAGGCCGAGGTGATGTTCTCGGGCGACCTCGTCGAGTACCGCTCGGCCTGCTACTGCGGCGACGCGCATCTGCGCGAATGGCCCCTGACCCTCGAAGCGATCCGCGACTTCGACCCGAAGGCCCTCGTGCCCGGCCGCGGCGACGCGCTCGAGGGCCGGGCGACGGTGCGCGAGGCGATCGCCATGACCCGCGACTTCGTCAACACGCTCTACGGCACGGCCGAGCTCGCCGTCGCCCGCGGCCGCTCGCTGAAGGAGACCTACGCGGCGGTGCGGGAGGCCATGGACCCGAAATTCGCGAGCTTCGCGATCTACGAGCACTGCCTGCCGTTCAACGTCTCGCGCGCCTACGATGAGGCCTCCGGCATCGACCACCCGGCGATCTGGACGGCCGAGCGCGACCGCGAGATGTGGGCGGCGCTGCGGGAATGACGAATGGGGGTGCGCGCCGTCGCGGCGACCCTGCCGCTCAGCCGTTGCGGTCGCGAGGCTCGGCGCCGCCGACACGGCTGTTGAAGATGCCGAACGGACCGTCCTGCCCGCGTCCGGCCACGACGACGAGACGTTTCACCTCGCCTCTGAGATAGGCCTGGAGGAACTTGTCGTACTGGCGGAACGAGACGCAGCCGTTCGACTGTCCGTTCGGCCCCAGCATGTAGGTGTGGGCAAGGAGGCCGGCGCGGCCATGGACGGCGGCGCTGCCGCCGACCGGGTTCAGGCGAATGGCGCGCACGCCGTGGAAGGGCTTCTCACGCTCGGTGAGGTCGTAGGTGCCGGGGGGCGTCGCGCCGTGCATCCGAACATGCACGTAACGGGGGTCGTCCATCTTCTCGCCGAGACCGGAATGCGCCTCCAGCCGCTCGCCATTCGGCATGTAGACCACTCGTGCGCTGATGTCGTAGAGCGCCGTCCCGGGCTCCGCCGCGGTCGGGGCCGGGCTGAGCTTCACGCCCGGCGCGAACTCGCGGGGACTGCTCTCGGGGGCGGCGTAGGCGAGAACCGGCCCCGGCGTCGGCGTCGATTGGACGCCGAACAGCTTGTCGAAGAAGGATCGGGTGTCGGCCGGGGCCGGCGCCAGAGCCGCCGTCCTGGCTCGGCGAGAGCCCTGTCCGGCCGCCATGCGCGACGACTCCGGAGCTTCCGGACGCGACAGCTCGGCCGGCCGCGGCATGGGCAACGGCGGCGACGCCGCGATCCGAATGGTATCCGCAGTTGGCGGTGCCGCGGGCTGAGCGGGCGCCTGAGCCGCGAGGCCGCTCGCCTCGGCTCTCGCGGCGGGCCGGACGAAGGCCAACCGGAAGCTCGATTCCTCCGTGACGGCCGGCCCGAACTTCGGCGCGCCGGCCCCTGACAGCGGTGTCGGATCGAGCAGCCGATCGGAGCTTCCGGCCAGGGCGACCGCGACTTCCTGGGCTTTCGGCGCTTGCGCCTCGGCACGGCTGCCGCCGACCGGAGGGGCGCCTTCCCAGCGCCAAAGCCCGAATACCGCCGCGAAGCTCAGGAGCGCGGCGAAAGAAGCCGTTCGCACGAGCGGGCCGCGATCCTGCCGGCGACGCTGGCGGGCGCCGCCGCCCGACGGCAAGCCGGTGCGTCCGATGCGGATCCCGCTCGAAGGCACATCGCGGACGAGCTCCGCCCGGCCGTCACTCCGCTCGCTTTCGAACATACCCCCACCCGTGAGCTAGGCGCCGTACCGACAGAACCGGCGTCCACCCGCTTTGATTGGGCAACTAGTTGGTTAATTCTGGCTAAATGGCGGCAATGGCGAGACGTAGCGAAGTCGAGGCTTTCGCCGCATGCCGCTCCGCCCCGCCTTCCGCGCCGCCGCGGTGCCGCCCCTGGGGGCCAATGACGAGACGGATTTGCATGAACGAGCGCCACGCTTTCCGCCAATTCCCTTATCGCCGCTCGCCCGACCAGGACCGGCGCGACGCGCACCACCCTGTCGTCGTCGTCGGCGCCGGCCCGGTCGGGCTCTGCGCCGCGATCGATCTCGCGCAGCGCGGCGTGCCGGTGGTGCTTCTCGACGACGCCGACCGCATCGGCGAGGGCTCGCGCGGCATCTGCTACGCCAAGCGCACGCTGGAGATCCTCGACCGGCTCGGCGTCGCCGACAAATGCCTGGAGAAGGGCGTCACCTGGAAGGTCGGCAAGGTCTTCCAGCGCGACGCGCTCCTCTATCGGTTCGACCTCCTGCCGGAGGACGGGCACAAGATGCCCGCCTTCATCAACCTGCAGCAGTATTACCTCGAGCAGTTCCTGTGCGAGCGCGCCGCCGAGCTCGGCGCGATCGACATCCGCTGGCGCAACAAGGTGACCGGCATCGAGCCTCGCAACGACGGCGCAAGGCTCACGATCGACACGCCGGACGGACCCTATCGGCTCGACGCCGATTGGGTGATCGCCGCCGACGGCGCGCGCTCGACGTTGCGCCGGCTCCTCGGCCTCGCGTTCTTGGGAGAGGCTTTCGAGGACCGCTTCCTCATCGCCGACGTCAGGATGGCAGGCGCGTTTCCGCCCGAGCGCTGGTTCTGGTTCGACCCGCCCTTCCACGACGGCCGTTCGGCGCTCCTGCACAAGCAGCCGGACGATATCTGGCGCATCGACCTTCAGCTCGGCCCGGACGCGGATCCGATCGCGGAGCAGAAGCCCGAGCGCGTCGTTCCGCGCCTGCGCCAGATGCTCGGCGCCGACACGAAGTTCTCGCTCGAATGGGTCTCGGTCTACACCTTCCAATGCCGCCGGCTTAAGCGCTTCGTGCACGGCCGCGTCGTCTTCGTCGGCGATGCCGCCCATCAGGTCTCGCCGTTCGGCGCGCGCGGCGGCAATTCCGGCATCCAAGACGCCGAGAACCTCGCCTGGAAGCTTGCCCTCGTGCTCTCGGGCGACGCCCCGGCAAGCCTGATCGACAGCTACGACCTGGAGCGGTCGGCTGCCGCCGACGAGAACGTCGGCCACTCGACGCGCTCGACCGATTTCATCGCCCCGCGCTCGGCCCAGGAGCTGCGCTTTCGCGACGCCACGCTGGCGCTCGCCGGCGAGACGGGCTTTGCCAAGCGCATGGTCAATTCCGGCCGCCTGTCCGTCGCGAGCGTCTATGAGACGCCGCTCTCGACGCCTGACCGCGAGCCATGGGCCGGCAGCGCGCGGCTCGGAGCGCCGCTGCCCGACGCGCCGCTCCTCGACCGCGCCGGAAAGCCGGTGTGGCTCCTCGACGCGGTCGGCGGCGAGGCGAGCGTGCTTTGTGCGGGAAACGGGGCGGCGCCGCGTCCCCTCCCCGGCCTCAAGCGGCTCGTCATCGGCGAGGATCTCCTCGATCGCGACGGCCACTTCGCGCGCCGTTACGATGCCACCCCCGGCGCCAGCTATCTCGTCCGCCCCGACCAGCACCTCGCCGCGCGCTGGCGGGCGTTCGACGCCGACGCGATCGCGGCGGCGGTGCGCCGCTTCAGCGGCCGTGCCGATGACGGAGCGAGCGATGCCCGAGCTTGAGACCGAGTCCCGCCTCGCCGACCCGGACCGGGCCTACCGGATGCTGATCGACACCCATCGCGGGCTCTCGGACGAGGAAAGCGCGGCGCTGAACACGCGGCTCGTGCTCATCCTCGCGAACCACATCGGCGACGAGGCGGCTCTGGCCGAGGCGCTCGATCTGGCGAAGCGGGCGACCGGTGTCGCGCACGGGACTTGAGGACCGCCAGCGTGCTATTCTCCCGCACACCCTGATGATGGATCGGCGACGACGCACATGAGCCCGTACATGCGTTTCCTCGTGACGGCCGTGAAATGGGTCCGTGCGGCGGGCTTGCCGCGCGATCCGAACGAGCCGGCAAAGCCGAAGGCATCGCCGCAGGACTGGGAGAGCCTCGGCCGCGACCTTGGCCGCGCCGTCCGCAAGTTCCGCGACGGCGGCAAGCCCGGCGGCTGAACCGGAGAACGGGCCCGCCGCGGCGAGCTCAGGTGAACCGCTTCAGCTTCTCGCGCGGATCGAGCGCGTCGATCTCGGCAAAGGCGTCGAGCCGCAGCGCCGGTCGCTCGTTCGGGACGACGGCGTCAGGCGGCGAAAGCCCTGGGCCCGCCTCGACGAAAGCGAGCTCCTCGGCCGCGGCCGGCGAGGCATCGAGAGACGCCCGGCTCAACGCGAAGCGCCGCTCGTCCGGCAGGCCCGGGCCGCTGGCAAAACCGTCGTTGACGATGACGATGTCGACGTCGTTCTGCGACAGATCGGCCGGATGCTCGCCGGCGCCTTGCAGGTCCGGCGGCGGTCGGACCGGGTTCGCGCCCGGCGGCACTCCGGCCGAGCCCCAGATGTCGATCATCGCGTTGATGCGGCCCTCGAGGTAGCGCAGCGTCTGGACGATCTTGGCGATGCGCTGGGCGGTGAGGTCCTGGAACGAGCAGGCGGTGTAGATCTCGGTCGCGCGGCGGTCGAGCTCGTCGCACAGCGCCGCGTTGGCGCCATCCTCGCGCAGCGTCCACGCCGCCTCCTGGATGTGCTCGGCCGAGCCGAGGATGTCCGACGTCGCGCGCTCGGTGGCGCGGCTGATCGCGTCCAGCGCCTCGGAGGCCACCACGAGGTGGCTGTGGGGGTGGTCGTGGGGACGGATCGCGGCGATCTCCGCCTTCGTCATGGCGATCGCCTTCGCCATCTCCATGAGATCGAAGCGGAGGCGGTCGAGGTCCTGGGCGCTGCGCTCGGCGACGACCGCCTGCTCGAGCCGCCCGATCGCGTCGAGCAGCACCTGCGTGTCGGCGGTGCGGTTGCGGCGGGCGAACTCGGCGAGGAACCAGCGCCCGCGCGCCGTTTCCATCACCGCCGCCTCGATCGCCTCGTACTCCGCCTCGCCGATCGTCGTGAGAGAGGTCCCCCGCGCCATCCTGCCCC
>DAINQO010000154.1:0-7820 GCA_036742625.1 Microvirga sp.
CGCCTACCGCTTCGAGAACTGGAAGCTGCGGCGGGCTTTCTTCTTGCCGTACTTCTTGCGCTCGACGACGCGCGGGTCGCGGGTCAGGAAGCCTTCCTTCTTGAGCGCCGGGCGCAGCTCCGGCTCGAAATGGGTGAGCGCCTTGGCAAGGCCGTGGCGGACCGCGCCGGCCTGGCCCGAAAGGCCGCCGCCGGCGACCGTGACGACGATGTCGAACTGGCCATGGCGGTTCGCGATGTGCAGCGGCTGCTGCAGGATCATGCGCAGCACCGGCCGGGCGAAGTACTGCTCGACCGGGCGCTCGTTGACGGTGATCTGGCCCGGGCCGGGCTTGATCCAGACGCGGGCGACCGCGTCCTTGCGCTTGCCGGTCGCGTAGGCGCGCCCCTGGGCGTCGATCTTCTTTTCGTATTTCGGCGCTTCGGGAGCGGCCGGCGCCGCTTCCTGGCCGAGATCGGCGAGAGACTGGAGGGTCGCCATGGCTTAGAGGCTCACATTCTTGCGGTTGAGGGCGCCGACGTCGAGGGCTTCCGGCTGCTGGGCCGTGTGCGGGTGCTCGGCGCCCTTGTAGACGCGGAGATTGCCGAGGATCTGCCGGAACAGCGGCCCGCGCGGCAGCATGCGCTCGACCGCCTTCTCGACGATGCGCTCGGGGAAGCGGCCCTCGAGGATCGACTTCGCCGAGCGCTCCTTGATGCCGCCCGGATAGCCGGTGTGGTGGTGGTAGACCTTCTGCTCGCGCTTGCGGCCGGTAAAGACCACCTGATCGGCGTTGATGACGATGACGTTGTCGCCGCAGTCGACATGGGGGGTGTAGGCCGGCTTGTGCTTGCCGCGCAGCCGCATCGCCACGACCGAGGCGAGCCGGCCGACGACGAGGCCCTTCGCATCGATCACGACCCACTTCTTGTCGACGTCGGCGGGTTTCAGCGAAGTGGTTTTCATCGCGCTGGTCCCGTGAGCGGGCGTGTCAGCCCGGATGAAACGACAAACCGCCGCGAAAGCCGCGGCGGCGATGAGCGGGATATAGGAGCGAAAGGTGGGGGTGTCAATCAAAATGTATTTTGCTCGCGAGTGAGAATCCGTGGTTTTCCCGGCGCTTAGGTGCTACGGTATTATAGTACCGCATCACGATCGGAGAGCCAGTTTTCGACGAATAACCGTTCCACCCTGCGGAATTCGCGCTCGTTGGCCGTTACGAGGGTGGCGCCGAGCGCGAGGGCGTGAGCTGCGATGAAGAGGTCGTTCGCACCCATGGGCCGGCCGATTCTTTCCAGGCTGGCGCGCAATTCGCCGTACACCGCGTCGACCGGCGGCTCGAGCGCGACCACGTCCAGAGCTTCGAGCACCGTCTCGAGCAGACGTGAAAGCGCTGGCGAACCCTTCTTGCTCGCGCCGTACCGCAACTCCGCCGCCACGATGATGCTCGTACAAACGCGCTGCTGACCGACCTTGGCGACGCGTTGAGCCACCCCCCCTCGCGGATGCCGCATGAGTTCGGACACGATGTTGGCGTCGAGAAAAAAGCGCATCCTACAGGTCGAATGGCTCCGGCGGCGGATCCTCGATCTCCGGGAACTCCTCGTCGAGCGGCTCCAAGGTCGCCAGCAGCTCCAGAAGCGATTTCCTTGGCACCGGCTCGATCACCAGGCGCTCCCCCTCTTTGCGCATGATCGCATCCGGGCCCGGCAACTCGAACTCGCGCGGAATCCGTACGGCCTGGTTCCGGCCGTACTTGAAGAGCTTGACTCGTCGGGCGGTGGCTGTTTCGGGAGAAGGCATATGCTTAGACATAGGCCAAAAGCCGCCGAGCGTTAATGCAGCGGTCTTCATTCCGCCGCCGCCGCCCTTCCCCACATCCGCGCATAGACGCCGCCCCGCGCGAGCAGGCGGCGGTGGGTGCCGGCCTCGACGATGCGCCCGGCCGCCATCACGAAGATGCGGTCGCACGGGACCACCGATTCGAGCCGGTGCGTGACAAGAACGATCGTGCGGCGACCGCGGAGCGCGAAGAGCGTCTCGACGAGATGCCGCTCATGCTCGGGGTCGAGGGCGCTGGTCGGCTCGTCGAGGATCAGGAACGGCGCCCGGCTCAGGAGAGCGCGGGCGATGGCGATGCGCTGGCGCTGGCCGCCGGAGAGGTTCTGCCCGCCCTCCGCCAACACGGTCTCGAAGCCTTCCGGCAGATCCTCGATGAACGCCGCGGCGCCTGCGAGCCGCGCCGCCTCGGCGATCTCGGCCCGGCTCGCACCCGGCCGGCCATAGCCGATGTTCTCGCGGATTGTCGCCGGCAGGATGATGCTGTCCTGCCCGACGAGCGCCATGTGGGCGCGGACGTCGGCGAGACGAGCGTCGCGGAAGTCGACGCCGTCGAGGCGCAACGCGCCCGCGGTCGGGTCGTAGAAGCGCAGCATGAGCGCCAGAAGCGTGCTCTTGCCGGTGCCGCTTGGGCCGATGAAGGCGACGAACTCGCCCGGCCGGATCTCGGCCGAAAGACCGTCGAGCACGACCTGCCCGTCGCGATAGCCGAAGCCGACATCGTCGAGCGCAAGCATCCGCGGCCGGACCGGCAAGCTGATCGCGCCCGCCGCCTCGACGATCGGCTCTGGGGCATCGAGCACCCGAAACACGCGCCGCGCCGCGGCCTCGAAGATCCGCACCTTGGCGACGAACTCGGTCAGCCACTTCAGCGGCTCCCAGAGCTTGCGGACGTAGTCCATGAAGATGATCAGAACGCCGACGGTCATGCCGTCGGCGACCGGCGCGAGGAACTGGTCGCGATAGACGAGATAGCCGCCGTAGCCGAGGATGATGGCGCCGCCGACGGTCAGGATCGAGTCGCGCGCCAGCGGATAGAGCTGCTCCTGCCAGTTGAGCCGCAAGAGCGCCCGCACGCTGCGCCCGACGGCGCCGCGGAAGCGACGGAACTCATAGCCCTCGCGACGGAAGGCCTGCGCCAGCGGCACCCGCGCCATCGCCTGCTGGATGTACGCCGTGAGGTCGGCGTCGATCTGCTTCGATTCGAGCGCGCGGTGGTGGATCGTCAGGCCGAAGCGCCAGTTGCTCCAGATCATGAACGGCGCCACCGTGAACGCCGCGAGCGTCAGCGACACGTTCCGCGACAACAGGATGGCGGTCATGACGGTGAGCGTCACGGCAGCTACCGCCGTGCCGATCGTCACGTCCATGACGCCCCACGGGCCGAACGCGTCGGTGGTCAGGCGGTAGATCGCGTCGCCTTGCGGGCGGCCGCGGTGATAGGTCAGCCCGAGCGCCTGCAGCTTGCCGAAGAGGTCGTAGCGGACCCGCGTCGTGCCGCGATAGTTCAGGTGGTAGTTGATCATCATGCGGGCCATCCAGGCGAGATAGCCGACGAGGTGCAGCACCATGCCGATGAGGACGAGGCCGATCACCTGGCCGACCTTGCCGTCCGGCACCAGCGACAGGAAGAACCGGTGCACCCAGTCGCCTTTCGGCTCCGCCGTCAGCACGCTGTCGATGAGGACCGCGAGCGGCCATGCCTCGAGGAGGCCTACCGCGACGGACACCCCGATGAGGCCGACGAGCAGCGCGATCCACGGCCAATCGGGCGTGAAATAGGAGATCGCGCGGCGGTAGACGGACATCGCGATCTCTCGCCTGCGGGGGGAACCTGAGATCAACCCGGGAGGAAGCCGGGAGTTCGTCCGGGAACGCCTTGGCGGCTGCCCGGTTATTCCGCCGTCCGCGACGAAAGGAGCCGGCCATGGCGACGATGAAGACCGAGGCTCACCAGAAGCCGCTCGGAGAGCTCGATTCCAAGCATCACCTGATCGCCTCCGACCGGGTCGAGGGCACCGCGGTGCTCGACCGCAACGGCGTCAAGATCGGCACGATCGAGCGCCTGATGATCGACAAGCTCTCGGGACGGGTGGCCTATGCGGTGATGTCCTTCGGCGGCTTCCTCGGCATCGGCGAGGAGTACCATCCGATTCCCTGGGAGGTGCTGAACTACAACGAGGAAGAAGGCGCCTACGTCGTCGGCCTCGACCGCGAGCACCTCGCGAAGGCGCCGATGTACGCCCGCGGCGAGGAGCCCTGGTCCGAGCGCGGCTATGGCGAGGGGGTGCGGACCTACTATCTCGTCACCATCCGCAGGCCTTGAGCCGGCGCCGGGGCCGCTTCCCTATCCGGCAGTCGTAACCTCGCCTATGCCGGCGAGCTTCAGGAGGTGGCGAAGCAGGCCCCGCTTGAGCGGGCGGTTGCCGTGGATCGGAACGAAAGCCGAACCACGCTGCCGGGCTTGCCGTAGATATGGTGGCTGCCGTTGACCCTTAGCAGGCGCCATCCTTTCTCTCCCACGAGTCGCGCGAGTTCGCGCCCGGACAGCGCTCTCATACCGCGATTTCCAGGATCCGCTCCTTTCCACCCGGCGTTGGCTCTTCGATGTCCACCGCGAGGCAGCCTTCGACGGCTTCATAGAGGTTCTGCAGCAATTCCTCGAAAGTTTCGCCTTGTGTCGCGCAGCCTGGAATGGCCGGGACCTCGGCCCAGAACCCGCCTTCTTCCGCCTCGTGAACCACGACCTTGAGCTTCATGCCTGCCTCCTGCCCGCGAGTAGGTATCCTTCACGCTCCTCGATGCAACGGCCGGGGCGCGGAAACTAGGCCTGCGGGATCGAATACGTGCCCGTCGCGTGGCAGACGATCTCGTCGTCGCCGTCGCTCCGGATCGCCACCTCGCCGACCGCGAGCCGCTTGCCGAGCTTCAGGAGGCGGCATTCGGAGAGAAGGTCGCTCCGCCCGGGCTTGCGCAGGAAATTGAACGACAGGTTCGTCGTCACGGCGAGGCCGACCGGACCGATATTGGCGAGGATCGCGACGTAGAGGGTCAGGTCGGCAAGCGCCATCATGGCCGGGCCCGAGATCGTGCCGCCCGGGCGCAGGTGGCGCTCGTGATAGGCGAGGCGCACGCAGGCCGAGAGCGGGCCGACCGCCTCGACATGGTAGCTGCGGCCGCCATGGTGGATCTGCGGAAAGTCGCGCTCGAGGAAGGCCTCGACCTCGGCGCGGGTCATGACCGGGAGCGTCGCCATGCGCCCGGATCAGCAGCCCTTGCAGATGCTCTTCATCAGCCCCTGGAGCTTGCGGTCGCGGGCCTGCATCCGCCGCTCCGACTCCTCCCGCGCCTTCTTGGCCTCGGCGTCGAGCGCCTTCTCGCGGGCGGCGATCTGGGCCGGGGTGAGCGCCGGCGCCGGCGCCGCGGCGCGGCCTTTGGCCGGAGCGGGCGTCGCGGCCATCGCGGCAGAGGGCTTCGACGCAGTCTGGGCGGCGGCGGCGCCCGCCGTCAGGACGATCGCGGCAACGAGAAGGAGACGCATGCCGCCAATAACCGGCGCGGGCGCCTGCCTGTCAAGGACGCTGCCGGGCGTCGCGATGCCGCGATGGTCGGCTGGCGGCGCCTGCCGGCGAGGCGCCGTTGCCAGAGAGCGGCGGAACGGGGCCGGCGGCTCGGCGGTTGAGGCTTCACAGACGCGCGGGAGAGCGCCGTGAACGCGAGCTCGGAACGAAGCCGGTCGCTGTGGGGCAAGAGCGCGACAGTCGATGCGCCGCCGCTGGCCGCCGACGCGACGGCGGACGTTGCCGTCGTCGGAGCCGGGATCGCCGGCCTGTCGGTCGCCTATGAGCTCGCGCGCGCCGGCCGCAGCGTCATCGTGCTCGACCGCGGTCCGGTCGGCGGCGGCATGACGGCGCGCACCACCGGCCACCTCGCCTCCGAGCTCGACGACTATTACCACGTCCTGATCGAAGCCCGCGGCATCGACGCCGCACGCGAGGTCTGCGCCGCCCAGGCCGCCGCCGTCGACCGCATCGAGGCGATCGTCCGCGCGGAGAGGCTCGACTGCGATTTCGCCCGGCTCGACGGCTACCTGTTCCCCGCGCCCGAGACCGACCCTGCGGTCCTGGACAAAGAGCACGCGGCGGCGCGCCGGGTCGGGCTCGCGGTCGACTGGGCCGACGAGGCGCCGATCCCGGGCCTCCGCAGCGGGCGCGGGCTGCGCTTCCCGAACCAGGGCCGGTTCCATCCGCTCAAATACCTGAACGGGCTCATCCGCTGCCTCCAGCGGGACGGCGTGCGGCTGCACGGCGGAACGACGGTGAACGATGTCGCCGAGCAGGAGGACGGCACTGTTCTCGTGCGCACCGAGGCGGGAGCAAGCGTGCATGTCGGCGCCTGCGTCGTGGCGACGAACTCGCCCTTCAACGAGGTCGACGTCCACTACAAGCAGGCGCCCTACCGCACCTACGCGATCGCCGCCCGCGTGCCGCGCGGCTCGGTCGCGGACGCGCTGTTCTGGGACACCCTCGACCCCTACCACTACGTCCGCCTGCAGCCGGGCGAGAACGGCTCGGACTGGCTGATCTCGGGCGGCGAGGACCACAAGTCGGGCGAAGCCGACGACATGGAAGCGCGCCTGGCGCGCCTCGAGAGCTGGACGCGGACGCTGTTCCCGGGCCTCGGCGAGGTCGAGCACCGCTGGTCCGGACAGGTCATGGAGCCGGTCGACTACGCGGCCCTCATCGGCCGCAGTCCGACCGGGCGAAACATCTACATGGCGACGGGCGATTCCGGGCAGGGCCTCACCAACGCGGTTGCCGCGAGCCTGATCATCGGCGGGCTGATCCTCGGGCGCGAGGTGCCCTACGGACCGGCGCACGACCCGCAGCGCGCCGTGCGCGGCGCCGTCAAGGAGTTCATCGCCGAGAACGTCGATGCCGTCGCGAAGCTTGCCGCGAAATTGACGCCGGGCGAGGTCGGCTCGATCGAGGAGATCCCGTTCGGCGAAGGCGCGATCCTGCGCCAGGGCCTGAGCAAGCTCGCCGTCTACCGCGACGAATCCGGCAAGCCCTGCAAGCGCTCCGCCGCATGCACGCATGCCGGCTGCATCGTGCAGTGGAACGCGTTCGAGAAGTGCTGGGAGTGCCCCTGCCACGGCTCGCATTTCGCGCCGGACGGCACGGCGATCAACGCGCCGGCGGTCGAGCCGCTCGCGGACGCGTGACGCGCATTCAGCGCTGCGGGCCCATCAGGGCGTGGGCGTGCTCGGCGCAGAACACGTGGCTCTGAAGGTTGGCGATCCATTGCCGCCCGGCCGCGGTGACGCTGAGGTAGGCGGTCGCCTCGCCGAGATGCGACGAGACGCTCGTCCAGTAGAAGTCCGGATAGCGCTCGACGAGGTCGGCCGGCGAGGCATAGCCGAGCTGGCGGTTCAGCCCGACCTCCTCGAATTCGTAGAACAGCGCCGTGGCCTTTTTCAGGTACAGCGGATCGCCGAGCTGCCCGATGAGGTCGGCTGCCTGGACAAGCCGCGCCTCGGCGAACTCGGGCGCGTCGCTGTAGCCGGGGCAGATCGGGAAGCGCGTGAACTCGATCGCCCGTGCGATGCGGGCGCTGTCGAGCGTCGGCGAGCGGCCGAGCCGCTCGGCGACGAAGAGTTTCGAGCGGTCGACATGGTACTGGCTCAGCGCCGCGTCCGACGATCCGCGGGGCAGCGTCGCCCGCTCGCCGTTCGGGCCGACGACGAAACTGTCGGCGCGGTCGCCCTTGAGCACGCCGCGGACATAGCCGATGTCGTGCAGCAGGCAGGCGATGACGAGATGGCTGTAGTCCTCGGGCTCGATGCGCTCGGTCAGGGTGCGGCCGCGCAGGATGTCGCGCCCGACCTGGGTCACGAGCAGCGTGTGCTCGAGGTTGTGGTAGAGCGCGTCGCTCTTGCCGATGCATTCGAGCGCGATCCGGGCGATGCCGTCGAGCCGCTCGGCGGCGTCGACCCGCGATGC
>DAINQO010000155.1:0-7812 GCA_036742625.1 Microvirga sp.
TTAAGCCTGCCGCCAGCGTTCGCTCTGAGCCAGGATCAAACTCTCAAGTTGGAGATTTTGATCTCGGCTGATCACTACGTCTATTGACGGAGTCTGCACACTCGACTTGCGTTTCCGCGAGCCGATGTGAGCTCCAAAACGTAGTACCGCCGAAGTCTTGATCGACCGCCGGTTCCGAGGAACCGGAAGTCCGCAAGGACTCCGCCGCCTACGTTTCTCTTTCTTTCTTCACTTGTCAAAGAGCAGCATCTTGACGATGCGACTTCCAATGGACGACGAACCTTGACCCGACCGAGGTCGGGCAATGAAGCCCGGCGAAGCAAAGGAAGCGTTTGGCGCCGTCACGCGTTAGCGGCGGCGTCGATGAGCGGTATATAGGCCGAACCCGTTTTGGGTGTCAACACCGCTCTTAAACTTTTTTGAACCGTCCGCTTCCGGGCGGCTCAAGGCGACACGGCCAAGAAAAAGGCCCCGCCTGGGACCTCGATCCGAACCGCCTCACTGCGGACAAGATGGGGGTCGAAGCCTCTCGTTTCAAGGGGCTTTTCCCGTGGCTTCGCCCACAGGGAGCAGTGCCGTTGCGTTGATTATGCCCGCGTCTGCGGGCATGCTCGAAAGATCGTCGCCCACCCGCCGTTCCGCAAGAGATCCGCCGGCCATCCGGGAAGAAATCCGCCACGGCATGAACACCCACGTCGGACGCCTCACCGACCGCTTTGAGCGGCCCGGGATCGTTGCCGCGGATCGCCGATCCGGGACCGATCCCGGCCACGAGCCGGCGCTCGACGGCTTCGGCGGCGGCGACGTCGATCGCCGCGGGGTCAGCCTGCGCTGGCTCGGCGCGAGCGTCCTCACGGCGCTCACCGGCGCGGCGCTCATCGGCGGCGCGATCTATGTCGCGCTCCAGGGCGAGACGACCTTCGCGGAATTGCCCGAGCACGTGACCGCCCAGGCGCCGCGGGGTCCGGGCGAGGACAAGGCCACGGCGGCCCGAAAAGGCGACAAGCTCGTGCGTTCGGAGGTCGTCGCGGTCGCAAAGCAAGCCTTCCGGGCGCCGGTGACGATCCGGGTCGGCGACCGCGAGGTGATCAAGGTCCGTCCCTTCGTGCGCATCGCGACGAACCTGTCGCTCACAAGCGGGCTCTACGCGACCGACATCCCGCCCTTCAATCCGCTGCGCCTGTTCTCCGAGGAGAACAACGAGAAGGTCATCGCCGAGGCGGCGCCCGAGGTCGCGGACGCGGAGGTCTCGGTCGTCAAGCGCGACCTTTCCGCGGCGACGGTCGAGCCGAGCCCCGCGGGCTTGAGCGACGAGGACGTCGCGGCGCAGATCGAGGAGGAGCGCCGCACCGCGGCCGAAGCCGGGCGCCGGCCGGCCCTGCCGCTGCCGGCCCAGCTCCTCCTGTCGCGGACGCTGCGCCAGCCGGATGCGCTGCCGGACGCGCTCGGATTCGGCAAGCCGATCGAGTCGCCCTTCAACTCGATCGAGGTGCGCGTCATCCCGGAGAACGTGACGACGCTGCCGAAGCTCGAGCCGCGGGCCGCCGATAGCCTGTTCGAGGAGCGCGACGTCGCCCTGAAGCGCAACGAGGGCTTCGAGGCGGCGCTGAAGGCAAACGGCGCCACCGAGGCCCAGATCGGCGGCATCGTCAACGCGTTCGGCGGCCGGCCGAAGACGGCGGCGCTCGTCGAGGGGCAGCGGATGCGCATCCTCGTCGGGCCGGGCTTGCGCCCGGGCGAGCCGCGCCAGATCATGCGGGTGATCCTGTTCGGCGAGCGCGGCGTCGAGGCGATCGCGGCGATGAACGACCGCAGCGCCTTCGTCTCGGTGACGCCGCCGGTCGAGGAAAGCCAGGCCAAGAAGACGGCGCAGGCCAACGCCGACGGCGAGGACAGCGACGCCGAGGAGGGCGGCGTCCGGCTCTATGACAGTCTCTACGAGACGGCGCTGAAGCACGAGCTGCCGCGGCAGACGGTCGAGGAGCTGGTGCGCATCTTCGGCTACGATGTCGATTTCCAGCGCCGGGTCGCGAACGGCGACAATTTCGAGATCTTCTACACCCAGGACGAGGAAGGCGCCGGCGAGCGCCCCGAGCTCCTCTACGCGGCGCTGACCGTCGGCGGCGAGGTCAGGCGGGTCTATCGCTATCAGGGCGACGACGGCGGCGTCGAGTTCTTCGACGAGGCCGGGCGCTCGCTGAGGAAGTTCCTGATGCGCAAGCCGATCGCCGAAGGCGAGCTGCGCTCGGGCTTCGGCTACCGGCGCCATCCGATTCTCGGCTACTCGAAGATGCACACCGGGGTCGACTGGGCGAACCGGATCGGCACGCCGATCATGGCGGCCGGCAACGGCTCGGTGATCAAGGCCGAATGGGATTCAGGCTATGGCCGCCGGGTCGAGGTCCAGCATGCCAATGGCTACGTGACCTCCTACAACCACATGTCCCGCTTCGCCCGCGGCGTCGCGCCGGGCGCCCGGGTGCGCCAGGGCCAGATCGTCGGCTATGTCGGCTCGACCGGCCTCTCGACCGGGCCGCACCTGCACTACGAGATCATCGTCAACGGCCGTTTCGTCGACCCGATGAAGATCCGCGTGCCCCGCGGCAAGGAGCTCGACGGGCGCGCGCTCGCCGAGTTCAAGCGTCAGCGCGACCAGACCGACGGGCTGATGCAGAAGGCCGGCGCCTCGACGCGGCTTGCCCAGGGCGACGCCCGCTGAGGCCCGATGTGGGCCTCGCTCGCGATCGTCCTTCCGGTTTTCGGCCTGATCGGGCTCGGCTATGCGGCGCGGCGGCTCGGGCTCGTCTCCGACGCGACCGGTGAGGGGCTTTCCGACTTCGTTTTCACGCTCTCCGTGCCGTGCCTCATCTTTCGCACGCTCGCCCGGGCGGAGCTGCCGGCGGTGCAGCCCTGGGGCTACTGGATCGCCTACTTCGCCGCCGTCGCCATCGTCTGGGCGCTCGCGAGCCTCGCGGCCGGGCGATTCTTCCACGTCGGCCGCACCGAGGCGGTGGTCGCGGGTTTTGCCGCCGGGCAGGCGAACACCGTCCTCGTCGGCATCCCGCTGATCCTCAAAGCCTATGGCGAGGAGGGCGCGGTGCCGCTGTTCCTGCTCGTCGCGATCCACCTCCCGGTCATCATGGTCGCCGGCACGCTGCTCGTCGAAGGACGCCGGGCGCCGCTCGTCGGGATCGCCAAGCGCCTGCTTCTGCATCCGGTGATCCTGGCGCTGTTCGCCGGTCTCCTCGGCCGCTTCACGGCGGCGGCACTGCCCGAGCCGCTCTGGCAGATCATCGATTTCCTCGCCAACGCGGCGGTGCCGTGCTCGCTTGTCGCGATGGGGATCGCGCTGCACCGTTACGGCATGGGCGCGGGCTGGCGCCTGCCGGCGCTGATCACCGCCCTGAAGCTGATCGTGCAGCCGCTGATCGTGCTCGTCCTCGCGACGCAAGTCTTCACCATGCCCCGCGCGTGGTCGGGCGTCGCGGTGCTGTTCGCCGCCTGCCCGTGCGGCATCAACGCGTACCTCTTCGCCGAGCGCTACCGCGAGGGCGTCGCGATCGTCTCGGGCGCGGTCGCGCTCTCGACGGCGCTTGCCCTGTTCACGACCGTGCTGTGGCTTCAGGTGCTCGGGGTCGGGTGACCCTCGAAGCCGAGCCTGCGCCTCACCTCGGCGGCCGAGACGCCGCGCGCCCGCAGCTCCGCGAGCGATTCGGACAGAAGGCTCTTCGACAGCTTGTCGCCTTCGGAGTCGCGGATCAGCGGGTGGTGGCGGTAGCGCGGCGTCGGCAGGCGGAGGAGATCCTGCAACAGCACGTGCAGATCGGTCGCGGCCTCGAGGTCCTGCCCGCGCACCACATGCGTGACGCCCTGCACGGCGTCGTCGAGGACGACCGAGAGGTGGTAGCTCGTCGGCACCTCCTTGCGGGCCATCACCGTGTCGCCCCAGCGCTCAGGCCGGGCCGCGACGACGCTCTCGGCTGCATCCGGCGCGAGGCGGCGGTAGGCGAGCCGCGGCGATGCGGCCGCGAGCGCTGCGGCGATGTCGAGGCGCCAGGCGTGGGCGGCGCCCGCCGCGATGCGACGGCCGGCCTCGGCTGCCCCGAGATCGCGGCAGATGCCCGGATAGAGCGGCGCCCCGTCCGGATCGCGCCGCCATGGCGCGGCCGTTTCCGCTTCGCGCGCCGACACCGCGGCGGCGATCGCCCTGCGCGAGCAGAAGCACGGGAAGACGAGGCCGCGCGACTTGAACTCGTCGAGGCGAGCCGCGTATTCGACGATGTGCTCCGATTGCCGCCGCACCGGTTCCTCCCAGGCGAGGCCGAGCCAGGCGAGGTCGTCATAGATCGCCTGCTCGAACTCAGGCCGGCAGCGGGTCGGGTCGATGTCCTCGATGCGCACGAGGAAGCGCCCGCCGGACCTACCCGCAAGCTCCGCGTTGAGCAGCGCCGAGTAGGCGTGCCCGAGATGGAGGCGGCCGTTCGGGCTCGGCGCGAAGCGGAAAACGGGTTGCGTCACGGGTGCTCGCCGGCCATCCACGGTCGGATTAGCCGACGAAAGCGCGCCCTGTCACCGTGACCACGATCCTCGCCTCGCAATCGGTCCTCGACAGGGGCGCGCGGGTGCTCGCCCGGCGCGATCCCGTCATGCGCCGCATCATTGCGGCGGGGGCGAAGCCGCCGCTGCGCAAGCGCGAGCCCGGCTTCGAGGGCCTGGCCCGCATCATCGTCTCGCAGCAGCTCTCGACGGCGAGCGTCGCGGCAATCTGGGCCCGGCTCGCGGCGGGGTTTCCCGGCATGGCGCCGGGCGCCCTTGCGGCCGCCTCCGATGCGGCGCTGCGCGCGCCCGGCCTCTCCGCCGCGAAGATCCGGACGCTCCGGGCGATCGCCGCCGCGATCGACGACGGCTCGCTGCCGATCGCGAGCCTCGCCGCGCTGCCCGCCGACGAGGCCCATGCGCTCCTCACCGCGGTCAAGGGCATCGGACCCTGGACGGCCGACGTCTATCTCCTGTTCTGCCTTGGCCATCCCGACGCCTTCCCGGCCGGCGATCTCGCCCTGCAGGAGGCGGCGCGTGTCGCCTACGACCTAGAGGCGCGTCCCAGCGTGAAGGAGTTCATCGCGCTGGCGGAGGGCTGGCGGCCATGGCGCGGCGTCGCCGCGAAGGTGCTGTGGGCGTATTACCGCCTCGCCAAGGCGCGCGACGGCGCGCCGGCGTAGCGCGTCCTGTCTCGTCGCGACAAGGCTTGACCCGGTCACCCGGTTCGGAGAGTGCAATGCTCCGACCGCGCTCGCCGCGACGAGCCGGCGATGACAAGGGTGGCCGATGCCTGCAGCCCTCACCGGCCCGCGCCTTCCACCCCGTTCCGGCACGGCAAAGCAGCTTGTCGTGTTCCTCCATGGCTACGGCGCCGACGGCAACGACCTGATCGAGATCGGCCGGCAATGGCAGCGCTGGCTGCCCGACGCCGCCTTCGTCGCCCCGAACGCGCCCGAGCTCATCCCCGGCCAGCCGATGGGCCGGCAATGGTTCGCCCTCACCTTCAGCGATCCGCACGAGCGCTGGCGCGGCGTGAACCACGCCGGCCCCGGGCTCGACGCCTGGCTCGACCTGGAGCTTGCGAGCCACAACCTGCCGGCCTCGAAGCTCGCCCTCGTCGGCTTCAGCCAGGGCACCATGATGGCGCTGCACCTTGCGCTGCGGCGGCGTGAGCCGGTCGCGGCGGTCGTCGGCTATTCGGGCATGCTCGTGCTCGAGGAGGGCAAGGGCGCCGACAGCCTGAAGGCTGCGGTCCGCGCGACGCCGCCGATCCTTCTGATCCATGGCGACCAGGACGACCTCATCCCGCTCGACGCGCTGTTCATCTCCGGCGAGACCCTCGCGGCGGCCGACGTGCCGTGCGAATGGCACCTGTCGGCCGGCATCGGCCACGGCATCGATGGCGAAGGCCTGCGCCACGGCGGGCTGTTCCTGAGGCGCGCGTTCGGGCTGCCGTATCCGAAGTAGGCGAATGGCGAGTGGCGAATGAAAGCTGCTTGCCCTTGACGCTGGCGCTACGCGGCAACGGTGCGCCCCCTACCTACTCGCTACTCGCCATTCGCCATTCGCCACGTCAGCGTCCCGCCGCTTTCAGCGCCGACTGAGCGCCGGCGCGGACCGAGGTGGTATCGCTGCCGAGCGCGATGAAGGAGAAGCCGCGCTTCGCGAACTCGGCGGCGCGCTCGCCGGTCGGCGCGTAGGCGCCGGCGATCTTGCCGGCCGCCTTCGCCCGGGCGAGCGCGTGATCGAGCGCCTTCTCGACCTCGGCGCCGGTGACGTTCAGCGCCTTTCCGCCCGAAAGCGTGATCGACATGTCCGAGGGTCCCATGAAGATCGCGTCGAGGCCCGGCACCGCCAGGATGGCGTCGATATCGGCGAGCGCCTCGCGCGTCTCGATCATGGCGAGCGCGATCGAGAAGCCGTTCGCCTGGCCGAGGTAGTCGGTCGGCTGCAGGCCCGAAAGCGCCATCGAGACGAGCGGCCCCCAGCTGCGCTCGCCGACCGGCGGGAACTTCATGAAGGAGACGAAGCGGCGGGCGTCCTCGACCGTGTTGATCATCGGCGCGACGATGCCGGACGCACCGGCGTCGAGGAGCTTCGAGGCGGTCTGGAACTCGCCGACCGGGATGCGCGCCAGCGCCGGCTTGCCGGCGGCGGCGATGAGCGGGATCGCGCGCACGACGGCAGCGAGGTCGTAGGTGCCGTGCTGCATGTCGCAGGTGACGGCGTCGTAGGCTTCGCGCGCCATGAGCGCCGCGATCCACGGCTCCGGGATGCCGCACCAGGCGGTGATGACCGGCGACTTCTCCTTCAGGCGCTCGCCGAGCGCGGTGACCGACGACATTGGCATTCCCCCTTCAGGCGCGTGGTTGTTCCGGGCGGCTGCGGCGCCTCACCGTCCCGCCTTCACGTCGTCGATCGCCTTTTCCATGAGCTCGACCATGCGCGACTTGATCTCGCCTTCCGTGATCGCGACGCCGCCGGCCTCGAGATCGGACTTGACCTTGCGCGTGACGTCGCCGTCGCCAGCCTCCTGGAAATCGGCGAGTACCACGCTCTTCGCGTAGGCGTCGGCCTCGGCGCCGGACCGACCGAGCTTCTCGGCCGCCCACAGCCCGAGGAGCTTGTTGCGGCGCGCCGTCGCCTTGAAGCGCAGCTCCTCGTCATGGGCGAACTTCCTCTCGAAGGAGTCCTTGCGGTCGTCGAAGGTCGTCATCGGCCTCTCTCGGCTCTCGGGAAAGCTTGGCCCGGATATAACGAGGCCGGAGAGCCGCGGCTACTCCCCCGGGTCAGGCGGTCGTCTGCTGCGGTGTTCGCCTTGAATCCGTCTCCTTCCACCGCCATCTCGACAGGCCGAGCGTCCTTTCCGGCGCCGCGTTGTGCGCGGCAGCATGATCGGCTAGGGTCCGCGCCTGCGGGCGGACGGCTCGTCACCACATCCCGGTCCGCGCCCGCGCCTGCCGCGGATTCTTAGCCTTTTGCCTTGGAGCCACGGCAAGCCATGGATTTCCTCAAACCACGGTACATCCCTATGAACCGCCGCCGTCGCATCTACGAGGGCAAGGCGAAGGTCCTCTACGAGGGGCCGGAGCCGGGAACGCTGATCCAGCATTTCAAGGACGACGCGACCGCGTTCAACGCCAAGAAGCACGAGGTCATCGACGGCAAGGGCGTGCTCAACAACCGCATCTCCGAATACGTCTTCCAGCACCTCAACGACATCGGCGTGCCGACCCACTTCATCCGCCGGCTCAACATGCGCGAGCAGCTGAT
>DAINQO010000156.1:0-7727 GCA_036742625.1 Microvirga sp.
ACGTGATCTTCCTCGCCGAGGCCTTCACCCGGCCGAAGGTGATGAAGAAGCTCGCGAAGATCGGCTTCCAGCAGTCCTACACCTACTTCACCTGGCGCAATACGAAGCAGGAGCTCATCGCGTACGTCACCGAGCTGATGGGCGAGATGGGCGAGTATTACCGGCCGAACTTCTTCGCCAACACGCCGGACATCAACCCGTATTATCTCCAGACCAGCGGTCCGGCGGGTTTCATCGTGCGCGGCACGCTCGCCGCGACGCTGTCGAGCGTCTGGGGCCTGTACAACGGCTTCGAGATCGCCGAGGGCACGCCGATGCCCGGCAAGGAGGAATATCTCGACTCTGAGAAATACGAGCTCAAAGCCTGGGACTTCGACCGCCCCGGCAACATCAAGGAGCACATCCGCAAGCTCAACCGCATCCGGCGCGCGAACCCGGCGCTCTGGGACTTCCGCAACACCATCTTCCTCAACGCCTCGAACGACCAGATCCTGTCCTATGCGCGGCTGACCCGCGAGAAGGACAATTGCGTCCTCGTCCTCGTGAACCTTGATCCGAAGA
Organism: Microvirga sp.; assembly: GCA_036742625.1. Lineage (GTDB taxonomy): Bacteria > Pseudomonadota > Alphaproteobacteria > Rhizobiales > Beijerinckiaceae > JAJKJG01. The sequence continues at coordinate 562 of DAINQO010000156.1, forward strand.
ACCGCCAGGAATGCACCTACGAGGTGCCGCTGTGGGAGTTCGGTCTCCCCGACCACGCTTCAATCGAATGCGAAGACCTCCTCGACGGCGGCGGATTCACGCTCCACGGCAAGACGCATCGGATCGCGCTCGATCCGCGCGAGCGCCCGGTCGCGATCTGGCGGCTCATCCCTCCGTCCCGCTGACGCTCATGATCGACCGCAGCGACACGCAGTGGTACCGCGACGCGCTGTTCTATCAGCTGCACGTCAAGTCGTTCTTCGATGCGAACGACGACGGCGTCGGCGATTTCGAAGGCGTCACGAAGAAGCTCGATTACGTCAAGGACCTCGGCGTCACCGCGATCTGGGTGATGCCATTCTACCCCTCGCCGCTCCGGGACGACGGCTACGACATCGCCGACTACCGCGGCATCAATCCGGGCTACGGCACGATGCGCGACTTCCGCCGCTTCGTGCGGGCAGCGCACGAGCGCGGCCTGAGGGTCGTGACCGAGCTCGTCATCAACCACACCTCGGACCAGCATCCCTGGTTCCAGAAGGCGCGGCGCTCGCGTCCGGGCTCCGCCGCGCGCGAGTTCTACGTCTGGTCGGACACCGACAAGAAGTACCAGGACACCCGAATCATCTTCCTCGATACGGAGGCTTCGAACTGGTCCTGGGACCCGGTCGCGCAGGCCTATTTCTGGCACCGTTTCTACGCCCACCAGCCCGATCTCAACTTCGACAATCCGCGCGTGCTCGAGGCCGTGCTCGAGACCATGGCGTATTGGCTCGACATGGGCGTCGACGGCCTGCGGCTCGACGCCATCCCCTACCTCATCGAGCGCGAGGGCACGAACTGCGAGAACCTTCCGGAGACGCATGGCGTCATCAAGCAAATCCGCGCCGCGCTCGACACCCGCTACCCCGACCGCATGCTGCTTGCCGAAGCGAACCAATGGCCCGAGGAAACGGCGCCTTATTTCGGCGACGGCGACGAATGCCAGATGGCGTTCCACTTCCCGCTCATGCCGCGCATGTACATGGCGATCGCGCAGGAGGACCGGCATCCGATCACCGACATCATGCGCCAGACGCCGGAGATCCCCGAGGGCTGCCAGTGGGCGATCTTCCTCAGGAATCACGACGAGCTCACGCTCGAGATGGTGACCGACAAGGAGCGCGACTATCTCTGGTCCTTCTACGCCGCCGAGCGGCGCGCACGCATCAATCTCGGCATCCGTCGCCGCCTCGCGCCCCTGCTCGAGAACGACCGGCGCAAGATCGAGCTCATGAACTCGCTGCTGTTCTCGATGCCGGGCACGCCGGTGCTCTATTACGGCGACGAGATCGGCATGGGCGACAATATCTATCTCGGCGATCGCGACGGGGTGCGCACGCCGATGCAGTGGTCGCCGGACCGCAATGGCGGCTTCTCGCGCGCCGACCCGGCGCGGCTGTTCCTGCCCGCGATCCAGGACTCGATCTACGGCTTCGACGCCGTCAACGTCGAGGCGCAGCTCAGAAGCCCGGCGAGCCTCCTCAACTGGATGCGCCGGATGATCGCGATCCGCCGCACCCACCAGGCGCTCGGACGCGGCAGCTTGCGTTTCCTCTACCCCGCGAACCGCAAGGTCCTGGCCTATGTGCGCGCGCATGAAGGCGACACCATCCTGTGCGTCGCGAACGTCTCGCGGGCGCCGCAGGCGGTGCAGCTCGATCTTTCCGACTTCAAGGGTCGGGTGCCGCATGAGATGACCGGCGGCGCCTATTTCCCGCCGATCGGCGAACTGCCCTATCTCCTGACGCTGCCGGCCTACGGCTTCTACTGGTTCGAGCTTGCCTCCGCTCCCGAGGAGGCACGCTTCGGCCCGACGCCGGCGCCCGAGCTGTTCACGCTCGTCCTCACCGGCGCGCTCGACACGCTGCTGAAGGGACGCGAGCGCACCGCCTTCGAGAAGACGATCGCGCCGCAGTTCATCGCGCGGCGGCGCTGGTTCGGCGACAAGGAGAAGGCGATCACCGCAATCCGCGTCCTTGACGTCGCGACGCTCAAGAACCGGGCCGGCCAGGACGCCTTCCTGCTCCCGCGCGTCGCGGTGGAGTTCCGCGGCGACGAGCGGCAGCTCTATTTCGTGCCGCTTGCCGTCGAGGAGGGCCGCGAGGACGAGGCACTGATGCCCTACGCCGTCGCGCGGGTGCGGCGCGGCCGGACCATGGGCCTCATGTACGGCGCCGCATCCTCGCCCGAGTTCGGGATCGCGCTCGTCGACGCGATGAAGCGCGGCGCCGAAGCACCGTCGGGCGACGGCGTCATCCGCTTCCAGGGGACGCGCGAGCTCGACCCGGATATGGAACTCGATCCGGCCGACGTGCGCCGGCTCGGCGCCGAGCAAAGCAACACCTCGATCGCCTTCGGCTCTCGGATGATCCTGAAGCTCTACCGCCGGCTCCAGAGCGGCATTCATCCGGAGCTCGAGGTCGCGCGCTTTTTGACCGAGACGGCCGGCTTCCAGAACACGCCGGCGCTCCTCGGCTTTGCCGAGCATATCGCGAACGACGGCACCCCGACGGCGCTCGCGGTTCTGCAGCAATTCGTGCGCAACCAGGGAGATGCCTGGCGCTTCACCCTCGAGGCGCTCAAGCGCGAGCTTGACACGCTGCTGCTCTTGCCCGAGAGCGAAGCGCCGCGGGTCGAGGAGGCGTTCGGTGCCTACCTGCCCTATGCCCGGGTGATCGGGCGGCGCACCGCCGAGCTGCATCGCGCCTTCGCGACGCCGACCGATGACCCAGCCTTCGCGGTCGAGCCGCTGACGCTCGCCGATGTCCGCGCCGTCGCGCAGGATGCGCGGGCCTGGGCCGAGCGGGCCTTCGCCGCGGTGTCGCGTCTCGCGACCGCCGCGACGGCGGGCGCGCGCGCCGCGATCGAGGAGCTGACGCCCCGGCGCGAGGCCGTCCTGGCGCTCATCGATTCGCTCGTCGGCGAGCCCGCCGGCGCCGTCAAGACGCGCATTCACGGCGACTACCATCTCGGCCAGGTGCTGATCGTCGGCAGCGACGTCATGATCGTCGACTTCGAGGGCGAGCCTTCGCGGCCGGCCGACGAGCGGCGCGCCAAGGCCTCGCCGCTCCGCGACGTCGCCGGCATGCTGCGCTCCTTCGCCTATGCGAGCGAGACCGTCGCGCGCGAGATGGCGCAGCGCTTCGGCGAGGCGGCGCCGCGCGTTGCCGCCGCCGCGGCATCGTGGCAGCGCGCCGTCGAGACCACCTTCCTCCACGCCTATGAGGAAGCCGCCGAGGGGAGCCCGGCGCGGGTCGAAGACGGCGCCACGCGCGAGCGCCTGTTGCGGCTGCATCTCCTCGCCAAGGCGCTCTACGAGATCGACTACGAGGCGAACAACCGGCCGGACTGGATCGAAACGCCGATCCGCGGCGTTCTCTCGATCCTGAGCGCAGGAGCGCCCGATGGCGAATGACGGCGCGGAAGGTTGGAAGGCGACCCGCCGGCGCGAGCCGGGAAAGCCGGCCCTTGGCCCGAAAGCTCCGGCCGCGCAAGCGAAGCTCGTCCGCACCGTCGGCGAACGCGCCGTCGCGGCGATCGTCGCGGCCGAGCACGGCGACCCGTTCGGGGTCCTCGGTCCACATGAGGTCGCGCCCGGTGTTTGGGAGGTGCGCGCCATGCTGCCGGAGGCGAGCGCCGCCGCGGTGACGCTCGACGCCGGCACGACGATCCCGATGGAGAAGCGGCACGACGCCGGCTTCTTCGTCGCCAGCTTCGAGGCGACGTCGCGGCCGAACTACCGCCTGTCGCTCGAGATCGGCGGTCGGACGGTGACGCGCGAGGACGCCTACCGCTTCGGCGGCTGTCTCACCGACGAGGACATCGCCGCGTTGCGCGACGTCGGCGGCGACGCGGTGTACCGCAAGCTCGGCGCGCAGACCGCGACGCTCAGTGGCGTGGCGGGATTCAACTTCGCCGTCTGGGCCCCGAACGCGCGCCGGGTCAGCGTCATCGGCGACTTCAACGACTGGGACGGGCGCCGCCATCCGATGCGGCTGCGTCACGCCGGCGGCGTCTGGGAGCTGTTCGTTCCGCAGATCGGGCCGGGAACGCGCTACAAGTTCGAGATCAAGGGCGCCGACCGCGGGCTGTACCTGCGCGCCGACCCCGTCGCCTTCGCGGCCGAGCGCCCGCCGGCGACCGCCTCGGTCGTGCACGGCGCACCGGCCTTTCCCTGGCGCAACGACGAGTGGCTGACGCGCCGGGCCGCGAAGGACCCGCGCCACGCGCCGATCTCGGTTTACGAGTGCCACCTCGGCTCCTGGATGCGCGCCGAGGGCAACCGCTATCTCACCTATCGCGAGCTCGCCGAGAAGCTGATTCCCTACGTGCGCGACATGGGCTTCTCGCATATCGAGCTTCTGCCGATCACCGAGTATCCCTTCGACGGCTCCTGGGGCTACCAGCCGGTGTCGCTGTTCGCGCCGACGAGCCGCTTCGGCAGCCCGGAGGAGTTCTGCTCGCTTGTCGAGGCCGCGCACGAGGCCGGCATCGGCCTCATCCTCGACTGGGTGCCGGGCCATTTCCCGAACGACCCGCATGGGCTCGGGCTTTTCGACGGCACGCACCTCTACGAGCACGCCGACCCGCGGCAGGGCTATCATCAGGACTGGGGCACCTACATCTACAACTACGGCCGCCAGGAGGTCGCGGCCTTCCTCGTCGCCAACGCCCGCTTCTGGCTCGAGCGCTACCGCCTCGACGGCCTGCGCGTCGATGCCGTCGCGTCGATGCTCTATCTCGACTACTCCCGCCGGGCCGGCGAGTGGGTGCCGAACCGCTACGGCGGCAACGAGAACCTCGACGCCATCGACTTCCTGCGGCGCATGAACGAAGTCGCCTACCGCGCGGCGCCGGGCGTGATCACCGTAGCCGAGGAATCGACCGCCTGGCCCGGCGTCTCGCATCCGACCTACACCGGCGGGTTGGGCTTCGGCTTCAAATGGAACATGGGCTGGATGCACGACACGCTGCGCTTCATCGCGAAGGAGCCGGTGCACCGGCGCTACCACCACCACGACCTGACCTTCGGCCTGCTCTACGCCTTCACCGAGAACTTCATCCTGCCGCTGTCGCACGACGAGGTCGTGCACGGCAAAGGCTCGATTCTCGGCAAGATGCCCGGCGACCGGTGGCAGCGCTTCGCCAATCTGCGCGCCTATTACGGCTTCATGTGGGGGCACCCCGGCAAGAAGCTCCTGTTCATGGGCGGCGAGTTCGGCCAGGAGCGCGAGTGGAACCACGATCACAGCCTCGACTGGCACCTCCTCGAGGACCCGCTCCACCGCGGCGTCAAGGACCTGGTCCGCGACCTCAACCGCGCCTATCGCGACCTGCCGGCGCTGCACGAGCGCGACTGCGAGGCCGGCGGCTTCCAGTGGCTCGTCTCCGACGATGCCGACAACTCGGTCATCGCCTGGGCGCGCTTCGGCACGGATCCGGGCCGGGTCACGATCGTGATCTCGAACTTCACGCCCGTACCGCGTGCCGGCTACCACCTCGGCGTACCGCTCCCCGGCCATTACCGCGAGGCCGTCAACACCGATGCCGCGCTCTACGGCGGCTCGAACGTCGGCAACATGGGCGGCGTGACGGCGGTCGCCGAGGAGGCGCACGGCCGCCCGCAGTCGATCTTCGTGACGCTGCCGCCGCTCGCGACGATCATCCTCGACCGGCAGCCGGACTGAAGTCCGTCGCTTCAATCGCCGGTGAGCGGCCCGATCTCGCGCATCGCCTTCTTCAGCGCCAGGAGGCGCCGGTCGCGGTCGCGGAAGAGCTCCGAGGGGTCGCGCCCGCCCCACTCGAAGAAGCCCTTGCCGGCCATGACGCCGGTGCGGCCCTCGGCGACGAGCCGGTCGACCGCCTCCGACCGGCCGCGCGGCTCGGGCGGCTCGTAGGTGCGGTTCGCGAGCGCGTTCCGCACGAGCTCGATGCCGGTGAAGTCGGCCTTGGCGAGGTGGCCGAGGATCGGGATGCGCAGGGAAAGGCCGTGGATGATGGCGTCGTCGATCTCGCGCGCCGTGGCGTAGCCCTCGTCGAGGAGCTTGAAGACCTCGAGCGTGATCGCCGACTGGATGCGGTTCGCGATGTACCCCGAGATGAACTTCTTGAGCACGATCGGCACCTGCCCCATGCCCGCGATCAGCGCGCGCATGCGTTCGACGAGCGCCGGATCGGTCCCGGGGCCGGGCACGACGTCGACGAGGTCGACGAGGTAGGGCGGCGTGTACCAATGCGCGATCAGCGCCTGCCTCTGCCGACCCGCCGGGATCAGCGGGAAGACGTCGAGATAGCTCGTGTTCGACGCCAGGATCGTGTCGTCGCCAAGGAGCGGGTCGATCTCCTGGAAGAGCGCCCGCTTCGCCTCCGGCAGCTCGGTGATCGCCTCGATCACCACCTCGGCGCCGCGCACCGTCTCCTCGAGGCTGGCGCAGCAGCGCACCGCCGCCCCGAGCTTTTCCGCCGTCCACGAGCCGTCGACCTCGCCGGCCTCGCGCAGCGTCGTGAGTGCCGAGGCCATCAGCGCGGGCGCCTTGGCGAGCGTCTCGGCCTGGCTGTCGGTGAGGCGCACCGCATGGCCGCCGAGCGCGAACACGAGCGCGATGCCGTGCCCCATGATGCCGGCGCCGAGGACCGCGATCTCGCTCATGCCTGCCTCCGATTAGCCCGAGCCGGTGTCATGGATAATGCGCGCCCGCCGCGCAAGCCGGAACGGCGCCGATGCCTCGGGCATGCGTCATCGTCCTCGCGGTCCCGTCGGCCCGAGCTTTGCGGTCGGCAAGTCGAGGGGCGTGGGACGCCGAACGACTCATATCTATTTTTTTGAGAGCCTTTCGGCGTCCCCGCGGTTCGCTTGAGCCTCGCCTCAGGCGCTGCCGAAGGCAGCGTCTCGAGGGTCGGCCCTTGCTCCCCGCGTTCGGATCGCTCCGGAACGTTCGGCGTTCATAGGCCGAAAGCCTCCGTTCTTGTCGGCGGTCGGGTCTCCGCACCGGACCTGGCCTGTCAGAGCTTTTGGCCCTTACACAGGTCAGACGCGCCGGCCTTCTCCCGATCCGCTTCCAGCCTTGACGGCGGCCCCGCCGTAGTACGGGGCGGACGCAGTGCACTGAAAACGTTTAGCTTTT
>DAINQO010000157.1:0-7592 GCA_036742625.1 Microvirga sp.
AGGACCTGCCGTCGCTCACCGTCGGCATGACGGTGACGCCGTGCCCGTCCAATCCCTTGGGCGTCAAGGGCTGCGGCGAGGCGGGCGCGATCGCGGCGCCGGCCGCGGTCATCAACGCCCTCACCGACGCGCTAGGCCACGAGGACCTCGCCATGCCGGCAACGCCGCAGGCGGTGTGGCGCGCGGCCCGGAAGGCGCGGGTGCCGATGGCGGCGGTCGGCAATGGGCAGTCGGCAGTCGGCAGTCGGCAGTCGGACGGACACGCTGACCACTGACTACTCACGACTGCCCCACTGCCCACTGCCGACTGCCGCAAGAAGGAGCCGACGAATGTACGCCTTCGAATACCACCGCCCGACGAGCGTCAGGCAGGCCGCGAATCTCCTCGGCAAGCTCGACGAGGCGAAGATCGTCGCCGGCGGGCACACGCTGCTGCCGACGATGAAGCAGCGTCTTGCGGCGCCGAAGAACCTGATCGATCTCGCCGGTGTGGCGGATCTGCGCGGCATCGAGCGCTCCGGCCGCTCGGTCGCGATCGGCGCCATGACGACCCATGGCGAGGTCGCGGAATCGGCGGCCGTCAGGGAGGCGATCCCGGCCCTGGCGGAGCTTGCCGTAATGATCGGCGATCCGGCGGTGCGCCATCGCGGCACCATCGGCGGCTCGGTCGCGAACAACGATCCCGCCGCGGATTATCCCGCCGCCTGCCTGGCGCTCGGCGCGACGATCGCGACGAACAAGCGCAAGATCGCGGCCGACGACTATTTCAAGGGCCTGTTCGAGACCGCGCTCGAGGACGGCGAGATCGTCACCAAGGTGACGTTCCCGATCCCGCAGAAGGCCGGCTACATGAAGTTCCGCAACCCGGCCTCGCGCTACGCCCTCGTCGGCGTCTTCGTCGCGAAGCGCGCGGCCGAGATCCGCGTCGCCGTCACGGGCGCCGGCGCCGGCGGCGTCTTCCGCTGGGCCGCCGCCGAGGAAGCGCTGAAGAAGCGCTTCGCGGCAAAGTCGCTCGAGGGGCTGTCGCATCCGGCGGAGGGCCTCAACGGCGACATCCACGCCGACGCGACCTACCGCGCCCACCTCATCGGCGTCATGGCAAGGCGCGCCGTCCAAGCCGCGACCGATCGGTGAACTGAGGACGGACCGCGCGCGCTCGCCGGCGTGGCACGCGCGCGGCGGCCGCGCCTAGGGGCGCCGGTCGAATCCGCGCTCGCCGAAGCCGAAACCGCGCTCGCCCATGCCGCCGCGGTCCCGCCAGCGGCCCCCCATGTCGCCGCGATCCATGTCGCCACGATCCATGCCGCGATCCATGCCGCCCCGGTCCATGCCGCGCCAGGCGTGGCGCATCATGCCGCCGCCCGGGCGCATGTGGCGCACGAGCATGCGCAGCCGGCGCTTCTGGCCGTCGTCGAAGGAGGCGTAGAGCGGCGCCGCCGCCTCGGCGAGCTTGCGCAGCGCCTCGGCCCGCACCGCCTGCCGCTCGGCCATGCCGCGCAGCATGCCGGGGAGATCGTCGCGCGGGTCGCCGCCTTGCTCGCGGCGCTCGCGCCAGGCGCGGAACTGCTCGCGCCGCAGCTTGACGAGGTCGCGGATCGCCTGCTCGACCGGCGGCCACATCTGCTGCTGGTCCGGCGACAGCCGCAGCCCGGCATGAAGCGCCGCGATGCGGGCGTCGGTGAAGGCCTCGATGTCCTCGGGCGAGAAGCGCCCCATCATGCCCATCCCGCCGCCCATGCCGCGGCCGCCGAAGTCGCCGCGCGCGAACTGGTCGCGCATCGGGCCGCGGCCGAACTCGCCGCCCCGGTCTTGCGCCGCGGCGGCTGCCGTCAGCGCGGTCGTGGCGGCGAGGACGATCATCACGCGTTTCATGGCAGAGGCTCCTGTGGTCGCAAACCCGACGATGCCGCTACAGGCTGCGCGTGGCGGGATTACGGTCGCGTGGCGCAAAGATGAAATCCCGGTAAGGTCCGGCAGCACGATCGCTCAGCACGGCGGAAATCCGGAGCCGCCTCGAAACCGTTTTGGCGGCGCCGACGTTGTTCCTCCGGCAGGCGCCGGACGGAGCCCGGGCCGCGCCGCGGAGTGAAGGCTTGTGGCCGTGCTGACCATCACCGGAATCGAGGAAGTCTGCGAGGCCAAGGGCATCACCCTCGTGATGCACCCCTGCGTGCGCCGCGCCGTCAAGCCCTATGAGGAGAGCTTCTACATCGGCGCCTGCTGCTTCCTCGGCAACGAGACCGACGGCATCTATTTCCTGCCGCTCGGCAACGGCGGCTATGTGCGGCTCCTGTTCACGAAGCGGCGCTCGGCGGCAGGCCACCCGATCCTGCGGGTCGAGCCGGCAGCCGCCGACGGGATGCAGCGCATCCGCAACGCGGTCGGCGAACGCGAGCGCTAGAGCGGGATGATTTCTCTTCGAGTCATCATCCCGCTCTATCTGTTTGTTCGAGCATGATCTTTTCCGAAAACCGGTTCCCACTTTTCGGGATCATGCTGTAAAGATCCGGCCCGAATTCCCCGATCGCACCGCGGCTGTGGCCGCGGAGGTGCCGTTCAACTAACCTGTCTTCCCGGTGCCGGCCCACGCGGGCGCGGCGTCCGCGAAGAGGGAATGCAGGATGGCATCGAACAAGGTTGCACTCGTCACCGGCGCCGGCACCGGCGTTGGCAAGGGGGTCACGCTCGGCCTTTTGGGGGCCGGCTACGCGGTCGTGCTCGCCGGGCGCCGGCGCGAGCCGCTCGAGGCGACGGCGAAGGAAGGCGGCGGCACGACGCTCGTCGTCGAGACGAATGTCGGCGACCCGGCGTCCGTCGACGCCCTGTTTGCGAAGATCAAGGAGACCTTCGGCCGGCTCGACCTCCTGTTCAACAACGCCGGCACGGGCGCGCCGGCGGTGCCGATGGACGAGCTCTCCTTCGCGCAGTGGAAGACCGTCGTCGACACGAACCTCACCGGCTCGTTCCTGTGCGCGCAAGGGGCGATGCGGATGATGAAGGCGCAGCAGCCGCAGGGCGGGCGCATCATCAACAACGGCTCGATCTCGGCGCACGCGCCGCGGCCGAACTCGGCGCCCTACACGGCGACGAAGCACGCGATCACCGGGCTGACGAAGTCGATCGCCCTCGACGGGCGGAAATTCGACATCGCCTGCGGCCAGATCGACATCGGCAACGCCGAGACCGACATGGCGCGGCGCATGAAGGACGGGGTGCCGCAGGCGGACGGCTCGGTCCGGCCGGAGCCGCTGATGGATCCGGTCCATGTCGCCAACGCCGTCGTGCACATGGCGAGCCTGCCGAAGGAGGCGAACGTCCTGTTCATGACCGTGATGGCGACGAAAATGCCGTTCGTCGGAAGGGGTTGACGACAGGCATCGGGCAAAAGCGAGGCGGGCTTCCTCTATTTCACGGAAGCCCGCTGGCGACCTCGTGAGGTCACACGTCAGAGACGTTGATCCGGAAGTGCTCCGGTGCAGATGTGCAGATTGTCAAGCTTAAGAGACCACCTCCCCAAGCTGAAATGATGATCAGGCTCTGAGTTGGTCTGCCGATGCGAGCTTCGGTGGAGTCATTTTCTTAGACCTCCCTCTCGCTGAACCTGTAGAATCTGCGCCCGAGGACTGGCGCTGTCAAGGGCGTTGTTTGCGGCCGAGCCGCGAAAACGCTGGATGTGGATAACCGCAGCCGCTCCGATTTTCGACGCGCCCTCTCCCTTCAGAGGCCACTGCGAAGGCCGGTTCAGCGCCGCTTCGCGGCAGCTTCTTGCGCTGGATCCCGGATCGCCTTCCACTCCGCTTCGCTGCGTTGCAGGCGTCCGGGAAAGCGCTGTTGAGAGACCGAGCGCCAATTCCATCCGCTGCTTTCCCGGGCGCATGCAGCGAAAGCGGAATGCGACCCGGGACCCAGCGCAACGGTCTGCCGCGAAGCGGCGCAATCGATCATTCGTGTTTCGCAGTGGTCTCTTCAGCGGGCTACGGCATCCACATATTTCGGCGCTGCGCATCTCCCTCCCCCCGCTCGCGAAGCGAGTGGCGGGGAGGGCCGACTCGGGCGAAGCCCGAGCGGGGTGGGGGGTGCTTCCCCGAGGCGTTTCGTCGACGATAGGGCGCCGGTGTCGATGGAGTGCCCTGGCCCAACCGCCGCATCATCTTCGTCGCCCTCTCGCCTCGCCCAACCACCCCCCACCCCTACCCCTCCCCACCACTCGGCTTCGCCGAGCGGGGGGAGGGAGGAGCGTGAAGGAAGAAGGTTCGCGCGGAACCTTCGCCGCGGAAGCGGGTTTCACCGGCGATCGATCCCGAGTAGGTGCGCCACCGCCGGCGACGGCGGCGAGCTTTTAAAGGCGCCAAGGCCCGGCCCCTCAAAGGGCTGGGCCTTTTGCTTGTTGCGGCTCTGTTGCTTAGCGCGGCCCTGCCGAGCGTTCGAAGACGAGATTCAGGCGCGTCTCGCGCAGCTTCTCGTAGCCGTGGCGCGCGAGGAGCGCCGGCAGGTCGATCTGCCATTGCCCGCTGCCCTTCTCGAGGATGAGGAGCGCCGGGCACAGCGCCTCGGGCGCGTCGCGGAAGAACGGCTCGAGAATGATGTCCTCGGCGCCCTCGACGTCGAGCTTGATCGCATCGATGCGCGAGAATCCCTCCTGCCGGACGAGATTGAGCAGCGTCGTCGCCGGAACGCGCATCGTGTCCTCGTCGCCGGCGCCGACGATCTTGACGCTCGATTCGCCGCGGTTTCGCGAATCCACGAACATGGTGAGGTCGCCGGCCTTGTCGGCAACCGCGCAGGCGACCGCCTTGACGGTGCCGAACGGGTTCTGGCGGATGTTGTAGGTCAGGCGGTCGAAGACGTCGGGCTGCGGCTCGATCGCCAGGATGCGGGCCTTCGGCCCGGCATGGGCCGCGACGAACAGCGAATAGGCGCCGATGTTCGCGCCGACGTCGACGAACGTGAAGCCTTCGGTGACGCGGGCCTTCAGGAGCTCCATCTCCTCGGGATCGAAGAACTGCGGCGTGAACAGCACCTTCTTGTCGCAGATGTTGTTGTACGGATAGAGCCGCATGCGGGCCCCGAGCCGCTCGACGTCGAGCGGGTCGCGCCGCAGCAGAGGCGTCGCGATCCGGCGCAGGAAGACGTAGAGCCGCCGCCCGAGCCAGCTGTTCGGCAGGCTCTGCGTCCGCTCGATGATCCAGCGGGCAAGGCCCGAGGGATTGTAGCTGCCGAAGGGGGCCGGCTCGTTCATTCCGCCTCTCGTCGCCGGCCATTGTGGCGCGGCCCGGGTCCGTCGCGTCATCGCATCGATGCCGGACGGCGGCAAGCCGGGTGCCGGTCCGGTTAACGGAGAGTTAGCGATAACGAGCTAAGTACGCCCGAGACGATCCCGCGGCTTTCGATGCTTGCTCATCCCCGCCTTCGCTGGCCACGGCTCCTCGATGGCGCGCTGATCCTCCTGTTCGCGACCATGATCCCCGCCTTTGCCCTTCGGACCGGGCTCCGGCCCGACGATCCGCTCGCCGGAGTCGCGGTCGTGTTCGCGCCCTGGATCGAGCCCGGGGAGGCCATCGCCCGTGCGGTCGCCGCCGGGGCAAGCCTCGTCCGGCTCGGGGGCCTGCCCTCGATCGTCATCGTGAGCCCGGCCGACCGCGGCTATGTCGACCGGGTCTTCGCCGCCGGCGCCCTCCTCGCCCTCGATCCCAAGCTGCTCGCCGCCTGCTCGCCCACCCTCCTCACCCGCTGAACCCCTGCCATGGCTGATCTCGACGTCTTCCGGTCCACGATCGCGCGGGTGCTCTTTGCGCTCGCCTTCCTGCACGTGCCGCTGCTCGCCCTGATCACCTGGGGTCTCGGGCGGGACCCATGGCCGATTCTCCTTGGCGCCGCCGCCTGTCTGCTCCTTCCGGCGGTCCTCGGCGTCCTGAAGCGGCCGATGAGCGCGGTCGCGATGGGGCTCGCGGTGGCGCTCGTCGGGCAGACCTCGCTCCTCGTGTTCGCGTTCACCGGCCATCCCTGGCAAGTGGAGATGCACTTCTACTATTTCGCCGTGCTCGCCATGCTTTCGGGCTTCTGCGACTGGCGCGTCCTCGTCGTTGCCGCCGGGCTCGTCGCGCTGCATCACCTGACGCTCGATCTCGTCCTGCCGAACGCGGTCTATCCCGGCGCGAGCGACTTGAAGCGGGTTGCGGTGCATGCGGTGGTCGTCGTCATCGAGACCGCCATGCTGATCTTCATCGGCCGGGCCATCATCGCCGCCTTCGAGGCCGCCCGGCGGAACGGCACCGACGCGGAGCGTCTCGCCGGCGACCTCCACCGGCTCGTCGCCGAGCGCGAACGGGACTTGTCCGACACGGTCTCGCAGGCGAACGCGGTCGGCGCCGCGGTCGACCGTTTCCAGGCCGAGATCGGCGACGCGGTGCGCCTCCTGCAGGACGCGGCGACGGCGCTGCGGGGCAATGCCGACGAGCTCGGCGCGGTCGCGGTTCAGGCCGAGCAGCGGACCACGGCCGCCGCGCAGGCGTCCGGGCAGACGAGCCAGACCGTCTCGGCCGTCGCCGCGGCCGGCGGCGAGCTCGCCGAGACCATCGCCGCGATCGGCGCGAGCGCGAGCCAATCCTCCGAGCTCGCGAGCCGGGCGGTCGGTCAAGCCGAGGCGGCGAACCAGACGGTCGCGGATCTCGGCCGGCTCGGCAACGAAATCGGCGACGTGATCGGCCTCATCACCGGGGTCGCGGCGCAGACCAATCTCCTCGCCTTGAACGCGACGATCGAGGCCGCCCGCGCCGGCGAGGCGGGGCGCGGCTTCTCGATCGTTGCCCAGGAGGTGAAGGCGCTCGCGACCCAAACCGCCAAGGCCGCCGCCGACATCGGCGCCAAGATCGGCGCCATGCAGGACACGACGGCGCGCTCGGTGTCCGCCCTGCGCGCGATCATGGGCGCCATCGCGACCGTCGATTCGCTGGCGCGCCAGATCGCCGGATCGGTCGAGCAGCAGGCCTCGGCGGCGCACGAGATCGCCGGCAGCGTCGATCTCGCCGCGGCAGGGGCGGCCGACGTCCGGACCGCGCTCGACGGTATCGAGGCGCTGGCGCGACAGACCAGCGGCGCAGCCGAGTCGCTGACGAAGGCGGCGGCCGATATCGCCGGCCAGGCCGAGGTGTTCCAGAGCCGGGTGGCGCGATTTGCCGCCGAGGTCCGCGCCGCGTAGCCATGGCCGTCACATGGCCCTCGGCGCGGCTTGCGTGCCGCGCCGCCATGCCTACATTCGCCGCCGTCGCCTCCTCAACGCCCCGCATCCGAGCCCGATGAACCAGCAGGACACCGCGCAGCTCCAGACCCAGCGTCGTGCCGAGGCGCCGCTGCACGGGCCGGAGGCCTTTGCGGCCATGCGCCGGGCGGGCCGGCTCGTCGCCGAGGGGCTCGATCTCCTCGTCGAGAACCTGCGGCCTGGCGTCACGAGCGAGTTCCTCGACCGCCTCGCCTTCGAGTTCGCCATGGACCACGGCGCCTACCCGGCGACGCTGTTCTACCGCGGCTACACGAAGTCGATCTGCACCTCGATCAACCACGTCGTCTGCCACGGCATCCCGAACGACAAGCCG
>DAINQO010000158.1:0-7569 GCA_036742625.1 Microvirga sp.
GCAGCTTCATCACCACCTTGCCGAGGGTGGATTTGCCGCAGCCGGATTCGCCGACAACGCCGAGCGTCTCGCCGCGCCTGACGTCGAAGCTGACGCCGTCGACGGCGCGAACGACATGCCTCTGCCGCCCGAAGAGCCCGCCGCCGAGCGGAAAATGCTTGACGAGGTGGCGCACCTCGAGGCTCGGGGCGGCGCTCACGCGGCTGCCTCGAGCACGCGGTCGGTATGCCAGCAGGCCGCGACGTGGCCGGATCCTTGCTCGAACAGCGGCGGGGCCTTGGCGACGCAGAGCTCGCTCGCAAAGGCGCAGCGGCTCGCAAAGGCACAGCCGGGGATCCCCTTCGTCAGCACCGGGACGATGCCGGGAATCTCGGCGAGCCGGGCGCGCCGCCCGGCCTCCTCGGCGTCGAGGTCGAGGCGCGGGATGGCGCGCATCAGCCCGCGCGTGTAGGGGTGCGCCGGCCGGGCGAAGAGCTCCTCGACGCTCGCCTCCTCGACCTTGCGGCCGGCATACATGACGATGACGCGCTGCGCCGTCTCGGCGATCACGCCGAGGTCGTGGGTGATCATGACGATCGCCGCGCCGAGCTTCTCCTTCAGCTCCAGCATCAGGTCGAGGATCTGGGCCTGGATGGTGACGTCGAGCGCCGTCGTCGGCTCGTCGGCGACGAGCACGCGCGGGTCGCAGGAGAGCGCGATCGCGATCATCGCCCGCTGACGCATGCCGCCGGAGAGCTGGTGCGGGTACTCGTCGAGGCGCCGCCTGGGGTCGGAGATGCGCACCAGCTCGAGCATCTCGCGTGCCCGCTCGCGCGCCTCGCGCCAGCCGGCGCCCCAGTGCCGGACGACGTTCTCGGCAATCTGGGTGCCGATCGTCAGCACCGGGTTCAGGCTCGTCATCGGCTCCTGGAAGATCATCGCGATCTTGTCGCCCCGGACCTTGCGCATCTCCTCCTCGGAGAGCGCCGCGAGGTCGACGCCCTCGAAGCGCACCGAGCCGCCGACGATGCGGCCTTGCGCCGGCAGGAGGCGCAGGATCGACAGGGCCGTCACCGACTTGCCGCAGCCCGACTCGCCGACGATGCCGAGCGTCTCGCCGGCTTCGAGGTCGAACGAGACGCCGTCGACGGCGCGCACGACGCCGTCGCGGGTGAAGAAATGGGTCGCGAGGTCGCGGACCTCGAGGAGGCTCACATGCGCCTCGCGAGCCGCGGATCGAGCCGGTCGCGCAGCCCGTCGCCGAGCATGTTCACGGCGAGCACCGTCAGCGCCAGGAAGGCGCCCGGAATGAGGATCGACCAGGGCGCGATCTGGAAGAAGGTCCGCCCCTGCGCGATGATGTTGCCCCAGCTCGGGATCTCGGGCGGCACGCCGGCGCCGAGGAAGCTCAGGCCGGCTTCGATCAGCATCGCCGAGGCGCAGACATAGGTGCCCTGCACGATCAGCGGCGCGAGCGTGTTCGGCAGGATGTGGCGCACGAGCAGCTTCATGCTGCGGGTGCCGCCGGCGATCGCGCTCTCGACGTAGGGCTGGCCGCGGATCGACAGGACGACGCTGCGCACGACGCGCGCCACCCGCGGCACCTCGGGGATGACGATCGCCACGATGACGACGAAAAGCCCGGGGCGCGTCAGCGTGATGAGGGCGATGGCGAGGAGGATCGACGGAATCGCCATGACGCCGTCCATCACCCGCATGAGCACGGCATCGAGCGTGCGGAAGTAGCCGCAGGCGAGCCCGATCGCGAGGCCGATCAGGCTCGACAGCAGCGCCACCGACAGGCCGACCGTCAGCGACACCCGCGTGCCGTAGACGGTGCGGGAAAAGATGTCGCGCCCGAACTGGTCGGTGCCGAACCACCAGCGCTCGGAGGGCGGACGCATCCGGTTGATCGGCGCCTGCCGGAACGGGTCGCCGGCGATCAGCGGCGCAAGCACGGCGACCGCGACGAGCGCGAGCAGCATCGCCGCGCCGATGGCGATCGTCGGGTTGCGCCGGATGGCGTCGCCGGCGCGCGCCGCAAGCGATCTCTGCGGCGGCGCGTCCTCGATGGCGATGGCAACGCTCACGCGGGTCAGTACCTGATGCGCGGATCGAGGGCGGCGTAGGAAAGGTCGATCAGAAGGTTCACCGCGACCTTGGCGCCGGCGAAGACGAGGATGAGCCCCTGCACGATCGGGTAGTCGCGCTTGAGCACGGCATCGACCGTGAGCCGGCCGAGGCCCGGGATGTTGAACACCGTCTCGGTGATGACGACGCCGGAGATCAGGAGCGCGATGCCGATGCCGATGACGGTGACGATCGGCACCGAGGCGTTCTTCAGCGCGTGCAGCATGAGCACGCGTCCGGTGGCGAGGCCCTTCGAGTTCGCCGTCCGGATGTAATCCTCCGACAGCACCTCGAGCATCGAGGCGCGGGTGATGCGGGCGATGAGCGCCATGTAGGCGATGCCGAGCGCGACGGAGGGCAGGATCAGCGTCTCGACGAAGGGCCAGAACCCTTGCGCGATCGGCCGGTAGCCCTGGACCGGCAGCCAGCCAAGCTTGACCGAGAAGATGAAGATGAGCCCGTAGCCGACGAGGAAGGTCGGCATGGCGAAACCCATGACCGCGAACGCCATCACCAGGCGGTCGGCGAGCCCGCGCGCCTTCCAGGCCGCGAGCACCCCCATCGGGATCGCGAGGCACACCGCGACGATGAGGGTCGACAGCGTGAGCGCTAAGGTCGGCTCGAGCCGCTGGGCGATCAACCGCGTGACCGGCAAGTTGGAGAAGATCGAGACGCCGAGATCGCCCTGGGCGAGGCCATAGAGCCAGAGCGCGAACTGCTCGATGACCGGACGGTCGAGGCCGAGCTTGGCGCGCACCGCCGCGATCGCCTCGGCGGTCGCGTCCTCGCCGGCGATGATCGCGGCCGGATCGCCGGGAGCGAGCCGCAGCAGGAAGAACACGAACACCGCGACGACGACCATCACCGGGATCGTCGCCAGGAGCCGGCGCAGCACGTAGGCGCCCATCGTCTATCCCACCTCGCGCGGGCCGTGCAGGACGGGCGGCGCGGCCCTACTTCTTGCCGATGTTCCAGAACACCGGAAGCCCGGTGTTCGGGACGATGCCGTCGATGCGGTCGGCCCGATAGGCGATCGGCTGCGTCCATTGCCCGAAGGGGACGTAGACCACCTGCTCGATCGCGCGCTTCTGCAGGTCGCGGGCGACCTTCATCTTCTCCTCGTCCGTATGGGCGAAGCCGTAGGCGCTGCGCAGCTTCTCGACCTCGGGGTCGCAGGGCCAGCCGAACAGGCCCTTGTCGCAGGCGGCCCCGATCCAGGTGTGCAGGATCGGGTTCGAGCCCCCAACCGTGCCCGAGGTGGTGACGAAGATGTTCCAGCCGCCCTGCGCCGGCGGCTCCTTCTTCGCCCGGCGCGAGACGACCGAGCCCCAGTCCATCGCCTGCGCGTCGACGTTGAGCCCGGCCTCGCGCATCGCCTGCACCAGCACCTGCGTCGCCGGCGTGATGGTGACGTGGTCGGTCGCCTGCAGAACGGTGATCGGCTCGCCCTTGTAGCCGGCCTCCTTGAACAGCTGCAGCGCCTTCTTCGGGTTGTATTCCTTCATCATCTCGCTGCCGGCATCGTTGCCGAGCGCCGAGCCGCAGACGATGAGCGCATGACACACCGTGTAGTACTCGGAGTCGCCGACGATGGCGCGCAGGAAGTCCTCCTGGTTCACCAGGTGGTACATCGCCTGGCGCGCCTTCACGTTGTCGAACGGCGGGTGCAGATGGTTCAGGCGGATGAGCCCGAAGGTCGAGTCGATCTTGCCGGTCTTCATCAGCTTGACGCCGCGGGCCTTCGACAGGATCGGCAGGAAGTCGATGCTCGGCGCCTCGTAGAAGTCGATCTCGCCGTTGACGAGCGCCGACATCGCCGTCTGCGGATCGGCGATCCAGACGAGCTCGAGGCGGTCGACCTTCGGCACCTTCGAGCCGGCAAAGGAGGACGGCGGCTCGTTGCCCGGGCGCGGCACGTAATCGGCGTTCTTCAGATACACCGTCTTGCTGCCAGGCACCCATTGCTCCTTGGCGAACTTGAACGGGCCCGAGCCCACGACCTCGGTGATCTGCGTGTTCGGGTCGGTCAGCGCCTCCTTCTCGCGCATGATGATCGGCACCGAGGTGCCGGACTTGCCGAGCGACTCGAGCACCATCGAGTACGGCTCCTTCAGCACCAGGCGGAAGCTCTTGTCGTCGATCGCCTCGAGCTTGTCGGTGAAGGAGAACAGGCGCTGCCCGACGGGGTCGCGCGCCGCCCAGCGCCGCAGCGAGGCGACCACGTCCTTCGTCGCGACCGGGCTGCCGTCGTGGAACTTGAGGCCGTCACGGAGGGTGAAGTCGTAGGTCTTGCGATCCTCGCTGACCGTGTATTTGCCGACCATCTGCGGGTGGGCGCGCCCGTCCTCGTCGTTCCCGAACAGGGTGTCGTAGACGATCATGCCGTGGATGCCGGCGATGGTCTGCGTCGTCCAGAACGGGTCGAGCGTGCGCACGTCGGCGTGCATGACGGCGCGCAGCACCTTCTCCTGGGCCTGGGCCGCCGGGGTCGCGACGAAGGCTCCGGCGGCGATCGCCGCCGCGGCGGTCCAGCGGGCGGGAAGGAAAGCGGGCTTGCCGGTCATGACGCAGTCTCCCGAGAGGCGCACCGCGCCGTTGCCGGCCAGCCTATGTCCATCCGGCACGGGCGCGCAATGCTGCCGGGCGGGCTAGCCGCGCGGCGGCGGGACACGCCATAGTTCGCGCCGGATCGGCCATGCCGGGGAGGAGACAGGATGGCGCCACGCATCGCGCTCATCGGGTTCATGCTCGAATCGAACGCCTTCGCCCCGGTCGCGGACGAGGCCGAGTTCCGCCAGAAGCACTGGATCGAGGGCGAGGACATCGTCGTCGACGCGCGCTTGCCGGTGCCGCGCGATCCCGGCGGGTTCGTCGGCTTCTGCCGCGCCATGGACGAGACTGGGCCGTGGCTGCCAGTCCCGCTCGCGATGACGACCGCCGGCGCGAGCGGCCCCGTCGAGCAGGGCTTCTTCGACCGCTTCGTGCGGCTCGTCGAGGAACGCCTGCGGGGCGCGCTCCCGGTCGACGGCGTCTACATCCAGGCGCATGGCGCCTGCCGCGGCACCGTCGACCTCGATCCCGAGGGCACGCTGTTTGCCGCCATACGCGCGATCGTCGGGCCGGGAATCCCGGTCGTGGCGACGCTCGACCTGCACGCCAACGTCTCGCGCCGGATGGTCGAGGCGACCGATCTCCTCATCGCCTACCTGACCAACCCCCATATCGACCTCGCCGAGCGCGGTCACGAGGCCGGCCGCGCCATGCGCGAGCTCCTTGCCGGCACGCGGACGGCGAGGGCCTTCGTCAAGCTGCCGATCCTGCCGCCGCAGGTGGCGCTGCTCTCCGACCGCGGCCCCTACGGCGAGGCGATCGTCAAGGGCCAGAGCCGGGTCGGCGGGTCGATCCTCAACGTCTCTGTGCTCGGCAACTTCAGCTTCGGCGACTCGCCGAAGACCGGCATGTCCGTCGTCGTCACGGCCCGCGGCGACCAGGCCGCGGCGGACGGGCTTGCGCGCGAGCTCGCCCAGGATCTGTGGAACGCGCGCCACCGCTTCACCCCTCGCCTGCTCTCGATCGAGGAGGCGACGCGGCGCATGCTCGACGCCAGCGCCGATCCGGCAAAGCCGGCCCTGCTCTTTGCCGACGTCGCCGACAATCCGGGCGGCGGCGGACGCGGCAACACGACCGCCATCCTCAAGAGCTTCCTCGACGCCGGCGTCGCCGGCGCTGCCTTCGCGGTCCACACCGATCCGCCGCTCGTGGCGGAGGCGCACCGGCGCGGCGTCGGGGCGCGGTTCACGGCCCTCCTCAACCGCGACGAGACGGACCCAGGCTCGGCGCGGCTCACCGCGGAGGCGCAGGTGATGCAAGTGAGCGACGGCGAGATCGTCGGCCGGCGCGGCACCATCGGCGGGCGGCGCTTCAGCCTCGGCCCGTCGGCCTGGCTGCGGCTCGACGGCCGGCTCGACGCCGTCTTCATCTCCATCCGGCACCAGTGCTTCGACACCGAGATGCTGGAGCATCTCGGCCTCCTGGTGCCGGCGCTGCGCGGGCTCGTCTTGAAGTCGCGCGGCCACTTCCGGGCCGGCTTCGACGACATCTTTGCCGACGAGCAGATCCGGGAGGTCGACGGTCCGGGGCTCGCGACGCCAGTGCTCACGCGCGTGCCCTGGACCGGCATCACGCGGCCGATCTGGCCGCTCGATCCCGACATGAGCTGGCGCGTTCCGGACGACGTCGCGGTCGCCTGAGAGAACCGGTCAGCCGTGCAATGGTGTCGGCTGCCGCCGGCGCATCGTCACGGGTACCGAAAGCAGCGCTCGATGGGCGCCAGTCAGGGCTTGCGAGCCGCGGCCTTCGGCGCATCCGGCGGACGCGTGCTGCCGGTCTGGGAGACGCGGTCCCGGGCCTGGTCGACGCGCTTGGTCAGGGCGGCGAGCTCCTGCTGCGCGGCAGCGAGCTTCGCCCGTGTTTCGGCCCAAGCCTCGACCGATCGGCCGTATTCGACGCGAGCGGAACCGAGCTTTGCCTCGACCTGCTTCAGCTCGCCGGTCGCTTGTTGCAGCTTTTGATGGTTGGCGAGGGCCACGTTGCGCTCCGTGGTCAAGTTGCCGACCTGCTCGGCCAATTGGCGCGACGACCAGGACGAGTAGGCAAAGCTGCTCCAGCCGGCGACAGCCGCAAGACCAAGGCCGCAAGCGACGAGGAAGGACCGTTCGGTCCGGCGGAGCAGATGAAGCATGGACGCCTCGGGCACTGTGAGGAGCGATTAGCTCAGAATGCGCGCGCGCGGTTAACGATGCGTGAGGGCGCCGAGACGGAACGCGCGCCGATTTCGCCCGTTGCCGGGGTGGAGGTGATCCAATGTGGCAACGAGCATTCGTGCTGGCGCTCGCGATCGGCGGTGCGCCGCTCTTGTCGATCGCGCCGGCGGCGGCGCAAGGTTATATGCCCTGGCCGCCCCCGCCGGGCATGACGGCGGGCGAATACGCAGAGCGCTACGGGCATCGCCGGGATTGGGGTGCCGCTCGGCCCCGGCCCGGCTGGCAAGAGCGGCACTATCGGCGCGACCTCGACGAAACCGGCTCGCTTCGCGGGCGCGGCCACCGGGGTTGGGACGGGTATTATGGTGGTCGGGGCCATCCGGGTTGGGACGGGTATTCCCGGCCGGGGCGGCCGACGCCGCCCGCCGGCATGACCTGGCAGGAATACGAGGCCTACCGAGCCGGAAGCGGCGGCGGCTAGCCGGAAAGACGAGCGCCAAGAGAAAGGCCCCGGATCGCTCCGGGGCCTGATCGATTCCGGCGATGGAGGCGGTCAGTAGTCCATGCCGCCCATTCCGCCCATGCCGCCGCCGCCGCCCGGCATGGCCGGCGCGGCTTCCTTCTTCGGAGCCTCGGCGATCATCGCCTCGGTCGTGATGAGGAGGCCGGCAACCGACGCCGCACCCTGGAGCGCGGC
>DAINQO010000159.1:0-7517 GCA_036742625.1 Microvirga sp.
AGAGGACGTTCCAACCTCTCCCGAGAGGAGACCATCGCCTCCCTCCCCGCAGGGCCCCTCCGGGGAGGGGAGGGAGCCGCCTAGAGAATGGCTCACCGCCAATGTGGCGGCCAGGTCCTTTGCACGATCGGCAGCGTCTCCATGCGCTGCATCCAGGCGGCGACGTTCGGGCCGGCAAGATCCGCCGGGATGACGCCGGGGTTGCGGCTCGCCATGCGCTGCACGAGCGCGAGCTCGGGATAGAGCGTGTAGTCGGCCGCGGACACAGGACCGGCGAGATAGCCGCCGGCGGTCGCGCGCTCCCAGAAGGCAAGCTCCTCGCGCAGCTCGCCGCAGGCGCGCGCGATCGTCTCGGGCTTGCGCTCCTCGGGCTTCGTGAACAGCACCGCCGTGACGAGACGCTCGAGCGGCTCGACGACGTACTGGTCGGCCTCGCGGATCAGCCGGCGCTGGACGGCGCGCTCATGGAGGTCGGCCGAAAACAGACGCGGCGCGTCCGGCCAGCGATCCTCGACGTACTCGACGATCGCCGCCGATTCGTAGAGCGCAAAGCCGTCATCGACGAGCACCGGCACGCGGTGGCGCGGATTGAGGGCCAGGAACGCCGGCGTCTTGAGATCGCCGGCGTCGAAGGACAGCGTCTTCAGCTCGTAGGGCACGCCCTTGTGCTCGAGCGAGAGCCAGACCCGCCAGGCGTAGGGCGAGCCGGAGGCGTAGTGGAGGGTCGTCGTCATCGCGGCATCCTGGTCAAGCCTCGGCGCGCCCGCAATGGGCCTCGATGCGGTAGCCGTCGGGGTCGACGACGAACGCCGCATAATAGTTCGGGCCGTAATCGGCGCGAAGCCCGGGCTTGCCGTTGTCGCGCCCGCCGCTCTTCAGCGCCGCGGCATGGAAGGCGTCGACGCTTTTGCGCGTCGGCGCCGCAAAGCAGAGATGCAGGCCCGATTTCTCGTCCGCCGGCACCGGGCGCAGGGCGGCGCCGATCCACAGCGCGACCGCGTCGCGCCCATAGCCGAGCGAGCCCTCGCCCTCGCTCAGACAAGCATAGCCGAGCGGCTTCAGCGCCGCGTCGTAGAAGCGCTTCGCCTTGGCGACGTCGCGGACGCCGATCGAGACGTGATCGATCATGGAGATTTCTCCTGTCGTTGCACATGCGGTTTCGTTGTCGTCTGCCTTGCCACGCTCCGGAAGCTCCTCATCCTGAGGTGCGAGCCCCGGGCTTGACCCGGGGCGAGCCTCGAAGGACGCACCCTGCCGATGCAGCGCCGGACCGCCGGTGCGTGCTTCGAGGCTCGTCGCTTAGCTCCTCGCACCTCAGCATGAGGACGAGTGGGACGCGGCCTAGCCACAGCGACGAGCACCTTCTCGCCGGGCGCGGAAATCGGCCTGCAGCTGCCAGGTGGCGCCGCCGTCGGGCGAGCGTTCGCCGGTCCAGCGGAAGCCGTCAGGGGCGATCTCGGTGAAGCTCCAGCGCGTCGCCGCGCCGCCGTCGGCGGTGCCTTCCTGCACGATGTCGCGGCCGCGGGCGCGTCCGATCTGGCGCGTGTAGAGCTGCTTCAGCGGGTCGCTCCACAGGATGTGCCAGACGTCCAGCCCGGGGTCGTAGATGCGCAGCGTCGTGCCGAAGAAGATGCCCGGCAGGATCCAGACGTCCTGGATGGCGCGGCCTTCGAGCACCCAGGCGAAATGGATCTCGCCCTCGCCGGTGTGCCGCGCGCCGTCGTCGGCATGCACGACGGTGTCGAAGCGCCAGTCGCCGATGAGCCAGCCATAGAGGTCCATCCGGTCGGCGCGATCGGAGGCGGGGCCGGCGCTCGACAGCGCCTCGGCGAACGAACGGAAGCGGAGAGCAGTCATGGTGCGGGCCTGGCGGGCGAGTGGAATTGTCCCTCCCCTAGCGCCTCGCCCCTCGCCTCGGCTTGGGGAAAATTGCTATTCTTTCGGCATGACCACGACCTCGCGCCTCCTCGCCTCCGGCCCCGGCTGGCAGGTGAGCGACATCGTCTGCACCGCGGGTCCCGGCGACCGGGTCTACGAGGAGCGGCACGACCGTGCCTGCATCGCGCTCGTGACCGAAGGCTCGTTCCAATACCGCACCGCCCAAGGAGACGCGGTGCTCGCCCCCGGCGCAGTGCTGCTCGGCAACGAAGGCGCCTATTTCGAATGCGGCCATGAGCACGCGGCCGGCGACCGCTGCCTCGCCTTCCAGTTCGCGCCCGATCATCTCGAGGAGATCGTCGCCACGGTGCCGGGCGCCAGGCGGGCGGGCTTTACGCTGCCGCGGCTGCCGCCGCTGCCGGCCCTCGTGCCGCTCCTCGCCGCGGCCGAGGCGGCGAGCCAGGAGGGCGAGAGCGGCGAGCTCGAGGAGCTCGCCCTGCGCCTTGCCGGCGCGGTCGCCGCGGCGCTCGCGGACGGCGGCGGCGGCGCGCGCCGCGCGGCGGCGCGCGACGAGCGGCGCATCACGGCGGCGCTGCGCCGGATCGAGGCGGCGGCGGACGCGGCCCTGCCGCTCGCCGCGCTCGCCCGCGAGGCCGGCATGAGCCCGTACCATTTCCTGCGCCTGTTCCGGGAGCTTGTCGGGATGACGCCGCACCAATACGTGCTGCGCACCCGCCTCAACCGCGCCGCGCTGCGTCTGCGCCGGACCGACGAACCCGTCGCCGCGATCGCCTACGACGCCGGCTTCAACGATCTCTCGACCTTCAACCGCCGCTTCAGGCGCGTGATGGGGAAGAGCCCGAGCGCCTATCGCGCCAAAGACGCCTAGGCGACCGTGCCGCGGCAGGCCCAGGCGACGGCGGCGAAGGAGCGCGGACCGTCCGACGCGCCGGCCTCATAGGCGGAGCGGAGCGCGCGCTCGAGCGCGGCGAGGCGATCCTGGTCGAGCGTCGCGACGTATTTGCCCATCGACCCTTCGCCAGCCGCGAGCGGTGCCCAGAAATCGTCGAAGGCGGAGTAATCCATGCGGATCGTCAGCATCGCGTCGCGCACATCCGTAAGGCCGGCCCGCGTCCACATATCCCGCAGCGCGCCCGGCCGGCTCGCCGTCCGCATGTAGTTCTCGGCCCGCCCGGCTTCGGCCGCCGGATCGAGAAGGGCGGCGGTATCCCAGAACATGCGCTGCATCACGAAGCCGCCGTAGGTGTCCCACACCGCCGCCGCGACCGTGCCGCCGCGGCGCACGACCCGGCGCATCTCGGCGACCGCGAGCTCGGGCCTCGGCACGAAATGCAGCACGAGGAGCGACAGCGCCCGGTCGAAGGCGCCCTCGTCGAAGGGCAGCGCGCAGGCGTCGGCGTGCTCGAACTTGAGGCGAGGGTCGGCGCCGGCGGCGCGCGCGGCCTCGAGATAGAGCTCCGAATAATCGACTGCGGTCAGCGCCGCCGGATTCTTGCCCGCGAGCAGCGCGAAGGCGAGGCTGCCGGTGCCGCAGCCGACGTCGATCAGCCGCTCGCCCTCGCCGACGCCGGCGAAGTCGATGAACAGCGGCGCGAGCCGCCGGCTCCAGCGCCCCATCACCTGCTCGTAGGCGGCGGCGTCGCGGGCGTTGAAATTGGATGGCACGGTGGGATCGCTCCGGCTGAGGGCCCGGCAGATTAGCAAGCAGCACCGGCATTGACAGCCCGTCATGCGCAACAATGCAGGAACTGGGTCCGGCCCGACGGCGGCGGCGGCGCTCACGCCGACGTGAGGCGTCGAGCCCTTGCTCGGAACGCGTTCGCGTTCTCAGATGCGCACAATCAGCGCGGGACGAGGCTGGCGCGTCTGCGACAGCGCCGATCCATCCACCGGGAGGAAAGCATGCTGTGCACGAGGCTCACCACGATCGCCGTGACCCTGACGGCGATGAGCATAGCCGGTCCCGCGTTCGCGCAGACCCCGGCGCAGCCCGCGCCGGCAAGCCCGCCGGCGGCAGCGCCGAGCCCGGCGCCCGCGGCACCGCTGTTCGCGACGACCAAGGTCGATGGCACCGACAACGTCTATGTGTTCCGTTATCAGAACCACCAATCGATGTTCGTCGTCACGCCGGCGGGGGTGATCGCGACCGACCCGATCAGCTACGGCCGGCCGCAAGCCGCGACGACCTATGTCGATGAGATCCGCAAGGTCACCAAGGCGCCGATCAAGTACCTGGTCTACAGCCATCACCATTACGACCACATCGCCGGCGGCAAGCCGTTCAAGGAGGCGGGCGCGAAGATCGTCGCGCATCGGCGCGCCAAGGAGCGGCTCGCGGCGCTGAAGGCGCCCGACGTCGTCGTGCCGGACGAGATCGTCGACCAGAAGCGCACGATCAAGCTCGGCGGCACGACGCTCGATCTCGTCTATACCGGGCGCAACCACTCCGACTCGTCGCTGGTGATGTTCCTGCCGAAGGAGAAGATCATCTTCGCCGTCGACTTCAACGCGCTCGGCGCGGTGCCCTCGCGGCTCGCCGTCAACGACTCCTACCCGGTCGAGTGGGAGGAATCGCTCAAACGCACGCTGGCGCTGAAATGGGACCGCCAGATCCCCGGCCATCCCGGACCCGGCGGCCGGCTCGGCACGCGGCAGGACATGGAGCAGCAGCTCGCTTTCATGACCGACCTTTCGGCGGAGGTGAAGAAGGCCTCCGACGCCGGCAAGTGCTTCGATCCGGCGACGAAGGAGGTGCGCGTGCCGCAGCACGGGACGCTGCAAGGCTACGAGCAGAACATCGAGTGGCACACCCACCGCTGGTGCGGCTACTGGGGGCGGGGGATCTGACGGCGGGCGCGGGAGAAGCCACGGTGCCGTGGCGCGGGCCTGGTGTGGTCACGTGCCGTAGCGGGCTAACGCCGCGCATCGATCATGACCTGTCGGCGGCCTCGCCGACGGGCGACACGGTTGACCAACTGTAGGTTAATCGTCAGGCTTGCTTCCTAATTCCCCATCCAAGTTCATTCTCATTCTTTAAAGGGGAGCTTTCCATGCCCTTCACCATTACGCGGAACGTCGCGCAATACGGCGGCTCCGATTGGTCGAATTTCATCAAGACCGTCCCGAACTGCACGCCGCAATCGGCGCAACGGATTGCGCGGGCGGACCCGAATATCGGTTTCTTCTTCTACTGCCGCGGCGTCCTGGTGCTCGACGGCCATCCGCGGTTCAATCCGGGCGACGCTGTGTTCTTCTCCGGCGCGCCCTGGCCGGGAAGCGCCCCGCAAGCCGACATCTACCAGAAGGACGTGTTCACCTTGGCCTACGTCGGCGTGAGCACCAACAGCCTCGCCAACGCCGGCTGCTACACCCTCGCGGACGGGCGCCAGTTCTTCGATTTCGTTGCTGTCTTCGCAGCGAACCTGGACGGCCCGCCGAACGTCCCGGTGCTCTCCTTCACGCTGCCGGTCAATGCCACGCTCTATGACACCGACGATGTGAAAAAGCTGCAAAGCCTGGGGATCACGGTGCTTCTGACCGTCGTCAACAACTGGTCGAACGCCGGATGGTCCGAGTTCACGGATCAGAAGGCGGCGCAAGGGTTCGTCGACCAGCTCGTCGCCGCGGTCAACAGGTTCGGGTTTCGACGGCATCGACATCGACGACGAATACTCAATCGGGACGCCGACGAACGCGTGCCTCGCCATGGTGACGACGCTCCTGCGCCAGGCGCTGCCGGGCAAGATCGTCTCGAAGGCGCTGTTCCGGGACATCCAGTATTTCGGGCCGGCCTGGAACGGCCACACGCTTACCGGCAACCTCACCTACGGCTGGGAGATGAGCTACTTCGATTCGGACTATGCGGGACGCCTCCAACCCTACGTCGACGCCGGCATGGGCAAGAACCAGCTCGCGATCGGCGTCGATACTGGCCGCACCGACGGCCCCGCCGCGGCGAGCTTCGTCCGGCAGAACGGATACGGCGGCATCATGGTGTTCAACGTGACGAAGGATTCGACGAGCTACCTCTCGGGCATCTCGAACGCCCTCTACGGCCAGAATACGGTCGCAAAGCCGGGCTGCCTCGTCTGACGGCCGGCGGCGCCACGCGAAAAAGGCCCGTGGCGGACCACGGGCCTTGGAAAGACGGTCGGCGGCGCGGCTGAGGCTTCAGCCCGATGCCGCCCCGAGCACGCTTGCCGGATCGACCTTCACCCCCGGCCCCATGGTCGAGGAGATGGCGATCCGCTCGATATAGGTGCCCTTGGCGCCGGTGGGCTTCGCCTTCTGCACCGCGTCGGCGAAGGCGCGGATGTTCTCGACGAGCTTGCCCTCCTCGAACGACGCCTTGCCGATGCCGGCATGGACGATGCCGGCCTTCTCGACCCGGAACTCGACCGCGCCGCCCTTCGCCGCGCCGACGGCGCCGGCGACGTCCATCGTCACCGTGCCGACCTTCGGGTTCGGCATCAGGCCGCGGGGCCCGAGCACCTTACCCAAGCGCCCGACGAGCGGCATCATGTCCGGCGTCGCGATGCAGCGGTCGAAGTCGATCGTGCCGCCCTGCACCTGCTCGACGAGATCCTCGGCGCCGACGATGTCGGCGCCGGCGGCGCGTGCCTCGTCCTGCTTGGCGCCGCGGGCGAACACCGCGACCCTCAGCGTCCGCCCGGAGCCGTTCGGCAGGTTGCAGACGCCGCGCACCATCTGATCGGCGTGGCGCGGGTCGACGCCGAGGTTCATCGCCACCTCGACGGTCTCGTCGAACTTCGCCTTGGCGCGTTCCTTGACGAGCTTCACCGCGTCCTTCAGCGGATAGGTCTTCACCCGGTCGACGCCCTCGCGGGCGGCGCGGATGCGCTTTCCTGGTTCAGCCATCACGCCCTCCCCTTAACCGACGACTTCGAGGCCCATGGCCCGGGCGGAGCCCCGGATCATGGCGACGGCGGAATCGACCGAATCGCAGTTGAGGTCGGCCATCTTCTTCTCGGCGATCTCGCGCAGCTGGGCCTCGGTGACGCGGCCCGCCGGGCTGCCTCGGCCGGGCGTCTTCGAGCCCGAGGCCGGCTTCTTGCCGAGCTTCAGGTTCGCCGCCTTCTTGAGGAAGAACGCCACCGGCGGCTGCTTCATCTCGAAGGTGAAGGAGCGGTCGCCGAACGCGGTGATGATCACCGGGATCGGCGTGCCCTTCTCCATCTGCGCCGTCTTGGCGTTGAAGGCCTTGCAGAATTCCATGATGTTGAGGCCGCGCTGACCGAGCGCGGGACCGATCGGCGGCGACGGATTGGCGGCGCCGGCCGGGACCTGAAGCTTCACGTAGCCCGTGATCTTCTTTGCCATTGGGACTGCTCCCAGACTTGCTCGCGCCGGCTGCCGGCCGGTCGTCGAGCGGTTGCAGGTCGCGGTGCGGCTTGGAGCTCCC
The DNA here is from genome assembly GCA_036742625.1 of Microvirga sp. Lineage (GTDB taxonomy): Bacteria > Pseudomonadota > Alphaproteobacteria > Rhizobiales > Beijerinckiaceae > JAJKJG01. The sequence goes on from DAINQO010000159.1 coordinate 7,322, forward strand.
GGCTGGCGACCGGGCAAGCCTCCCGCGGATTGAGGCAGTCGGCAGTGGGCAGTCGGCAGTCGAGGTTATTGCGAACCAACTGCCTACTGCCGACTGCCCACTGCCGAACGTCAGGTCTTCTCGACCTGCGTGTATTCCAGCTCCACCGGCGTCGCGCGGCCGAAGATCGAGACCGCGACCTTGAGGCGGGCGCGGC
>DAINQO010000160.1:0-2399 GCA_036742625.1 Microvirga sp.
AGCGAGAACGGCGCGTTCGGCTCAGCCTTGCCCATGCGGGTGGCGTCGCGGCGGAACAGGCGCGTCTCGCCGCCGAGGCCGAGCGCCTCGACATTGGCGCGGATGAGGCCGCGCGCCTCGGCGCTGTCGTCGACGAAGAGCGCGAAGGCGGCGCCCCGCGAGAGCGCCTCGAGCCCCATGGCGCCGGTCCCGGCGAAGAGGTCGAGGACGCGCGCGCCGGCGACCGGGTCGCCGTAAGCGTGGGCGAGGACGTTGAAGATCGTCTCACGCAGGCGGTCGGAAGTCGGGCGGACCCGGTCCGAGGTCGGGCCGGCAAGCGCCCGGCCGCGCAAGCGCCCGCCGACGATGCGCATGGCCTAAGGGTCAGGGCCGCGGGCGGCGCGGCGGACCCTTCGCGCCGCCGAAGGGACGCTTGCCGCCGGACGGGCGGCTCCCGCCGGACGGGCGGCTCCCGCCGGGCGCGCCGCGGCCGGCCCCGCCTTCGCGCTTCGGGCCGCCGGGGCGGTCGCCCTTGAAACCGCCCGGACCCTTGAATCCGCCGGAGCCCTTGCGCGGGCCATCCCGGAAGCCGCCGCCGGGGCGATCGTCGCGCGCCGTGCCGGAGCGGAATCCGCCGCGCGGGCGCTCGCCAGGACCCTCTCGTGGCGGCCGCGGCGGACGGTCGCCGAAACCTTCGCGGTTCCGGCGCGGCGGCCGGTCGCCAGAATCGCGCGGCGGCGGCGGGCGGCGCGGGCGATCGTCGCCTCCGGGCGCCGGGCGGCGCTCGTCGCGGCGGTGGCGGAGCGGGCGCTCGCCCTCGGGCTTAGGCTGGCTCACGAGCCGCTCGACCAGGACCTTGCGTCCCTCCGGCGCCTTGATGGCGCCGACCCGCTCGCGCGGACGCTCGCCGGCGGCGGCGCGGGCGGCGCGCGGATCCTCGCCGCGCCGCGGCGCCTTGTGCCGGGGCCGCTCGCCGCCGTCGTCGCGCCAGACCGTCGGCCGGCGCTCGGGCCGGCCGCCGACGCGCGGGCGCTCGTCGCTCCGTTGGCCGCCGCGCGATGCACCGCCTCGGGGACCGCCGTCGCGGTCGCGGCTCTTGAAATCGCGCTCGCCGAAGCTGCCGCGCGGGCGATCGTCGCGATCGCGCCGGTCGTCGCGCCGCTCGCCATGCCTAGCCGGGCGCTCGCCCTTGGCCTTGCGGATCTCCGATCCGAACGGCGCGATCGGCTCGCGCACCGGGCTTTCGAAATCGACGCCAGCTTCAGCCGCGAGCTTCGTCCCGAGCTGCTCCTTCAGGACCTTGGTGCGCACCTCCTCGACGAGCCCGCTCTCGAGCTCGCCGAGCTGGAACGGCCCGAAGGAGAGTCGGATCAGCCGGTTCACGGCAAGCCCGAGATGCTCGAGGATCTTCTTGACCTCGCGGTTCTTGCCCTCGCGCAGCCCGAGCGTGATCCAGACGTTGTCGCCCTGGACGCGGTCGAGCGTCGCCTCGACGGGTCCGTAATCCATGCCCTCGAGGGTGATCCCGGCTTTGAGCTTGTCGAGCTCCGCCTGCGTCACGTCGCCATGCGCGCGCACCCTGTAACGGCGCATCCAGCCGGTGTCGGGGTGGGCGATCACCTTGGCGAGCCCGCCGTCGTTGGTGAGGAGCAAGAGCCCCTCGGTGTTGATGTCGAGGCGGCCAATCGCGACGACGCGGGGCAGGTCCTCGGGCAGGCTCTCGAACACGGTCGGCCGGCCTTCGGGATCGCGCGCCGTCGTGACGAGGCCGCGCGGCTTGTGGAACAGCCACAGCCGCGTGCGCTCGCGCGCCGGCAGCGGCTCGCCATCGACGGTGATGCTGTCCCTGTCGGTGACGTTGACGGCCGGCGAGTCGAGCACGGCGCCGTTGAGCGTGACGCGGCCTTCGGCGATCATCGCCTCGGCGTCGCGGCGGGACGCGATGCCGGCGCGGGCGATCACCTTGGCGATGCGGTCCTCCTGGGGCGCCTCCGCCTCCGCCTTCGGGGCGAAGGCGCGCTCGTCGCCGGGGCGGCCGCGATCGGGCCGGCGGTCGTTCCTGCTGTTGTCCGTCATGCCGGCCTGATAGCAGAGCCGGAATGGCGAGGCGAGCGGACCCGAACAACGCCGGCGAGACGCCGCTCGATCCGATGGGCTTGGCGCTCGCCGAGGCGCGCGCCGCGGCAGCACGGGGCGAGGTGCCGGTCGGCGCCGTCATCGTCAAGGACGGCTCGGTCCTCGCCGCGGCGGGGAACAGCCCCCGCGCTCTCAAGGATCCCTCGGCCCATGCCGAGATGCTGGCGATCCGCGCCGCCGGCGCGGCGCTCGGCGACGAGCGCCTCTCGGGCTGCGACCTCTACGTGACGCTCGAGCCCTGCGCGATGTGCGCCGCCGCGATCTCGTTCGCGCGCATCCGCCGG
>DAINQO010000160.1:2499-7507 GCA_036742625.1 Microvirga sp.
TCGCGCTTCAGCTCGTCCTTCGCCGGCGCGGCGGCGGCGAGGATGGCGCGGGCGTCGAAGAAATCGAGGACGCGGAAGCGGTCGACGGCGGGGCGGACCACGATCTCCGGCCGGTAGATCTTGAGCTTCGCCGCGACGATCGCCGCCTGCATGATCTGGAGCGTGCCGAACATGACGTCGAACCCGGCCGGGCTGCGCCCGCCTGGCGGCGGCGGGCCGCCGGTGACGTCGACCGCGACGATGACGTCGGCGCGCCCGATCAGGCGGTCGAAGGGCAGCGGATTGACGGCGCCGCCATCGACGAGGAGCCGCTCGCCGAGGCGCACCGGCCGGATCACGCCGGGGATGGCGATCGAGGCCGCGACCGCCGGGCCGAGCGGGCCGGTCGTGAATGCTGCCTCGGCGCGGGCGTGATAATCGGTCGCCACGACCTCGAGCGGCAGGGCGAGATCCTCGAAGCGCTCCGGCACGGCCTCGGGCCAGAGCCGGTCGAGCAGCCGCTCGCCGTCGATCAGGAACGGGTTGCCGAACCCTGAGACGATGTCGGCGAGGCGCCCGACCCGCGACGCGATCAGCGCCGCCATGACGCCGGACCGGTCGCGCAGCGTCGCCGTCGCATGCTCGCGGATTGCCCGCCCGCTCATGCCGGCGGCGTAAGCCGCGCCGACGACCGTGCCGATCGAGGTGCCGGCGATGAGCGACGGCTTCACCCCGAGCTCGTCGAAAGCTTCGAGCACGACGATATGGGCGAGCCCACGGGCGCCGCCGCCGCCGAGCGCGAGGGCGAAGGTCGGGCCGCCTCCGGAGGAGCCCGGACGCGCCGTCATCCGCGGCCTTCGCCGAGCCGCGGCATGATCTCGACGAAGTTGCAGGGCCGGTGGCGGTTGTCGAGCTGGCTCTCGAGGATGCCGTCCCAGGCGTCCTTGCAGGCGCCGGGCGAGCCCGGCAGGACGAAGACGTAGGTCTCGCCGGCAAGCCCGGCGGTCGCCCGCGACTGGATCGTCGAGGTGCCGATCTTGTCGAAGGAGATGCGGTGGAAGACCGCTGAGAAGCCGTCCATGCGCTTGTCGAGCAAGGGCTCGATCGCCTCCGGCGTCACGTCGCGGCCGGTGAAGCCGGTGCCGCCCGTCGTGATCACGACGTCGACCTCAGGGTCGGCGATCCAGCCCCGCACCTTCGCCTGGATCGCCGCGATATCGTCGGTCACGACGGCGCGCTCGGAGAGACGGTGCCCGGCCTTGTTCAGGCGCTCGACGAGCAGGTCGCCGGAGCGGTCGTCGGCGAGCGAGCGGGTGTCGGAGACCGTCAGCACGGCAATCGAGAGCGGCAGGAAGGAGCGGTTGAGATCGAGACCGGGCATGGCGGGTTCTTCTTCGCACGGGACGAGCGGTCTTAACCCAATCTTTGCGATGATGCCCGCCGTTTCGGGCTCGGGGCGGCGCAACGCCGGCCCGTTTCCGCTCCTTTAAAGCCGGCCGTGGCTTTCTGAGCCTGACGAGGAGGGCCCGGAACGATGCTTGCGCCCGAACTGCGACAGGAACTGCTCGAACGTCTCGATGCGCTCGCCCGCCCGGCCGGCGAGGTGCCGCAGGGGCCGCTCCTCGAACTCGTCGTCGATCTCTTCCTGGCGCAGAGCGAGGTCGAGGACCCCGAGCGCCGGAGGGCCTGCCTCGATCTCGCCCTCTCGCTTGTCCCGCGCGCCGCGCCGGAGCCTTTGCGCGCCATCGCCAGCCGGCCCGGCCTCACCGAGGACATCGCCGATGCCATCGTGCGACGCGGCGACCGGGACGCGGTCGCGCTCCTGGTCGCAAACCGCAGCGCCCGCTTTTCGCCCGAAAGCCGCGGCGGTCGCGGACCTCGCCTGGCGCGACGCCGGCCTTCGCGGCGCCTTCGTGCAGCGCTCGGACTTGCCCGGAGCGATCGTCGACAAGCTCTGGCCGTCGCTCCATAGCGGCTTCAAGGCGCGGCTGATCGCCTCCGGCTTCCGCTACAGCATGAGCGAGGTCGAGGAGGTCGGACGCGAGACCTCCGCCGCGCTGAGGCGACGCGGGCCGCTCGGGCGCCCTGCCGCAGAGCATCGACACCTACGCGGCGCTGGTCCGCGACCGGCTGATCGCGATCGACGAGGCGCTCGTCGAGATCATGCAGAACGGGCGCCTCGTCGAGGCGGCGCAGCTCATCGCGCGCTGCCTCGGGCTCGGCGAGGGGGTCGCGCTCAACCTGCTCTACGGCGTCTATGACCACGGGCCGGCGGTGCTCGCCTGCCACGCCGGGCTCTCCGAGGACGTGATCCTGCGCATCGCCGAGGCGCGGGCGCGGCTGTCCTGGGTGCCCTCGACCGACCTTTCCCGGATGCGCACGACCGCGAAGGGGATCACCGGCACCGAGGCGGCCGAGATCCTCTCCGCGCTCGACGGCCTATGGCAGGGCGGGGTCGCCAACACCGGCGACCGGCGGCGCTTCCGCAGCGCCGCGTAACGGTTCAGAGCCGCGCCGCGCGGAACGTGTCGCACTGCTGGACCTGGCCGTTCTTCAGGCCGTTCATGAACCAGCGCACGCGCTGCGCCGAGGAGCCGTGGGTGAACGAGTCCGGCACGGCGTAGCCCTGAGCCTGCTTCTGCAGGCGGTCGTCGCCGATCGCCTCCGCCGCCTTCATCGCCTGCTCGACGTCGCCCTCCTCGAGGAAATGGTATTTCTGGTCGGAGTTCTTGGCCCAGACGCCGGCGAGGCAATCGGCCATGAGCTCGACCCGGACCGAGATCTGGTTCGCCTCGGGCTCGCCGATCTCGCGCTGGCGCGCTTGCGCTCTTTGCAGCAGGCCGAGCTGGTTCTGGACGTGGTGCCCGACCTCGTGCGCGATCACGTAGGCGTAGGCGAAATCGCCGCCGGCGCGGAACTTGCGCTGCATCTCCTGGAAGAAGGAAAGGTCGATATAGACCGTCTGGTCGATCGGGCAGTAGAACGGCCCCATCTGCGAGCGCGCGCCGCCGCAGCGCGAGCGCGTCGCGCCCGAGTAGATCACCATCTTCGGCGCGGCGTACGGCTTGTTGATCTGCGCCGGCAGCACGACCTTCCAGACGTCCTCGGTGTTGCCGAGGACCTTCGCGGCGAACTGACCGGCGCGGTCGTCCGGCGGCGCCCCGGTGCGTCCCTGCGGGGGGCGCTGCGGCTGCTCCTGCGGCGCGCCGCCGCCCATCATCGATTCGCCGGCGCCGATCAGGATGCGCGGATCGATGCCGAGCGCCCAGCCGGCGAGCGTCAGGACGATGATCGCGCCGATGCCGAGCCCGCCGCCCCCCATCGGGATGCCGAAGCCGCCGCCGCCTCCGCCGCCACGCCGGTCCTCGACGTTGTCGGAGCTTCTGAAATCGTCCCAGCGCATGGGCTCATCCCTTCGGGGCGGCAGAGTCGCCCGCGGCCAAGCTAGCCGCGGGCTTCGGCTAGTAAAGCTTGTTCTGCCGCGCCGGGTTCCGGCGCGGGGCGCACCGGCCTCAAGCCGGCCCGGCTTTTTCGTCGAGCGCGCGGCGAAGCGCGCGGAAGTCGCGCCAGGCGAGCCGCTTCTGCAGCGGGCTGCGCAGGAGATAGGCCGGGTGCAGCGTCGCGAGCGCGCGGATGTCGCGCCGCGTCCGGTATGGGAACCAGCGCCCGCGGCTGCGCAGGATGCCCTCCTTGACGCCGAGGAGCTCGCGCGCCGAGGCGCCGCCGAGGCAGACGAGGATGTCGGGATCGGCAAGCTCGATCTGGCGCTCGAGGAAGGGCTTGCACATCGCCACTTCCTGGGGCGTCGGATCGCGGTTGCCGGGCGGGCGCCAGGGCACGATGTTGGCGATATAGACGGCGCCGCGGTCGAGGCCGATCGCCGCCAGCATGCGGTCGAGGAGCTGGCCGGCGCGGCCGACGAACGGCTTGCCGACGCGGTCCTCGTCGGCGCCGGGCGCCTCGCCGACGAGCATCAGCCGGCCGAGCGGGTTGCCGTCCGAGAAGCACAGGTTCTTGGCGCTGAACTTGAGGGCGCAGCTCTCGAAGGCGGCGAGCAGCGCCTCGAGCTCGGCGAGCGTTGCGGCGCTTCGCGCCCGCTCGCGCGCGTCCTCGGCAGCCTCGACGGGGGAGGCGGGGGCAGGCGAGAGCGGCCGCCGGCTCGGCGCCGTATCGAGGAGGGGCGCCGGCGAGACCGGCGGCGGCGCCGGCCGCTGTGCCGGCGCCGGCCGCGCCGCCTCCGCGAAGCGATCGTGCGGCGCGGCGTCGAGGGCGCAATCGACGCCGACCTCGACGTAGAAGTCGAGGAGCGACTCGAGCGCGGCGCGGTCCGGGGCGAGGTCGCTCATCCCAGAGATGTAGGCGGTCCGTGACAGGCCGACAATGTTGCGCGACGATGCCGACGATGACGGGCCAAAATGCCGACGATGATGCGCAACGTTGCCGACGATGACGCGCAACGTTGCGAGGACGTCGAAGGATGTGTCGGCCCGGCGGGGGTTGCCGCCGCGGGCGAGGTAGTTCATATGTGAACTATCGCCGATGGGGAGGACAGGATGGAGCTGCCCGAACGGGAATCGATGGCGTTCGACGTCGTCGTCGTCGGCGCCGGGCCAGCGGGGCTTTCGACCGCGATCCGCCTCAAGCAGCTCGCGGCCGAGAAAGGCGCCGAGGTCTCGGTCGTGGTGGTCGAGAAGGGCTCGGAGGTCGGCGCCCACATCCTCTCGGGCGCGGTGATCGATCCCGTCGGCCTCGACCGGCTCGTCCCGGATTGGCGCCAGGATCCTGAGCGCCCCTTGCGGACCGAGGTCGCGCGCGACGAGTTCCTCTACCTCACCGCCGCCTCGGGCTTGCGCATGCCGCAGTGGCCGATGCCGCGGCTGATGTCGAACCACGGCAACTTCATCGGCTCGCTCGGCGACGTCTGCCGCTATCTCGGGCGCAAGGCCGAGGAGCTCGGGGTCGAGATCTATCCGGGCTTTCCGGCCGCCGAGGTGCTGGTCGACGGCGAGAGCCGCGTCGTCGGCGTCGC
>DAINQO010000161.1:0-7461 GCA_036742625.1 Microvirga sp.
GATCGAGCCCGAGCGCTTCGCGGCCCTGCCCGGCGTGGCGCAGGTCGTCGGCAACAGCGGCAAGCTGAAGGCCGAGACCTGGAGCGGGCTCCGACTCGACGGCGGCGAGAAAATCCGGGTCGACGATATCTTCTCGATCAAGGAGACCGCGCTGCACCTGATCGACGGCATGCGAGGACGCAGCCGCGCCTTCGTGCAAATCCAGAACGGCTGCGATCACCGCTGCACCTTCTGCATCATCCCCTACGGCCGGGGCAATTCGCGCTCCGTCGCGATGGGCGCTGTCGTCGAGCAGGTCCGCGTCCTCGTCGCGCATGGGACCCGCGAGGTGGTGCTGACCGGCGTCGACATCACCGGCTACGGCCGCGACCTGCCCGGCGCGCCGAAGCTCGGCAGGCTGGTGAAGAGCATCCTTCGTCACGTGCCGGAGCTTGCGCGCCTGCGCATCTCCTCGATCGATTCCGTCGAGGCCGACGACGATCTTCTCGACGCGCTCGCCACCGAGCCGCGGCTCATGCCGCATCTCCATCTGTCGCTGCAGGCCGGCGACGATCTCATCCTCAAGCGGATGAAGCGACGTCATTCGCGCGCCGAGGCGATCCGGTTCTGCGACGAGGTCCGGCGGCTGCGGCCGGGCGTGGTGCTGGGCGCCGACATCATCGCCGGCTTCCCGACCGAGACCGAGGCGATGTTCGCCCGCTCGCTCGATCTCGTCGACGATTGCGGCCTGACGCATCTGCACGTCTTCCCGTTCTCGGCCCGGCCCGGCACGCCGGCGGCGCGCATGCCGCAGGTCGCCCGCGAGGTCGTGAAGGAGCGGGCGCGGCGCTTGCGCGACAGGGGCGAAGCAGCGCTCGCGCGGCACCTTTCGGCCGAGGTCGGCACGCGGCGAATGGTGCTGACGGAGAGCCAGGACGTCGGCCGCACCGAGGGTTTCACGCTGGTGCGTTTCCGGGCGCCGGTGCCTGCCGGAGAGATCCGCGAGGCCGTCATCGCCGGACATGACGGCCGTGACTTGCTGGCTGCCTAGCGATGAGCGGGATGCAACGAAAACCCGGCTTCTGGGACCGCCTCATCGGGCGCGAGGCCGCGGAGCCGCCAAAGCCGGCCGCCGACCCTGCGGCGTCACGCTCCGAGGGGACACCCGATTTCACCACCGCGACCGGCGTCGATCCGGCCCCGGCGCAGGCGCGGGCGACGCAAGCCTCGCCGGAGACGCCGGCGGACGAGAAGCTGCCGCCGGAACTCGCCGGCGCCGACCTCCAGCCCGTCGAAGGCGTCGAGCCGCAGGGCGCCGCCCCGACGGAGCCGGTCCCGCGCGCCGAACCCGGCGCTTCGGACGCTGGCGGCCCGAAGAGCTGGTGGCGGCGCCTCAGCGACGGCATGCGCCGCACCTCGTCCTCGATCGGGGAGAGCGTCACCGGCCTGCTGACGAAGCGCAAGCTCGACAGCTCGACCCTCGAGGAGCTCGAGGACGTGCTGGTCCGGGCCGATCTCGGCATCGAGACCGCGGCGCGCATCGCCGCGGCGATCGGCGAGGGCCGCTACGACAAGGAGATCTCGACCGAGGAGGTGAAGCGCATCCTCGCCGGCGAGGTCGAGAAGGTCCTGGCGCCGGTCGCGATACCGCTCGCGATCGATCGGGCGAAGAAGCCCTTCGTGCTGCTCATGATCGGCGTCAACGGCTCCGGCAAGACGACCACCATCGGCAAGCTCGCGCGCAAGCTCAAGGGGCAGGGCCTGAGCGTGACGATCGGCGCCGGCGACACCTTCCGGGCGGCGGCGATCGAGCAGCTCAAGGTCTGGGGCGAACGCGCCGGCGTCCCGGTGGTGGCGCGCGAGCAGGGCGCCGACGCCGCCGGGGTCGCCTTCGAGGCGCTCGAGCGGGCGAAGGCGCAAGGCGCCGATGTCGTGATGATCGACACCGCCGGGCGGCTCCAGAACAAGGCCGGGCTCATGGCCGAGCTCGAGAAGATCGTGCGCGTCATCCGGAAGGTCGACCCGGAGGCCCCGCACGCGACGCTTTTGGTGCTCGACGCGACCGTCGGCCAGAACGCGGTCTCGCAGGTCGAGCTGTTCCGCAAGGCGGCCGGCGTGACCGGCCTCGTCATGACCAAGCTCGACGGCACCGCCCGCGGCGGCATCCTCGTCGCGCTGGCGCAGAAATTCCGGCTGCCGGTGCACTTCATCGGCGTCGGCGAGGGCGTCGAGGACCTCGAGCCGTTCACGGCGCGCGCGTTCGCCCGCGCCATCGCCGGGCTCGACGAGGCCGCCTAGGCGAGCGCCGGGGCGATGTCGGTGCGGGCGAAATCCTTGCCCTTGTAGAGCAGGGGCGCGTTCAGGGATTTCGCGAGCGCATAAGCGAAACAGTCGCCGTAATTGAGCGCCGCGGGGTGCATCCGTCTGCCGAAACGGCGGAAAGCCTCGGCCGCTTCTTGCGCCATGCGCAGGTCGACCGGAAAGATCTCGATGGCGCGGTCCCGAAGCCAGTTATCCAGCACGGCCCGCCCACCGAATCGGCGCTCCGCCATCATCGCGCATTCCAGATAGTTGCCGGCCGACATGGCTCTTGTCGTGGCCTCGCCCAACCGTTGCGAGAAGGTCTCGGCCTCCGGCTCGGAGGCGAGGATGGCAACGAAGACCGACGTGTCGACCGCAATCACTTGGGCAGGCCATCCTCGTCGTATTCCACGCCCTCGTTGAGCGGGCGCGGATCAATGACCGGTAGCGCGTACCAGGCTTTCCGAAGCCGTTCATCGGCTTCAAGACCTTTCTGGATGCGGCGCTCAAGCTCATGATCAAGGCGCGCCTGCTCCTTGCGCAGAAGCTCGAGAAGCAGATCGGTCGTGCCCCGGCCGGTCCGCGCCTTCAATTCGCCGAGGAGCCTTTCGGCTTCCTTGTTTTTGATGTTGATGGACATGGACGTGCCACGGTAAAGAAACGGAGCTCGGCTTCTGTATACCATGACGAGCCCATCAGAGTGAAACACCACGCCATGGCCCCTTCGGCCCCGCGCCTGAACCCGTTCCTGAAGCTCGCGCTCGAGCTCGGGCCGCTCGGCGTATTCTTCATCGCGAACCAGCGTGCGGGCATTTTCGCGGCGACGGCGATCTTCATCGCCGCGACCGTGCTGGCGCTCGGCGTTCATTACGCGCTGGTCAAGAAGCTGCCGATCATGCCGCTCGTCTCGGGCGCCGTCGTCGTGGTGTTCGGCGGGCTGACGCTGGCGTTGCAGGACGAGCAGTTCATCAAGCTGAAGCCGACGATCGTGAACACCATGTTCGGCCTCGTGCTGCTCGGCGGGCTTTGGCTCGGCCGGCCGCTCCTCGCCGTCGTGCTCGATTCGATGTTCGACCTCACCGACGAGGGCTGGCGCAAGCTGACGCTGCGCTGGGCGCTGTTCTTCTTCGTGCTCGCGGCGCTGAACGAGATGGTCTGGCGGACGCAATCGACCGATTTCTGGGTCAGCTTCAAGGTCTTCGGCATCATGCCGCTGACGATCGCGTTCGCGCTCGCGCAGACGCCGCTGTTGATGCGCTACGAGGCGAAGAAGGCGAGCGCCGCCGGCGGCGAGTAGCCGCGCCCGTCATCCCGGCGCCTTGGCTTTCCGGAGCTCGGCCCGGAAGCGCGCCATGGCGCCGGGCGTCAGCGGCCCGATCTGCTTGTGGCGGATCGTCCCGTCCGGCCCGACGATGAAGCTCTCGGGAACTCCATACACCCCCCAATCGATCGCCGCGCGGCCGGCGGGGTCGACGCCGACGGCGGCATAAGGGTTGCCGAAGGTGCCGAGGAAGCGGAGCGCGTTCTCCGGCGCGTCCTTGTAGTTGATGCCGACGACGCGGATCGACGGATCCTTGGCGAGGTCCATGAGCAGCGGGTGCTCCTCCCGGCACGGGCCGCACCACGACGCCCAGACGTTGACGACAGTGACCGCGCCCGCCCTGAGGTCGGCCTCGGCGAGGCCGGGGAGCGGCCGCCCGTTCTCGACGAGGCCGGCGAGCGGCTCGAGGGCGAAGCTCGGAACCGGCCGGCCGATCAGGGCCGAGGGGATGCGGGAGGGGTCCCCGGAATAGAGCCGGAACAGGAACAGCAGCGAGAGCGCGCCGAAGATCAGCGCCGGCAAGAGATAGAGCAGGCGCAGGCGCGGCTTCGCCGGCTCGGCGAGTGCCGCCGGCGGGTCGCCGGCGTTAGTGCGAAGCGGCGCGCTCATCCGGACCACCCGGCGGCGGCCGGCGCTCCCCGCGTGACGTCGGAGCGCCGGCGCGCGCCGCGCGCCTCGAGCTCGGCGAGCGCCCGCACCTGCGCGCGATGGTCGATCGCGGCGCGCAGGACGAGACTGGCGAGGATCGCCGCGGTCGCCGCATAGGCGGCGAGGATGAAGAACGCGTGCGGCCCGAGATCCATGTCAGGCCGCCTGCCGGTCGAGCCGCTCGGCTTCGAGCAGCGACAGGGTGCGCACCCGCCGGCGCAGGATCTCGGTGCGCATGCCGGCGAGGTGGAGCGTGACGGCGATCAGCGTGAAGGCGGCCGCCATGACGAGCAGCGGGTAGAGCATCGACGGGTGGATCGCCGGGCCGCCGGGGCGGAGCACCGAGGCCGGCTGGTGCAGGGTGTTCCACCAATCGACCGAGAACTTGATGATCGGCAGGTTCACGGACCCGACGAGCGTCAGGATCGAGACCGCGCGGGCGGCGCGGCTCGGATCCTCGATCGTGCGCCACAGGGCGAGGATGCCGCAATACATCAGGAACAGCACGAGGACGGAGGTGAGGCGGGCGTCCCAGACCCAGTAGGCGCCCCACATCGGCTTGCCCCACAGCGCCCCGGTGACGAGGCAGATCAGCGCGAAACCGGCCCCGATCGGGGCCGCGGCCTTCTGCGAGACGTCGGCGAGCGGATGCCGCCAGACCAGGGTGCCTAGCGCCGAGGCCGCCATGACGGCGTAGAAAGCAAGCCCGAGCCAGGCCGCCGGCACGTGCAGGAACATGATCCGGACGGTTTCGCCCTGCTGGTAGTCGGCCGGCGCCAGGAACCAGGCCATAGAGAGCCCGACGCCGAGGAGCACCGCGGCGCCCGCTGCCAGGAACGGCAGCGCCGCGCCGGACCAGCGCAGGAAGACGCTCGGGTTCGCAAGCCGCGTCAGCATGGCAGCGATGTAGCCGCCCCCCGGCGCCGCGGCAATGCGGCGAAGCGCGGACCCCTCTCCCGGCGGAAATCTCTGCGAAAGGTGAGATTCGGCGCCGCTTCGCGGCAGGTTCTTGCGCTGGGTCCCGGATACCCTTCCACTCCGCTGCGCTCCGTTGCAGGCTTCCGGGAAAGGGCTGTTGAGGGGCTCGCGCCAATCCCTCCACGGCTTTCCCGGGCGCATGCAGCGTAAGCGGAATGCGACCCGGGACCCAGCGCAAGACTCTGCCGCGAAGCGGCGCCAAACTCATTTCGCAGAGGTCTCCGAACGGGAGAGGTTGGCGTGCTACTCGCCCCAGCGGAGCGCGGCGGCGGCTCCGGCGGTGCCGATGACGGCGGCGGCGAGCGACAGCGCCGAGAGGATCAGGAACGGCGTCGCGAAGGGCACGGTGCCGCCGAGCGCCGCATTCGCGGCCGAGACCCCGAAGATCAGCGTCGGGACCATCAGCGGCACGACCAGGATCGCGAGGATCAGCCCGCCGCGGCGGATGCCGCTCGTGAGCGCGGCGCCGATCGCGCCGATGAAGGTCAGCGCCGGCGTGCCGACGAGGAGCGTCGCGACCATCGCGGCCATGCCGGGCGGCGTCAGCGCGACCAGGAGGCCGAACAGCGGCGAGGCGAGGGCGAGCGGCAGCCCGGTCGTCAGCCAATGGGCGATCGCCTTCGCCAGGACGACGAGCTCGAGCGGCAGCGGGCTCTGGCGCAGAAGGTCGAGCGAGCCGTCCTCCTCGTCGGCCTGGAACAGGCGGTCGAGCCCGATGAGGGTCGCGAGCACGGCCGCGAGCCACAGCACCGCCGGCCCGATCCGGGCGAGGAGGTTGAGATCGGGCCCGAGCGCGAACGGCACGATGGTCACGATCATCAGGAAGAAGACGAGCCCGAGCGCGCCCGAGCCGCCGACCCGGGCCGCGAGCCTGAGATCGCGGGCGATAAGCGCGAGGAAAGCGCGGGTCATTCCCCGTCCCCCTCGCGGGGAGTCCGCCCGATCCTCAGCTCCGTGGCGCCGGGCAGCGGCAGCGGCGCGTGCGTCGCCGCGATCACGAGCCCGCCCTCCGACAGATGGGCGCGCATCAGCGCGACGAGCGTCTCCTGCGCGGCGGCGTCGAGCGCCGCGGTCGGCTCGTCGAGGAGCCACAAGGGGCGGCGCGCGACGAGCAGGCGGGCGAGCGCCACGCGCCGGCGCTGGCCGGCCGAGAGATAGGCGACGGGAAGGCGCGCCGCGTGCGCAAGCCCGACCGCCTCGAGCGCCTCGCCGGGCGTCGCCGCCTCGTCGCCGAGAAGGTCGCGGGCGAAGGCGAGGTTCTCGGCCGCGGTCAGCGCCCCCTTGAGGGCGTCGCGGTGGCCAACGAGATGGAGCGCCTCCGCGAGCGGCCGCTCGCCGATGCCGTCGCCCCGGACCGCGCCCGCGTCCGGCCGCAGCAGGCCGGCGAGGATCGCAAGCAGGCTCGACTTGCCGGCGCCGTTGCGGCCGGTGACGACGAGCGCCTGCCCTTCGGCGAGCGCGAACGACAGGCCCTCGAAAACGAGCCGCCCGGAGCGGCGGCAGGCGAGGTTCTCGACGGCGATCCGCACCCGGCGGCCCCCTGCGGCAAGCGCAAATCGCAACAGCCCGGACCCGTGTAGCGGGCGCCTTCGAAATGATCTATACCGCGCCCGGCTGCGCCGCGCGCTACCCGACGTCCAAACCGTCCCGCGCGCATTCGAACGTCCGGGCACCCCCGGGGCGGCGCGCGCATTCCGCGCTTCGGCCGGACCTTGTTCGTTCACCCGCTCGCGAGGACACCGCCGTGGCAACGCTCGACAGTTTCAAAAGCTGCACGTCCCTCTCCGTCGGGGACAAGTCCTACACCATGTACTCGCTTCCCGACGCCGAGAAGAACGGCCTGCCCGACGTCTCGCGGCTGCCGTTCGCCATGAAGGTGCTGCTCGAGAACCTGCTGCGCTACGAGGACGGCCGCACCGTCACCAAAGCCGATATCGAGGCGGTCGCGGCCTGGATCGACAACAAGGGCAAGGCCGAGAAGGAGATCGCCTTCCGCCCGGCGCGCGTGCTGATGCAGGACTTCACCGGCGTGCCGGCGGTCGTCGACCTCGCCGCCATGCGCGACGCGATGAAGAATCTCGGCGGCGACCCGCGCAAGATCAACCCGCTCGTCCCGGTCGACCTCGTCATCGACCACTCGGTCATCGTCGACGAGTTCGGCACGCCGCAGGCCTTCGCTAAGAACGTCGAGATCGAATACCGGCGCAACGCCGAGCGCTATCGGTTCCTGAAAT
>DAINQO010000162.1:0-7337 GCA_036742625.1 Microvirga sp.
CGATCACTCGTACGGGAAGGGCCGATCCCGAATCTCGTCAACGGTGTATGGGCAGGCCGTCGGGAAGGTCTTGATCGGAAGCGCGGTCTCCTCCGCAGCATCCCGGCGCGCATGTCCGTAAGCTCTTGTTACGGCTTCACCGATTCGAGGCTTGAGACCGGGATTGTCGGCCAGGACTTCTGCCGCGCTTTCGCGATGGTTGTCGATGGAGATCGACCAGCTCCGGGTATGCTTCCCCGGCTGATGATCGCATTTCAACATACGGAGAATAACCAACCGGTAGAAGCTCACCAACTTGTCGAACTCGCTTCGTCCCAAGGTCTCGATCTCCTCGGCGATGTTCCGCCAGTCGAACTCGTTGAGCCGGCCGGCGCGCAGCAGGGCTCCCTGCTCGCGCGTCCAGGTGTAGAAATCGTCCTGGTACGTCGCCCGGTTCTCGGGCGCGGGTTGTCTTGGCCTTTTGGTCGCGAGCGGCATCGGAAACCTCCGCGCTCATCTTACCACAGCTTGACGGGATTGCCCGATCAGGCTCAGCGCCTCTTTGGGGTCGATCCTCCCGTCATAGAGCGCCCGCCCGGTGATCGCGCCGGCAAGCTTGGCGCAGTCCGGCTCGAGCAGGCGCTCGACGTCGGTGATCGAGGCGAGACCGCCCGAGGCGATCACCGGGATCGAGACGGCATCGGCGAGGGCGAGGGTCATCGGAATGTTGAGGCCCTTCAGGACGCCGTCGCGGGCGATGTCGGTGTAGACGATCGCGGCGACGCCGGCATCCTCGAAGCGCCGGCCGAGCTCGTCGGCGGTCATGCTCGAGGTCTGGGCCCAGCCCTCGACCGCGACACGCCCATCCTTGGCGTCGATGCCGACCGCGATCCTGTCCGGATGGCGACGCGCCGCCTCGCGGACGAAGTCCGGATCGCGGACCGCCGCCGTGCCGATGATGATCCGCGCGACGCCTTTGGCGAGCCAGCCCTCGACGGTCTTCATGTCGCGGATGCCGCCGCCGAGCTGCACCGGGATCGTCACGCGCCGCAGGATCGCGTCGACGGCGGCCGCGTTCATGGGCTTGCCGGCGAAGGCGCCGTCGAGATCGACGACGTGGAGCCATTCGAAGCCTTGCGCTTCGAAGCTCGCGGCTTGCGCCGCCGGATCGTCGCCGAACACCGTCGCCTGCTCCATGTCGCCCTGGACGAGCCGCACGCAGCGGCCGTCCTTGAGATCGATCGCCGGAAACAGGATCAAGGCCGCCACTTCAGGAAGTTCGCGATCAGCGCAAGGCCGAGCTTCTGGCTCTTCTCCGGATGGAATTGCGTGCCGGCCATGTTGTCCCGCGCGACGACGGCGGTCAGCGGACCGCCGTAGTCGGTCACGGCCATGACCTCGTCCTGGTTCTTCGGGTCGAGCGCGAAAGAGTGCACGAAATAGGCGTGGAGCCCGTTCGGGCCGGTCTCGACGCCGTCGAGCAGCGGATGCTCGCGCTGGGGATGAAGCGTGTTCCAGCCCATATGCGGGATCTTCAGGCCGGCGTCCTCCGGCTCGATCGGCTTGACGTCCCCGCCGATCCAGTCGAGGCCGAGGGTGGTCTGGTATTCGAGGCCGCGGCTCGCCATCAGCTGCATGCCGACGCAGATGCCGAAAAACGGCCGCCCATTCCGGCGCACGGCCTCGGTCATGGCGTCGACCATGCCGTCGACGCCGTCGAGGCCGCGGCGGCAGTCCGCAAACGCGCCGACGCCGGGGAGGACGATGCGGTCGGCCTTCGCGACCGCCGCCGGATCGGAGGTGACGACGATGTCCTCGTCGACGCCGGCCTCGCGGGCGGCGCGCTCGAAAGCCTTGCGGGCCGAGTGCAGGTTGCCCGAGCCGTAATCGATGATCGCGACGCTCACCGCGTCCGCTCCGCTTCCGGGAACAGCCCGATCACCGGCTCGGGCGCGCGATAGGCGGTCTGAGCCGCGGCGCGCCAAGCCGGCGCCGCAGGGCCGGAGGGGGCTTCGCCGAGCCAGCGGGCGAACGCCTTGGTCTCGGCTTCCTCCCGATCGCCGGCCCTAACCACGTCGACGGCCGGCCGGCCGGTTCGCGCGAGCGTCCAGCGGCGCAGGCTGTTCGCCTCGAGCCCGAGCAGCACCGCGAACAGGAACGCGGCCGAGACGCCTGCGCCCGCGCCGACGCGCAGCAGCTGCAGCGACGCGCCGAGTGCTCCGGCGGCGATGAGCACGATCAGCCCGGCGATCCAGAGCCTGTGGGCGAAGAACCAGAAGAACGAGAAGACGAACGCCCCCCAGGAAAAACCGTCCTTGACGAGGACGGCGCGGTCGAGCGTCCCGGCGTCCCCGGGAGCGGCGTCGGCGGCGACGTGCAGGGTGTAGGTTTTCATCGCAACAGACCCCTCAGAGCGTGCCTTTGGTCGACGGCACGCGGCCCTCCTCGCGCGGATCGAGCGCCACCGCCTTGCGCAGCGCCCGGGCCAGGCCCTTGAAGCAGCTCTCGGCGATATGGTGACTGTTGTCGCCGTAGAGCGCCTCGACGTGCAAGGTCACGCCGCCGTTCATGGCGAAGGCCTGGAACCACTCGCGCACGAGCTCGGTGTCGAAGGCGCCGATCTTCTCGGCCGGGAACTCGGCCTTGAAGACGAGGAACGGCCGGCCCGAGATGTCGAGCGCGACGCGCGAGAGGGTCTCGTCCATCGGCAGGTGGAGGTCGGCGTAGCGGGCGATGCCCTTCTTGTCGCCGAGCGCCTTCAGGAACGCCTGGCCGACGGCGATGCCGGTATCCTCGGTGGTGTGGTGCTGGTCGACGTGCAGATCGCCCTCGACCTTCACCTCGAGGTCGAACAGCCCGTGGCGCGCGAACAGCTCGAGCATGTGGTCGAGGAAGCCGACGCCGGTCGCGATCGCGGCCTTGCCGGTGCCGTCGAGGGTCAGGCTCACGGAAACGTCGGTCTCGGCGGTGCGGCGGCTGACGCTCGCGGAGCGCATGGCAAACCCTTGCTGGCGGTCGCACGGCTTCTAGCAAGGGAGGGGCCGGAAGGCCACCTTGGCCGGCCCAAAGCCGGACGCTACGCTCCGCGGACGAACCCGACGATGTCCTTCACGGCCGCCATCGTCTCGCGGGCGATGACCCCGGCTCGGGCAGCGCCGTCCGAGAGGATCGCGTCGATGTGGCCCGGGTCGGCAGTGAGGCGCTTCATCTCGGCGCCGATCGGCCCCATCGTGTCGACCGCGAGGTCGACGAGGGCGCTCTTGAAGGTCGAGAACTGTGCGTTGCCGTAGTCGGCGAGGACGTCGGCTTTGGCCACGCCTTTCAAGGCCGCGAAGATGCCGACGAGGTTGTCCGCCTCGGGCCGGCTTTCGAGCCCCTTCTCCTCGGACGGCAGCGGCTCGGGATCGGTCTTCGCCTTGCGGATCTTCTGGGCGACGGCGTCGGCGTCGTCGGTCAGGTTGATGCGTGAATTGTCGGAGGGATCGGATTTCGACATCTTCTTGGTGCCGTCGCGGAGCGACATCACGCGGGCCGCCGGGCCGCCGATGAGCGGCTCGGTCAAGGGAAAGAAGGCCTCCCCGAAACCGCGCGCGGCGATCGAGCCGGCGAAGTCGTTGTTGAATTTCTGGGCGATGTCGCGGGTGAGCTCGAGGTGCTGCTTCTGATCCTCTCCGACCGGCACATGGGTCGCCCGATAGGCGAGGATGTCGGCCGCCATCAGCACCGGATAGTCGTAGAGCCCGATCGACGCGTTCTCGCGGTCCTTGCCGGCCTTCTCCTTGAACTGGGTCATGCGGTTGAGCCAGCCGAGCCGGGCGATGCAGTTGAAGACCCAGGCGAGCTCGGCGTGCTCCGGCACCTGGCTCTGGTTGAAGACGACGTGCTTCTTCGGGTCGATGCCGGCGGCGAGGAAGGCGGCGGTGACTTCCCGGGTCTGGCTCATCAGCTCCTTCGGGCCGCCCCAGACCGCGACCGGCTGCGTGATCGCGTGCATGTCGACGACGCAATAGATGCAGTCATAGGAATCCTGCAGCGCGACGAACCGCTTGATCGCGCCGAGATAGTTGCCGAGATGCAGGTTCCCGGTCGGCTGCACGCCGGAAAACACCCGCTCCTTGAACGCCGTCATGACAAGCTCCGCTGACGGCGGCGTTATGGAAGCCGCAATCGGCCAAGGCAAGCCGCTCAGGCGCGCAGCCTGAGCGTCCCGAGATCGCCGGGCGTCACCGCCCGCAACGCGAACGCCGCGGCGGTGTAGATGGCAAAGCCGCCAAGGCAGAGCCCGGCGAGGAGGGGCACGCGCAGCGGTCCGCCGCCGACGTGCGGCAGGGTCTGCTTGGCCGCAAAGAGGGCCGCCGCCATGAGCAGGCTCGCCGCGGCGCCGCGGATCAGCCGGGCGAACAGGCGCGCATCGGGCCGCCACAGCCCGCGGGCGCGCAGCGCAAGCAGCACGGCCCCGGCATGAGCGGTGAAGCCGAGCGCCGCGCCGAGGCCGATCCCGAGCGCGCCGAGGCCGCCGGCGAGGAGGCTCCCGGCCGCGACGGTCACGGCGAGCCCGAGGACCCCTGCGATGAGCGCGGCGCGGAACTCTTGGCGGGCAAACAGCGGCTGCAGCAGAACCTTCCCGGCGACCGCCAGCGGCAGGCCGGCGGCAAGCCCGACCAGCGCTCCGGCGGTGCCGGCGGTGTCGTGCGGTCCGAAGGCGCCGCGCTCGAACAGCACCTGTGCGATCGGCTCGGCGAGAAGCAGAAGCGCCACGGCGGCCGGCATCGCCATCAGCATCGCCGCCTCGAGGGCGCGGTTGTGGGCCGCGATCAGACCGTCGTGGTCGCCTGCCGCGAGGCGGTCGGCAAGGTCGGACAGGAGGACGAGCCCGACGGCCGAGCCGACGAAGCCGAGCGGCAGCTGGAACACCCGCTCGGCGTAGTACAGCCACGACACCGCGGAGGGGGTGTAGGAGGCGACTGCGGTCGCGGCCAAGATGATGAACTGCGCCGCGCCGCTCGCCAACATCGCCGGCGCGCTCAAGGTCACGAGCCGGCGCAGCTCGGGCGTGAGGCGCGGCCATGCCAAGGCGAGCCGCATGGGCGTGCGAAGCAGCGCGATCGCGACGATGGCCAGGTGAACGAAGCCGGAGACCGAGACCGCGAATGCAAGCCAGCGCGCCTGCGTCTCCTGCGGCATCGCCGGCGTCGCGGCGAGGAGAAGCATCGTCGCGATGAGCACGACGTTGACGGCGACCGGGGCGAATGCGGCCGCGCCGAAGCGGCGCTCGGCGTTGAGGATCGCGCCGATGAGGGAGGCGAGGGAAATGCCCCAGACGAAAGGGAAGGCGAGGCGGGTATAGATCGTCGCGAGTGAGAGCGTGTGCGGCTCGCCCGCGTAGCCGACGGCGATAAGCAGCACGACCGCTCCGGCCGCAATCTCCACGACGCCGACGACGGCGAGGAGGAGCATGGCAAAGCCGGAGAGCGCATCCGCCGCGAAGCGGGAAGCGGCGCTCGTGCCGGCGTCGTTCTTCAGCGCAGATAGAGCGGCACGAAGCCGGCATTGAGCGCGCCTTCGCTCAAGGTCCGGCGGGCGAGGTTCGGAAGGCGGAAGGCGATGAAGAACGCATCGGCCACTGCCCCGGCGCCGAGCGCGCGAGCGATCAGCATGTCGCGCGCGAAGCCGAGCACGCGCGACAGCGCGGTCGCGAAACCGACGACGAGCGTGGAGCGGGCAAGCGACATGCGGCGCTTATGAAGCGGGCTCGCGCCTTTGTCGTGGCGGGGGTTCATCGCGGCCGGTCAGGACCGGCCCGGGCGTGCGTCGACGTGCGGTTCCGGGCACCGTGCGGCGAAGACGGCGCCGTCAGCTCGACGACTTCGGATGCTTGATCACCGTCGCCGGGGAGGGCTGCTGGAGGCGGGGACGGTCCGGCACCGTGACGGTGACCTGGCTGCCACTGCGAGGATCGAGGATCACGAGGGTCATGGCCCAAACCTTTCCGATCTCCCGCCAGTATCGGACGGAAAGGTTAACGGCGCGGTGCCGATCCGCACCTGACCGCGAGCGCCGCGCGGCTCACAGGATGAAGCGCGAGAGGTCGGCGTTTTGAGCCAGCGCTTCGACCTGCGCCCGCACATAGGTGGCGTCGATGGTGAAGGTCTCGCCCGACCGATCCGGGGCCGTGAAGGAGATCTCGTCGAGCACGCGCTCGAGCACCGTCTGCAGGCGCCGCGCGCCGATGTTCTCGACCGAGTTGTTGACGTCGAAGGCGACGCGGGCGAGCGCGTCGATGGCGTCCTCCGTGAATACGACCGCCAGACCCTCGGTCGCCATGAGGGCGATCGTCTGCTTGATCAGGCTCGCCTCGGTCTCGGTCAGGATGCGCTTGAAGTCCTCGACGGTGAGCGGCGCGAGCTCGACCCGGATCGGCAGACGGCCCTGCAGTTCGGGCAGGAGATCGGAGGGCTTCGAGACGTGGAAGGCGCCCGACGCGATGAAGAGAATGTGGTCGGTCTTCACCGGCCCGTGCTTCGTCGCGACCGTCGTCCCTTCGATCAGCGGCAGGAGATCGCGCTGCACGCCTTCGCGCGACACGTCGGCGCCGACGCGGCCTTCGCGGCCGGCGATCTTGTCGATCTCGTCCAGGAACACGATGCCGTTGTCCTCGACCTGCCGAATCGCCTCCTGGACGATCGCGTCCTGGTCGAGGAGCTTGTCGGATTCCTCGTTGATCAGCGGCTCGTAGGCTTCGCGCACGGTCGCGCGCCGGCTCTTCGGCCGCCCGCCGCCGAAGGCCTTGCCGATCATGTCGCCGAGATTGATCGCACCGACCGACGCCCCCGGCACGCCGGGAATCTCGAACATCGGCAGCCCGCCGCCGCCGCTCGCCTGCACCTCGATCTCGATCTCCTTGTCGTCAAGCTCGTTCGCGCGCAGCTTGCGGCGGAAGCTCTCGCGGGTCGTCGCGCTCGCGCCCGGGCCGACGAGGGCGTCGAGCACCCGCTCCTCGGCGGCGAGATGCGCCTTCGCCTCGACCTGCCGGCGCTTCTCGTCCTTGACGAGGCCGATGCCGATCTCGACGAGGTCGCGCACGATCTGCTCGACGTCGCGGCCGACATAGCCGACCTCGGTGAACTTGGTCGCCTCGATCTTGAGGAACGGCGCGCCGGCGAGGCGCGCCAGGCGGCGCGAGATCTCGGTCTTGCCGCAGCCGGTCGGCCCGATCATGAGGATGTTCTTCGGCAGAACCTCCTCCTTCATCGGACCTTCGAGCTGCTGGCGGCGCCAGCGGTTGCGCAGCGCGATCGCGACCGCGCGCTTGGCGTCGTTCTGGCCGACGATGTAGCGGTCGAGCTCGGAGACGATCT
>DAINQO010000163.1:0-2088 GCA_036742625.1 Microvirga sp.
ATCGACGGCGCCAGCCGCTGGCAGATCCTCACCAAGATCATCGTGCCGCTGGCGATCCCCGGCATGATCTCGGCCTCGATCTTCTCGCTGACGCTGTGCTGGAACGAGTTCATCTACGCGCTGACCTTCATCTCCTCCTCGGTCAACAAGACGGTGCCGGTGGCGATCGTCAACGAGTTCGTCGACGGCGACATCTACCGCTGGGGCTCGCTCATGGCCGGCGCCCTCGTCGGCTCGCTGCCGCTCGTCGTGCTGTACTCGTTCTTCGTCGAGCACTACGTCGCGGCGATGACCGGCGCCGTGAAGGAGTGAGACTCTGCGCACAGGCGGCCGGTAAGGAGACTCAGGCCATGACGCTTCTGGAAGCCTATGTCTTCATAGGCATCCCTTTGATCGCCCTCGCCATGGCCGGCGGCGCGCTCTGGCTGACGAGCTGGAGCCGCGCGCAACTCGACGTGGAGCAGCCCGGGCCGGGCGAGTAGATGGCGGGCATCGGCTTCGTCGGCCTCGGCGCCATGGGGCTGCCGATGGCGCTCAGACTCGTCGCGGCAGGGTTCTCGGTTCGCGGCTTCGATCTCAAGGCTGCTGCGCTCGATGCGCTTGCCGCGTCCGGCGGGACGCGCGCCGCGAGCGCCGCGGAGGCGGCGGCCGGGGCCGACGTCCTCGTCCTGATGGTGGTGAATTCGGCGCAGGCCCGCGCCGTGCTCTTCGACGGCGGCGCGCTCGCGGCGCTTAAATCCTCCGCAATCGTGATCCTGATGGCGACCTGCGCGCCCGCCGACGCGGCCGGCATCGGCGAGGAGGTCGAGGCGGCCGGGCGCCGCTTCGTCGACGCGCCGGTCTCAGGGGGTGTCGTCGGCGCGACCGGCGGCACGCTCACCATCATGGCGGCGGCGCGAAACGAGGTGTTTACGGCGGCGCGGCCGCTCCTCGCGGCGCTCGGCGACAAGCTCTTCCACGTCGGCGAGCGCCCGGGCCAGGGCGCGATGGTCAAGACCGTCAACCAGCTCCTGTGCGGCGTCCATATCGCGGCTGCCGCCGAGGCGTTCTCGCTCGCCGGCAAGGCCGGGATCGATCGCCGCATCCTGCTCGAGATCCTCTCGGGCTCGGCGGCCTCGAGCTGGATGCTGAAGGATCGCGGCCCGCGCATGCTCGAGGACGAGCCGTCGGTCGCGAGCACCGTCGACATCTTCGTCAAGGACCTCGGCCTCGTGCTCGACGCCGGCCGCGCCGGGAAGGCGGCGCTGCCGCTCGCCGCCGCGGCGCACCAGATGTTCCTCGCCGCCTCCGGCCTCGGCCACGGCGCCGCCGACGACAGCCAGGTGCTGCGGGCCTATCGGGCGCTGAACGAGGAACCCTTGTCCCGGACCGGAGAAGGGTAGGGAGTGACGAAATGGAAACCGACAAGGTCTTCGCCGGTGCGGTGCCGCAGGTCTACGACCGCGATCTCGGGCCGATCCTGTTCCAGCCCTTTGCCGAGGCCGTCGCCGAGCGCCTCGGCGACGCCGACCGGGCGATCCTCGAGACCGCCGCCGGCACCGGGATCGTCACCCGCGCGATCGCGGCCGCCATGCCGCGGAGCACGATCGTCGCGACCGACCTCAACCAGACGATGCTCGACGTCGCGGCCGAGCGGGCGAAGACCGGCAGCGTCACGTGGCGGCAGGCCGACGCCCAGGCGCTGCCCTTCGAGGCCGGCGTGTTCGACGTCGCGGTCTGCTGCTTCGGCATCATGTTCATGCCGGACAAGGTGGCGGCCCATCGCGAGGCGCGGCGCGTGCTGCGCCCGGCGGGCCGCCTGATCCTGACGATCTGGGACCGCATCGAGGCCAATCCGCTCATGCACATCGCCGAGGAAACGCTCGCCGGCCTGTTTCCGGACGATCCGCCGCGCTTCTTCTCGCGGACGCCCTGCGGCTACGTCGACAAGGCCCGGATCGAGCGCGAGCTGCGCGAAGCCGGCTTCGGAACCGTGCGGATCGAGGAGGTCCGCCGCGACGCCGACGTGCCGTCGGCGCGGCAGGCGGCGATCGGCTGCTGCCAGGGCACGCCGCTGCGCAACGAGATCGAGGCGCGCGATCCCGACGG
>DAINQO010000163.1:2188-7306 GCA_036742625.1 Microvirga sp.
GCTGCTGCCAGGGCACGCCGCTGCGCAACGAGATCGAGGCGCGCGATCCCGACGGCCTCGCCCGAGCCACCGACGCCGTAGCAGTGGCGCTCCGCGCCCGCTTCGGCGACGGCCCGTTCCGCGCGCCGCAGCAGGCGCTCTTGGTCACGGCGGCGTAGGGCTCGCGCTCACGGCGACGCGCTGGCCGAAGCCGCTAGGATGGCTCTTCGATCGTCAGGCTGAGCCGGATCGTGGCGACGGGCTCTTCGCCCTCCCGGATCGCCAGCGTGATGTCCTTGGCGTTCTCGCCAACGTGCCGGTCCTTGGCCATTTCGGCGGCGGCGCGCACGCCTTCCTGCCGGGCAACGGCGCGGCTGGCAAGCTCGATCCCCTCAGGGTCGGTCTCGGGCACGCCCTGGAGGGTGGCGTCAAAGTAGAAGCGTGGCATGCGCGCGCCAATGCGCAAACCACGCCCATGGTTGCATCAGCCTCGGCAAGGGCGGGCCTGGACCGCTACCCGGCGCCTGGCGGCAGGTCGGCCTTGGCGTCGGCACCGGGCTTCTCCGGCGCGAGCCCCTTGAGGCGCGTGAGCATCGGCTTCAGCGCCCGCTTGAGGTGCAGCCAGCCGAAGCGGGACAGCGCGGCGAGATAGGCCGGGCGCAGGAGCGTCGCCGCCGAGCGGCGGCTCACGATCGTGACCAGCGGCTGGCAGCGGCCGCCGAGGCGCTGCTTGTACACGCCGTCGCCCCAGAGCAGGTTGAAATCGAGGATGCCGCGCCGGCGGCAGGCCTCGATCGCGTGCGAGAGGGTGATCATGCCGGGGCTGAAGCGCTGGAAATCCGGCTCGTAGCCGCCGGTGAGGAAGTAGGCGCGGTTGTCGGCGATGCAGATCAGATCGCCGGCGATGAGCGCATCGCCCTCGGTGAGCGCGGCGCCGTGGCCGAGCTCGGCCGAAATGGCTCGGAGGCGGCCGAACTCGACCTCGTCGATGCGTGGCGGCGGCCTTGGGCCTCGATTTTCGCCCGATTGAGCGCCACGACCCGGCGCAGGAAGGCGTCGGAGGGGTTGCGGTCGAAGCCGACGCGGACGCTCTGGCGCTCGCGGGTCAGCGCGCGCAGCTTGCGGGCGGTCGCCTGCGCCGTCTGGCGCGACGGCGCCGCCGCCTCGCCGGGGCCGTTCAGGGGCAGCTGCCAGTTGTTCTGGTAGCGGAACGCCGAGCGGCCGGGGCGCTTTTCGAGCCCGCCGGCGACATGCACGTCCTCGAAGACGACAAAGCCCACGCCCGGGAGACGCAGCAGCCGCGCGGTGAGGAAATCGATGCACGCCGGCTCGAACGAGAGCAGCCGCCCAAGATGGCGAAGCTCGTTGTGGCGGCGCGCGAAAACCAGCCGCGCCGCCACCCCCTCGACGGCGAGGAGATTCTCCGCCCCATAGGTTCGCAGCCACAGCGGGTGGGCGAACAGCGTTCCGGCACCGCCGGACGGGAGATCGGATGCCGATGTCGCCCGGACGCGCAACGGCTCGTCCGGCTCCGCGACGAAATCGGCGATCGCGAACGGGCGGTTGGCACCGGGCACGAGGAGCTGGGGTTGGCTGAGATCGAGAGCGGCGTCCACGCGGTTATTCGAGCAAGGATCGGGCCGGCCGCGGCGCGGCGCTTTCTGTGCGACGCCGGCACGGTGCCGGGATCGCGGCGTGGACGGCGTCCCATGTTGACACCTGGGGGTTCGAGCCCGCGCCGCGGGATTGGCGGGAAGACGGCTTGGCGTCGGGAGAACACGGGCCGGAAAAGCGGCCGAGCGGGTGCTCCCTTAAGGCGAAACGCGGCCGTCAGTTGACGGCGCCGGTCGTCGCCGGCTCCGCCGCCGCCTCGCCGGCAAGGCGGGCGAGCCCGTCCCGATCGAGCGGCGGCTCCTTCGTGACGACCGCCGCCAGAACCCCGGCGAAAGCGAAAAGCGCCGCAATCGCCAGGAGAAGCGCCTGGCGTCGTGTCAGTTTCGATGCGTGCATCGCCCGGGTCCCTCAAGCGGATGCCAAGGCGCGATCCTCCCCCAGGTTGGTTAACAAAGTTGCCCCAACGGCATCCGGCGGCCGCCGGCCGGGCCCTCAGACGACCTTGAAATCCTTCGGATCCCAATCCGGCTCCGGATATTGCGGGTCCATCGCCTCGAGCGTGGTGCGGACGATGCGCGCGATCGCGGCGTTGCGGGCCCATTTGCGATCGGCCGGAATGACGTACCAGGGCGCGTGCTTCGTCGAGCAGCGTTCCAGCACGGTCTCGTAGGCCGCGACGTACTCATCCCACAGCGCCCGGTCCTCGAGGTCCGAGGGGTTGAATTTCCATCGCTTCTTGGGGTCGTCGAGACGCTCCTGCAGCCGCTCCGCCTGCTCCGCCTTGGATATCCGCAGCATGAACTTGAGGATCGTGGTGCCGTTCTCGACGAGGATGCGCTCGAAGGCGTTGATCTCGTCGTAGCGCCGCTCGATCTCCTTTTGCGAGACGAGCTTGCGCACCTTTGCGACCAGCACATCCTCGTAATGGGAGCGGTTGAAGATGCCGATCGTGCCGCGGCGCGGGGCTGCGAGATGCGCCCGCCAGAGGAAGTCGTGAGCAAGCTCCTCCTCGCTCGGCCGCCGAAACGAGGTCACCGACACGCCAAGCGGCCCGGTCGTGTTGAAGACGTGGCGGATGGTGCCGTCCTTGCCCGAGGTGTCCGTGCCTTGCAGGATGACGAGGAGCGCCCGCCTGCCCTCGGCGTAGAGGCGGTCCTGGAGCTTGTCGATCTCGGCCGCGTCGTCCGCGATGCCGGCCTTGGCCGCCTCTTCCTTGCCGAGAACGGAGGCGTCGCGCGGGTCGATCTCTTCGAGCGTCACGCGCGTTCCGGGCTCGACCCGCAGCGCCTTCATGAGCTTTGCGCCGTTCAGCGCCATCGCGATCAGCTCTTGGCGCCGTCGAGCGCCGTGATGATCGTGCGCCGCAGCTCCTGCTGGCTGAACGGCTTCTGCACCACGGGCCGGTCGCGATAAGGGTCCTTGATGCCGGCGCCGCCATAGCCGGTCGAGAACACGAAGGGGCGCTTCTGCTTGGCGAGCGCGTCAGCGACCGGGTAGATCGACTCTCCGGCGAGATTCACGTCCAGGATGGCGACGTCGAAATTGTCGCTCTGCGCCATCTCGACGGCGACGTTCAGCCGTGCCGCCGGCCCGACGATGGCACAGCCGAAGTCCATCAACATATCCTCGAGGAGCATGGAGATGGCGGCTTCGTCCTCGACGACCAGCACCCGCAGCCCGTTCAATCGTTCGTCGTTCATAAAAATTCCGGCGGGCAAGCCCGGGCGATCGGACAATCGGATGACGCCAGGAACGACCCTCCTTCCGTGCCAAGCCGAGCCGCTGCCTTCTGTCAAGCCGTGCGCGGCCCGAACGGCGCTCGACGCCTGCGGAATTGCGCCGGCGCGCTGGTTTTGCCACATCGCCGGCGTCCGCTAGTGTACATCCGCGAGGCCGACTATCGCGCCTCGGCCGGGCGGCGCCAGGAACGGAGCTCCGGCGGCCGGATTAACCCGGCGCGCGCCGGCGGGCGCCGATGCAAAAAGGGGGGTCAAGCGATGATCCGAAATCGATCGCACCGTGCTTTCCGCACCCTGTGCATGGCGGCGCTGGCGCTCTCTTGCGCCGGCTTTTCAGCGTCCGCCCAGAGCCGCGACAAGGTGGTGGTCGCCTCGAAGATCGATACCGAAGGCGCGCTCCTCGGCCACATGGTGCTGATCGCGCTCGAGAAGGCCGGCGTTCCGGTCGAGAACCGCCTTCAGCTCGGGCCGACCAAGATCGTGCGCACGGCGCTCGTCTCCGGCGAGATCGACCTCTATCCCGAGTACACCGGCAACGGCGCCTTCTTCTTCAACAAGGAGGACGATCCGGCCTGGAAGCAGGCCCAGTCCGGCTACGATCTCGTCAAGAGGCTCGACGAGGTGGCGAACAAGCTCGTCTGGCTCGACCGGGCGCCGGCGAACAACACCTGGCTCATTGCCGTCCGCGGCGATCTCGCCCGCCGGGAGCGCCTCGCCACCATGGACGACTTTGCGCAGGTCGCGAAGCGGGGCGGAATTGTCAAGCTCGCCGGCTCGGCCGAGTTCGTGGAGAGCCCGGCGGCCCTGCCCGCTTTCGAGAAGAGCTATGGCTTCACGCTGCCTCGGGATCAGATCGTCATCCTTCCGGGCGGCGACACCGCCGTGACGATGCGGGCCGCCGCCCAGCAGCTGAGCGGGGTCAATTCGGCGATGGTCTACGGCACCGACGGGGCGATCTCCGCCCTCGACCTCGTGGTGATGGAGGACACGAAGGGCGCGCAGATCGTCTATGAGCCGGCTCCGGTCGTCCGGGCGGCCGTGCTCGAAAAATACCCGGTGATCCGCCAGACGCTCGGACGGGTGTTCGCGACCCTGTCCCTGAACCAGCTCCAGGTGCTGAACGCCCAGATCTCCGTCGAGGGCCAGCAGCCCCGCGCCGTCGCCATGAAATACCTGCAGCAGAAGGGTCTCGTGCGCTGAACCGCGCCGACCCGTGACCGAGGCGCCGGGCGCCGTTGCGAGCGAGCGTCGGCTCGACCGCCTGCCGTCACTGTCCGGAGATGCCGTTGCCCGCGGCCTGAAGGCGGTCCTCACGGCAATCGCGATCTGGGCGCTCGTCGGCATGGGATGGCTGTCGATCGCCCCGAACCGGCTGCTCCCCGGAGAAGCGCTTCCGGCGACCGCGGTCCTCGGCGGCTGGGCGCATGCGAGCGCGCTGGCGCTGCTCCTGATCGTCGGCGCCGGATTCCGCCGCGATGCGGGCGAGGCGGCCCGGGCGGCGCGGTTTGCGCTCCTGCTCGGGCTTCTGATCGGCCTCCTGATCCTGACCGGGATTGCGGCCGGACGGTCGCTGGAAGGCGAGCCGCCATCGGCCCGCTGCATGGTCGGAGCGGGCTTTTTCACCATGGTCGGAGCGATCGTTCTCCTCCTCCTCGACGAGGCGCGCGGGGTGCGCCCAACGCTCGTCGCCGCGATCGTGCTTTGCGGCGTCGTTGCTCTCGCGATTGCAAAGCGCAGCGGCGCCTTCGAGGGCTTGTCGATCATGGTCGAGTACCGGGCGCGTTCG
>DAINQO010000164.1:0-7244 GCA_036742625.1 Microvirga sp.
CGCGTTCCTTGTTCCAGATCTTGGCGTAGTCCTGCCCCTTCGGGCCCGGGCGCTTGGTCAGGATGATCAGGTTCAGCACCGGCCACCAGATCAGGCGCGAGGTCTCGATCACCCGCCGGTCGGAGAGGAACTCCTTGAGGTAGCGGCGCATCGACCGATAGTCGGTCGCGTCCGGCGTTCCGAGATTGAGAAGGAGCACGCCGACGCGACCCGATCTCGCGGCCGGATGGTCGGCCGGGCGCGCGATGGCCGGCGCTGCGGGCGCGGACGGTCCGACGAGTTGGTCCATTGGTGACGCGAGCCTCTGAGCTTGGCGCCGGATGGCGCCAGAGCGGTTCTAATGAGCCGCCGCCGCCGCTTCAAACCGCGCGCCTGCGACATGTGGACGGGATCCGCCGCGCGGCGGCGCCCTTGCTTGCGCCGCCCCACCGCGCTCTATCTCGCCCGTCAGGAGAGTGCGCCATGTCGAACCCGTCTCGACGCCAGACGCTCGGCCTCGGATTCGGGGCCGGCCTGTCGGTCACCATGCTCGGCTCGTCCAAGGAGGCTGCCGCCGCGCCGGCTGCGCCGACCTTCACGCTGCTCCTCGTCAACGACATCTACCGGATGGGCGACGACAAGGGTCGCGGCGGCTTCGCCAAGCTTGCCGCCGTCGTCAAGGAGGAGCGCGCCCGAGGCGTGCCGATGCTGTTCTGCCACGCCGGCGACACGTTCTCGCCCTCGCTGATGTCGGGATTCGACCAGGGCGCCCATATCGTCGAGCTGACGAACATGATCAGGCCGGACGTGTTCGTGCCCGGAAACCACGAGTTCGATTTCGGCAAGGACGTCTATTTCAGGCACATGCGCGCCTCGCGCTTTCCCTACTTCGCCGCGAACATCCGCCAGGCCGACGGCACGCCGGTGCCGGGAATGAGAGACTCCGAGCTCTTCGATCTCGGACCCGTCAAGATCGGCCTCGTCGGCATCGCGCTCGCCGCGACGCCCGGCATGTCCCAGAGCGGCGACCTGAAGTTCCTGCCGGAGCTCGAGACCTTGCGGACCCAAACGGAGGGGCTGCGGCGCCGGGGAGCCGACATCCTCGTCGCCGTGACCCACACCGACCGGGAGGGCGACCACGCGATCGTGCGATCCGGGCTCGTCGACGTGCTCCTGACCGGGCACGACCACGATCTCGCCATCAGCTATGACGGCCGGACCGTGATGGTCGAATCGAACGAGGAGGGCAATTTCGTCACCGCCATCGACTTCGCCGCGGTCGTGACCGGCGAGGGCGCGTCGCGAAAGGTCGCCTGGTCGCCGGCGTTCCGCGTACACGATTCGATGACCGTCGAGCCGGACCCGGAGGTGCTCGCGGTCGTGCAGCGCTACGAGGGCGCGCTCTCGACAGAGCTCGACGTCGAGGTCGGCGTCACCGGGACGACGCTCGACAGCCGCTCGATGACGGTCGGCACGCAGGAGGCGGCGTTCGGCAACCTGATCGCGGACGCCATCCGGGCGTCGACCGGGGCCGATGTCGCGATCACCAACGGCGGCGGCATCCGGGCCGGAAAGCAGTACCCGCCCGGCACGAGGCTCACCCGGCGCGACATCCTGTCGGAGATGCCGTTCGGCAATACGACGGTGATGGTCGAGCTCACCGGCGCCGACATGCGCGCCGTGCTGGAGAACGGCTTCTCGCAGCTGCCGAACCGGGCCGGACGCTTCCCGCAAGTCTCGGGTCTCAAAATCGAGGTCGACACCAAGCTCCCGGCCGGCGCCCGCGTGATCTCGATCGAGGTCGAGGGCAAGCCCCTCGACCCGACGGCCCGCTACAAGGTCGCCTCGAACAACTTCCTGCTTGCCGGCGGCGACAACTACGCGGCGCTCGGACGCGGCCGGGTGCTGATCGGGCCGACCGACGGCAAGCTCCTGGCGAACGAGGTGATGGTGTTCGTGCGCCGCCTCGGCACCGTCGCGGCGCGGCCGGAGGGGCGGATCGTCCTGCGATGACCGGTCCCGTCGCGGCGGCGCTCGCGGCCTTTTGCGACGACCCCGCCGCGGCGGGCTGGCGCGCCCTGCCCTTCTTTGCCGACGGCGCCGCGGATGCGATCGCGCGCGATCTCGACCGCCGCATCGCCGCCGGCGCCGAGGTGCTGCCGCCCGCGCCTGCCATCTTCTCCGCCCTGAGGCTGACGCCGCTCGAGACGGTCCGGGTGGTGATCCTCGGCCAGGACCCCTATCCGACGCCGGGCGACGCCCACGGCCTCGCCTTCTCCTACGTCGGCCGGCGCCGGCTGCCGGCCTCGCTCAAGACTATTCTCGCCGAGATGGCGGACGATCTCGGCTGCCCGGCGCCGACGAGCGGCGATCTGAGCCATTGGGCGCGCCAGGGCGTGCTTCTCCTCAACACCGCGCTGACGGTCGAGGCGGGCGCCGCCGGGGCCCATCTGCGGCTCGGCTGGTCGGCTCTCGCCGACGAGGCCGTTGCGGCGTGCTCGGCGCAGCGGCCAGCGGTCGCGTTCCTGCTCTGGGGCGGGGCGGCGCGCAGGCGCGGGGCGCTCGTCGACCGCGACAAGCATCTGCTGCTTGAATGCGGGCATCCTTCGCCGCTCAATCGCCTCGCCGATTTTCGCGGCAGCCGGCCGTTTTCCCAGGTCAACGCCTGGCTGGTAAAGCGCGGCGAGGCGCCGATCGACTGGCGGCTTTAGCGCGCGATAACGTCTCGTCGAGTCGTCATCCCGCTCTACCTCTTTGTTTGCGCATGATCTTTTCCGAAAACCGGTAGCCACTTTTCGGGATCATGCTTCAAGCCAGCGGCGGAAGCTTCCTCTGCACCCAGCCCGTCGCCTCGTCATAGGCATGGGCGAGCTGCAGCACCGCCAGCTCGCCGCGGTTGCGGCCGACGATCTGCATGCCCATCGGCAAGCCCCGGTCGCCGAAGCCGACCGGCACGCTGATCGCCGGGCAGCCCGACATCGTCGCCGGGATCACCACCTCCATCCAGCGGTGATAGGTGTCCATCCGGCGGCCAGCGATCTCCTTCGGCCAGTGGGTCGTAACGTCGAAGGGGAACACCTGCGCCGACGGCAGGAGCCAATAGTCGTAGCGCTCGAACAGGCGCCTGACCGTCTGGTACCAGGCGCTGCGCACGCCCGAGGCCTTGGCGATGTCGTAGGCCGAGAGCTTCAGCCCCTCTTCGATCTCCCATTGCGCCTCGGGCTTCATCCGGGCGCGCTTCTCGGGATCGCGGAAGAACTCGAGGAGGGGCGCGCCGGTCTGCCAGTGGCGTAAGGGGAGCCAGGCCTGCCAGATCCGCTCCGGATCGAAGTCCGGCGCGACCTCCTCGACGATGCAGCCCATGTCCTCGAAGACCTTCAGCGCCGCACGGCAGAGATCGAGGATGCCGGGCTCCATCGGCAGGTGTCCGCCGAGATCGCCGAACCAGGCAAGCCGCAGCCCTTTCACATCCCGCTTCAGCGGCTCGGCGAACACCGCCGGGTCCTCGTCGATCGAGAACGGCAGCCGGGCGTCGTAGCCGGCCATCACCGAGCACAGACGGGCAAGGTCCGGGACGGTGCGCGCCATAGGTCCCGCGACCGAGAGCTGCGGCAGGAACACTTCCTCGACGTTCGCCGGCACGCGCCCGTAGGACGGCCGGAAGCCGAACAGGTTGTTGAACGCCGCCGGGTTGCGCAGCGAACCGCCGTGGTCGCTGCCGTCGGCGACAGGCAGCATGCGCAGCGCCAGCGCGACGGCGGCGCCGCCGCTCGAGCCGCCCGCGGTCTTCGCCTGGTCGTAGGCGTTGAGCGTCGGGCCGAACACCGGATTGTAGGTCTGCGATCCGAGCCCGAACTCGGGCGTATTGGTCTTGCCGATGACGATCGCGCCGGCGCGCCGCATGCGGGCGACGAAGATGCCGTCCTCCTTCGACACCTCGCCAAACAGCGGCGAGCCCTTGGTCAGCGGGAAGCCGGCGGCCGGGGCCAGATCCTTGATGGCCTGCGGGAAGCCGTGCATCCAGCCGCGGTGCTCGCCGCGCGAAAGCTCGTCGTCGCGCTCGCGCGCCTCAGCCAGCGAACGGCCGCGATCCTGCAGCGAGACGATGGCGTTGACCTTCGGGTTCAGCCGCTCGATGCGGTCGAGGAAGGCGGTCATCACCTCGACGCAGGAGACCTTGCGGGCGCGGATCGCGTCCGCGAGCACGCAGGCGTCCATCAGGGTGAGGTCGGTCGGGGTCCGGCTTGCGTCGTCCATGCTGTCACTCCGCGGTCCAGCCGCCGTCGATCATCAGCGCCGAGCCCGTCATCATGGCCGAGGCGTCGGAAGCGAGGAAGAGGATCGCGCCCATCAGGTCCTCGACCTGGCCGAGCCGCCCGATCTTGATCTTCTCGACGACGGTCCGCATGAACGCCTCGTCGGCGAGGAACGGCCGCGTCATCGGCGTCTCGATGAAGGTCGGGCAGATGGTGTTGACGCGGATGCGGTGCGGCCCGAGCTCGATCGCCATCGCCTTGGTGAAGCCTTCGACGGCGAATTTCGAGGCGTTGTAGACCGAGCGTCCGGCGGCGCCGACATGCCCCATCTGCGACGAGGTGTTGATGATCGAGCCGGGCTTCTGGGTCGACAGCAGCCGCCGCGCCACCGCCTGCGCGGCGAAGAAGGCGGCGCGGACGTTCAGCCCCATGATGGTGTCGAAGTTCAGGACCGACACCTCGGCGAAGGGCTGCGGCCGGTTCATGCCGGCGTTGTTGAAGAACACGTCGTAGGGGTCGCCGTTCGCGACGAGCCGCGCGAAGGTGTCGAGATCAGTGACGTCGCAAGCCTGCGCATCGGCCGAGCCGCCGCCGGCGCGGATCGCCGCGGCGCCGGCGTCGACCTCCTCGCCCGAGCGCGCAACGAGCGTCACATGCGCGCCGGCATCGGCGAGCGCCGCCGCCGCGGCCAACCCGATGCCGCGCCCGGCCCCGGTCACGAGCGCGCGTCTGCCGTCGAGGCGGAAAGAGGGGGTGGTGGGAAGGGTCATGCAGGGCTCCGGGCGTGGGTCACCCCTCTCCCGGAGGGTGAGGGGTGAGCGAACGTCATCGACGGCGGAGCGCGACGTCAAGGCTCAAGCAACTCTTTAACCATAAACTAGCAACGCGGTGTCCCGGATCGCGCCTCCTGTGGCGCCGCACGCTTCCCCTCCCCCCTTGTGGGGGAGGACCGACTCGGCCGAAGGCCGAGCGAGGGGGGGTCGCCGGGCATAGGGCTCTTCGTCGAAGCTGGTCCGCCGCGCATCAGCCGCAGGGGCAAGGCCCAGGCGATCCGTCCGGCCCTCGCCCTGCGGCTGCACGGGTCGGGCTCTTCGTCGGCAACGCGCTCCATGCCCGGCGCCCCCCTCGGGCTCGGCCTTCGGCCGAGTCCGCCTCCCCCACAAGGGGGGAGGGGAAGGGTTACTCCGCCGCCGTCGCATAGGGGATGTTGCGGCCGCCGTACCTCCGCACCCGGATGTTCGCCTGTTCGGTATGGCCCGAGAAGCCCTCGAGCATGCACAGGCGCGAGCACACCTCGCCGATGCGGGCCGAGGCGGCGTCGGTGAGGACGCGCTGGTAGGTGACGGTCTTGAGGAACTTGCCGACCCACAGGCCGCCGGTGTAGCGCGCCGCCTTCTTGGTCGGCAGCGTGTGGTTCGTGCCGATGACCTTGTCGCCGAACGAGACGTTCGTCCGCGGCCCGAGGAAGAGGGCGCCGTAGTTGGTCATGCGCGCGAGGAAGTAGTCCGGGTCGCGGGTCATGACCTGCACGTGCTCGGAGGCGATGCGGTCGGCCTCCGCCACCATCTCGTCCTCCGAGTCGCAGACGATGACCTCGCCGCAGTCCTGCCAGGCTTTCCTCGCGATCTCGGCCGTCGGCAGGATCGCGAGCAAGCGCTCGACCTCGGCCATGGTGTCGCGGGCGAGCTTCTCGGAGGTGGTGAGCAGGATCGCCGGCGAGGTCGGGCCGTGCTCGGCCTGGCCGAGAAGGTCGGTGGCGCAGATCTCGCCGTCGACGGTCTCGTCGGCGATGACGAGGGTCTCGGTCGGGCCGGCGAAGAGGTCGATGCCGACGCGGCCGTAGAGCTGGCGCTTCGCCTCCGCCACATAGGCATTGCCGGGCCCGACCAGCATGTCGACGCTCTCGATCGCCTGCGTGCCGAGCGCCATGGCGCCGACCGCCTGCACGCCGCCTAGGCAGTAGATCACGTCGGCGCCGGCGAGAGCCTGGGCGGCGACGATCGCCGGCGCCGGGCGGCCTTGATAAGGCGGTGCCGCGGTGACGATGCGCGGCACGCCCGCGACCTTCGCGGTGATGACCGACATGTGCGCCGAGGCGAGCAGCGGGTACTTGCCGCCCGGCACGTAGCAGCCGATGCTCTGGACCGGGATGTGCTTGTGGCCGAGCACCACGCCCGGCAGCGTCTCGACCTCGACGTCCCGCATCGCGGCGCGCTGGTGCTCGGCGAAATTCCGGACCTGCGCCTGCGCGAACTTGATGTCCTCGCTGTCGCGGGCCGAGAGCTCGGACAGGCAGCCGCGGATCTCGGCGTCGGTGAGGCGGTAGTCGGCGCGGTCCCACTTGTCGAACTTGATCGAAAGCTCCCGCACCGCCTTGTCGCCGCGGGCCTGGATGTCGACGAGCATCATCTCGACCGCGGCGCCGACCTTGGCGTCGTCCTCGGCGACTGCGCCCGCGTCGCGCCCGCGCTTGAGCCAGCGTGCCATTCGTCCTCCTCGCCGCCTGCCTCGCCTCAGGGAGGCTCCGTCATAACAATAGTGCCCGATCATCATAAGCGGCGGCCTTTGAAGTCGCACGCTTTTCCGGATCGGTCATGATGGTCGTGGTGCGCTCTCGCGGAGGTCTCCTGAGGGCGCCGGGGCGTCAGAAGTTCACCCGGTCGCCGCCCTTGAGCTCGAGGATGTCCCGCGCCTCGTCGGACGAGGCGATGTCGATGCCGAGGCCCTCGATGATCTGGCGCGCCTTCGTGACCTGCTGGGCGTTCGATTCGGCGAGCTTGCCGGCGCCGATCCAGAGCGAGTCCTCGAGGCCGACGCGGACGTTGCCGCCCATCGCGGCCGCCATCGCGGCGATCGGCAGCTGGTTGCGGCCGGCGCCGAGCACCGACCAATGGTACTCATTCCCGAACAGCCGGTCGGCGGTGCGCTTCATATGGGCGACGTCCTCGGGATGCGGGCCGATGCCGCCGAGGATGCCGAACACGCTCTGCACGAAGAACGGCGGCTTGA
>DAINQO010000165.1:0-7189 GCA_036742625.1 Microvirga sp.
TGGTGGAGCTGAGGGGATTCGAACCCCTGACCTCTGCAGTGCGATTGCAGCGCTCTCCCATCTGAGCTACAGCCCCGGTCTGGCCGGCCATTTAGGCGGCGGGTCCACCCCTGTCAATTGTGATCCCGGCCGGTGCCGGGCCGAGGATCGGCTTCGCATGCGCTCCCTGTTGTGGCTCATCGACACGGTGATCACGCTCTATGTCTGGCTGCTCATCGCGAGCGCGGTCCTGAGCTGGCTCATCGCCTTCAACGTCGTGAACACGCGCAACCCGATCGTGGCCCAGGTCGCCGACTTCCTCGACCGGGTGACCGAGCCGGCGCTGCGGCCGATCCGCCGCATCCTGCCGAACCTCGGCGGCATCGACGTCTCGCCGATCATCCTCATCCTGCTCCTGTA
This sequence comes from Microvirga sp., assembly GCA_036742625.1. Classification (GTDB taxonomy): domain Bacteria; phylum Pseudomonadota; class Alphaproteobacteria; order Rhizobiales; family Beijerinckiaceae; genus JAJKJG01. The sequence goes on from DAINQO010000165.1 coordinate 400, forward strand.
CTTCCTGCGCAACCTCATCTTCGAGATCTTCGGCAGCGTCGGCGTCGCCCGGATCTGAGCGCCATGGCGGCGCGGATCATCGAGGGCGCGGCGATCGCCGAGCGGCTCCGCGCCCGCATCGCGGCGGCGGTCGCCGCTCTCGACCCGGCGCATGTGCGGCCCGGGCTCGCGGTCGTGCTCGTCGGCGACAATCCGGCAAGCCAGATCTATGTCCGCAGCAAGACGCGCCAGACGCTCGAGGCCGGGATGCGCTCCTTCGACCACGCGCTGCCGGCGACGGCGTCGGAGGAAGAGGTCCTGGCGCTCGTGCACCGGCTCAATGCCGACCGCGAGGTCGACGGCATCCTGGTTCAGCTGCCTCTGCCGCCGCAAATCCATGCCCAACGGGTGATCGACGCGATCGACCCGCAGAAGGACGTCGACGGCTTTCATCCGGTCAACGCCGGCCACCTGATGACCGGGGCGCGCGGGCTCGTCCCATGCACGCCGCTCGGCGCGCTGATGCTGGTCAAATCGGTGCGTCAGGACATCGCCGGGCTCGACGCGGTGGTGGTCGGGCGCTCGAACATCGTCGGCAAGCCGATGGCGCAGCTTCTGATCAACGAGAGCTGCACCGTCACGGTCGCGCACTCCAAGAGCCGCGACCTCCCCGGGCTGTGCCGGCGCGCCGACATCCTCGTCGCCGCCGTCGGCCGCCCCGAGATGATCCGCGGCGACTGGGTGAAGCCCGGCGCGATCGTCATCGACGTCGGCATCAACCGGGTGCCGAACCCCGCCGCCGGCGAGAACAAGACCCGGCTCGTCGGCGATGTCGCCTTCGCCGAGGCGGTGGAGGTCGCGGGCGCGATCACGCCGGTGCCCGGCGGCGTCGGGCCGATGACCATCGCCTGCCTCATGCGCAACACCGTGACGGCGGCCTGCCGGCGGCGCGGGATCGCGGTGCCGGAGCTGTGAGGTGCAGCCGATGAAGACCGATCCGGGACGCTTCTTCGAGGACTTCCGGCTCGGCGAGACGCTTCGCCACGCGACCCCGCGCACCGTCACGACGGGCGACGCCGCGCTCTACGCCGCGCTCTACGGCACGCGCTTCGCGGTGCAATCCTCCAATGCCTTCGCCAAGGCGGCAGGCTACGCGCGAAGCCCGCTGGACGACTGGCTCGTCTTCCACGTCGTGTTCGGCAAGACCGTGCCCGACATCTCGCTCAACGCCGTCGCCAATCTCGGCTACGCCGACGGGCGCTTCCTGAAGCCGGTGTATCCCGGCGAGACGCTGTCCGCCGTCTCGGAGGTCATCGGGCTGAAGGAGAGCTCGAACCGCGAGACCGGCATCGTCTATGTCCGCTCGACCGGTTTTAACGCAGCCGGCGAGCCGGTGCTGACTTATTGCCGCTGGGTGCTGGTGCGCAAACGCGATGCCGCGGCGCCGGCGCCGGACGCGCATGTGCCGGACCTGCCGGAGGCGGTGGAGCCTGCGGCGCTCGGCGCGTCGTGCCCGCCGATCGATGCCGCCGCCTACGATCTTGCTCTCGCCGGCAGCCGGCATCGCTTCGGCGACTACGCCGTCGGCGAGCGGATCGACCATCGCGACGGCACGACGGTCGAGGAGGCCGAGCATCAGCTCGCGACCCGGCTCTACCAGAACACGGCGCGGGTCCATTTCGACGCCCACGCCGCAAAGGACGGCCGCTTCGGCCGGCGCCTGATCTATGGCGGCCACGTCATCTCGCTCGCCCGCGCGCTCGCCTTCAACGGCCTCGCCAACGCCTTCCACGTCGCCGCGATCAATGGCGGCCGCCACGTCGCGCCGCTCTTTGCCGGCGACACCGTCTATGCCTGGAGCGCGATCCTCGCCAAGGCCGACCTGCCCGGGCGCTCCGATGTCGGCGCGCTGCGCATCCGCACGGTCGCGGCCAAGAACCAGCCCTGCGCGGCGTTCCCGGACAAGGCCGGCAAGGACTACGACGTGGCCGTGATCCTCGATCTCGATTATTGGGCCGTGATGGTGCGCTGACGGCGTTGCCCGATGAGAGCGGCGGTCAGCCGCGCATGCGCAGGTAGCTGCGGTTCCAGGCCGGGCCGATCAGCACCTCGTTGATGCAGACCCGCTTCGGCCGCGTCGCGACGAAGAGGATGACGTCGCCGAGGTCTTCGGCCTGGAGCATGCGGGCGCGGTCTTCCGCGCTGACCGGCACCGGGCGGTTGTCGAGGATCGGCGTCGCGACCTCGCCCGGGCAGATGACGGACGAGCGGATGCCGTTGTCGAACTCCTCGATGTTGATCGTGTGGCTCATCGCCACGACGGCGTGCTTTGCCGCCGTGTAGGCCGGGCCGCTCATCGGGCTGATGTAGCGGCCGGCCCAGGAGGCGGTGTGAATCAGGACGCCGTCCTTCTGCGCCCGCATCAGCGGCAGGACCGCGGCCGAGACGTAGAAGGCGCTCGACAGGTTGCCGTCGATGACCGTGTCGATGCGCGGCGGGTCGAGCTCCGCCCAGCGGCGCTCGCGGATGTTGACGCCGGCGTTGTTGACGAGGACGTCGATGCGCCCGAGGCGCTCGCGGATCGCGGCGACGATGCGGTCGATCTGCGCCGGGTCGGTCATGTCGCCGGGCTCGACGAGGGCGCGCCCGCCGGCGGCTTCGATCGCGGCGGCGACGCGCCGCAGCGGCTCCTCGCGGCGCCCGGTGAGGACGACCGCGGCGCCGGCCCGCGCGAGCGCGAGCGCGCCGGCCTCGCCGATCCCGGTGCCGGCGCCGGTCACCCAGGCCGTCTTGCCCTGAAGCTCCGCCATCGTGCCCTCTCCGCCTTGTCCTCCGGCAGTGCTACTTAGGCGACGAAGCAGCGCGGAGGAAGCCGGAATGGCCCGCAAGACCGCCGTCGTCGTCGGCTCGCTCGGCGTCATCGGCCGCAACCTCGTCCATCACCTCGAGCCGCAGGACGAATGGGACATCGTCGGGCTGTCGCGGCGCACGCCCGACTTCCCGACGCGCATGCGCGCGATCGCGGTCGACCTCCTCGACGAAGCGGATTGCGGCGCGAAGCTTGGCGATCTCACCGACGTCACCCACGTCTTCTATTGCGCCTTCCAGGCGCGCCCGACCTGGGCCGAGCACAACGCCCCGAACCTCGCCATGCTGGCGAACGCCGTCGCGGCGATCGAGGCGGCCTCGCCGGGGCTTGAGCGCGTCGTCCTCGTCGAGGGCAACAAGATCTACGGCTCGCATCTCGGGCCCTTCAAGACGCCGGCGAAGGAGACCGACCCGCCGCACATGCCGCCGAACTTTTATTGGGACCAGGAGCAGTGGCTGCGCGAGCGCCAGAGCCGCAAGGGCTGGAGCTATGCGGTGCTGCGCCCGCACACCGTCTGCGGCTTCGCGCTCGGCAGCCCGATGAACATCATCACCGTAATCGCGGTCTATGCCGCGATCTCGAAGGAGCTCGGCCTTCCCTTGCGCTTCCCGGGCAAGCCCGGCGCCTTCAACGCCGTCTACCAGGTCACCGATTCGGAGCACCTCGCCCGCGCCATGGTCTGGGCCGCGACCGCGCCGGCGGCCGCAGACGAGGTCTTCAACGTCACGAACAGCGACTTCTTCCGCTGGTGCAACCTGTGGCCGCGGATCGCGGCGCTGTTCGAAATGCCGGAAGGCCCGGTGCAGACGATCCGGCTCGCCGAGTTCATGAGCGACAAGGCGCCGCTGTGGCAGGCGATGCAGCGCCGGCATGGCCTGCAGGCGATCGCCTATGACGACCTCGTCGCCTGGCCGTTCGGCGACTACGTCTTCGGCACCGACTGGGACGTCATGACCGACACCCTCAAGATCAGGCGCGCCGGCTTCACCGAGGGCGTCGATTCCGAGGCGATGATCCTGGCGCTGCTCGCCGATCTCAGGGCGAAGAGGATCGTGCCGTGAGGGGCCGTCCGGCCTTATTCGATCACCTCGTCGGCGCGCAGGAGGAAGGACTCCGGGATCGTTAGGCCGAGCGCCTTGGCGGTCTTGAGGTTGATGATCAGCTCGAACTTGGTCGGCTGCTCGACCGGCAGCTCACCCGGCCGCGCGCCCTTAAGGATCCGGTCGGCGAGGGCCGCGGCACGCCGATAGCTCTCGGCGAGGCTCGGACCGTAGAACATCAAGCCGCCGTCCTCCACCTCGGCCGCGAACGCGTGCATGGATGGCAGGCGATGGGCAAGCGCAAGCTCGGCAACCTGTTTGCGATGTCCGAACATCAGGTTGTCGCTCAGGAACACGACGGCTTGCGCACCGGCCTGCGCGGCGGCTTCGAAGGCCGGCGCGAGGTCTTCGAGGCCGCGGAGCTCGCGCGCGAAGATCGCGATGGCGCGCGTCGAGGCGGAGTTACGGATGCTCTCCAGAAGCGGGGCGTTTTGCTGGACGCCGCTGCCCCAGAGCACGGCGACCCGCCGCGTTTCGGGCAGCGCATCGATCAGGAACTCGAGCCGCTTCCCGCCGAGATCGGCCTCGCTGTACGTCGTCCCGGTGAAGTTGCCCGCAGGCCGTGCGAGGCTTTCGACGAGACCTAGACCGACCGGGTCGAGCACGACGGCGAACACGACCGGCATCGAAAGCTCGGGGCGCTTGAGCGCAACGGCGGCAGGCGCCGTGATCGCGATGACGACATGCGGCTTCTGAGTCGCAATCTGGGCGACGAGCGCGCTCAGGCGATCCGGGTTGCCCTCGCCGCCATGCAGGTCGATCGTCGCCGTGCGGCCGTGCTCGTACCCGAGCCGGCCGAGAGCCTCGAACAGGAGGTGGATCGGCGTGCGGTTCGGGAAGCCGCTGTGCAGGATCGCGATCCGCGCCTGCTCTTGGCCATGTGCCATCGTCGGGGCGGACGCGGCGAGCAGCCCGGCCATGAACGCGCGCCGCCTCATCGGTCACCTCTTGGCACGAGCCGGGATGGAGCTCCGCTGCCGGCCGCAAGCTATAGCGGTGAAGCACCCCGCGACCAAACCCTGCTCCGTGCAGGCTCAAACCCCCGCCGGCCCGGCGCCCTCGAGCCCCGTGCCGCCGTAGAGCCAGGCGAGGTGGTCGTAATAATCCTCCGAGGTCTTGGCCCGCATGATCGCGTTGCGGACCTCGGCATGCGCGCCGGCCGGGTGGTAGATGTGCTCGCCGATCGCCCGCGACTGGAGCTGGACCCGGGCGGTCCGCACCACCCGCTGGGCGCGGTAGGCCTCGAGCGCCGGCTCGGGGGCGTCGAAGGACGACAGCATGTGCGACAGGCAGACCGCGTCCTCGAGCGCCATGCAGGCGCCTTGCGCGAAGTACTGCAGCATCGGATGGGCGGCGTCGCCGAGGAGGACCGTGCGGCCGTCGACCCAGCGCTCGACCGGCTCGCGGTCGCACAGCACCCAGAGCCGCCAGTCGCTGCCGTGGCGGATGATCTTGCGGGCGCGCTCATGCACGTGGCCGAAGCCCTGCATGACCTCCGCCTCTGAGACCGGCTTGCCGGCGACGGGCTCCGGCGCGTCGTTGTGGTAGGTGACGACGAGGTTGAACACCTTCCAGCCCGAGAGCGGATAGTGGACGATGTGGCACTTCGGCCCCGCCCATAGCGTCGCCGCGTTCCAGCGCAGGTCCTCCGGCATGCGCTCGGTCGGGATCACCGAGCGGTAGGTGGTATGGCCCGACACCCGCGGCGGCCCGTCGCCGACGACCTGCCGGCGAACATTCGACCAGAGCCCGTCGGCGCCGACGAGGAGCGCGCCCGTCACCGCCTCGCCGGAGGCGAGACGCGCCGTAACGCCCGCTTCGTCCTGCTCGTAGGACACGACCTCGCTCTTGACCCGGAGCTCGATCGCCGGGTTGTCGCGGCAGGCCTTCAGGAAGACGCCGTGCAGGTCGCCGCGGTGCACGACCGCGTAGGGGTTGCGGAACCGGGCTCGGAACGGCTCGGTCAAGTCGATATGGGTGATCTCCTCGCCGGTGATCGCGTCCATCAGGCGCAGCCTGTCGATATAGACCGCCATCGCCCGCGCCGCTTCGCCGACGCCGAGATAGTCGAAGGCATGGAAGGCGTTCGGTCCGAGCTGGATCCCGGCCCCGATCTCGCCGAGCACCGGCGCCTTCTCCAGCACGACGACGGAAAAGCCCTTCTGGGCCAGCCCGACCGCGGTCGCGAGCCCGCCGATGCCGCCGCCGGCGACGAGGATCGGGTGCGTGTCTCGGCGCGAAGCCATCGCATTCTCCGGTGGATGTGCCGTCCCGCCGTCTAGCCGGAAATCGCCGGCCCGGTATGCTTAGGGCCTGGCGCGGCTTTGGAAAATCCGCAGGAGTGCGACGATGCGCGACCGCTACGCGAATATCTATGGACCGAACGACGCCGTGGGACGGCTCGTCAGCCTCGACGTGGTCCTCCTGATCGGGCGCATTCTCCTGGTGATCCTGTTCATCCGGGCCGGGTTCTCGAAGCTCACCGGGCTCGAGGGAACCGCGAGCTACATCAACACCAAGCTCACGATGGGCGTGACGCTGGCGCCGATCGTCGGCGTGCTCGAGCTCGTCACCGGGATCCTGATCGCGGCCGGCTTCCAGACGCGGCTTGCCGCCGCGGTGCTGTTCCTTTTCACCGCCGCCGCGACGCTGATCTTCCACGATTACTGGAACATGACCGGCGCCGCCGCGGCCGCGAACGCGACCAACTTCTACAAGAACCTCGCGATCCTGGGCGGGCTGTTGATCCTCGTCGCCGCCGGTCCCGGCCGTCACTCGCTCGACAAGCGTTAGCGCGCAATGACTTCTCGTCGAGTCGTCATCCCGCTCTACCTCATTGTTT
>DAINQO010000166.1:0-7158 GCA_036742625.1 Microvirga sp.
AAGAACGTCGAGATCGAATACCGGCGCAACGCCGAGCGCTATCGGTTCCTGAAATGGGGCCAGACGGCCTTCAACAACTTCTCGGTCGTGCCGCCCGGCACCGGCATCTGCCACCAGGTCAACCTCGAATTCCTGTCGCAGACGGTGTGGAGCCGCAAGACCGAGGCCGAGCCGACCGAATTCGCCTATCCGGACACGCTCGTCGGCACCGACTCGCACACGACGATGGTCAACGGCCTCGCGGTGCTCGGCTGGGGCGTCGGCGGCATCGAGGCCGAGGCGGCGATGCTCGGCCAGCCGATCTCGATGCTGATCCCCGAGGTCGTCGGCTTCAAGCTGACCGGCCGCCTGCGCGAGGGCGTCACGGCGACCGATCTCGTGCTGACGGTCACGCAGATGCTGCGCAAGAAGGGCGTCGTCGGCAAGTTCGTCGAGTTCTACGGCACCGGGCTTGCCGACATGACGGTCGCCGACCGCGCCACCATCGGCAACATGGCGCCGGAATACGGCGCCACCTGCGGCTTCTTCCCGATCGACGAGCGGACGATCGAGTTCCTGCGCGTCACGGGGCGGACCGACGAGCGCGTCGCGCTCGTCGAGGTCTATGCCAAGGCGCAGGGGATGTTCCGGACCGAGGACACGCCGGACCCGGTGTTCACCGATACGCTCGAGCTGAACCTCGACGAGGTGCAGCCTTCGCTTGCCGGCCCGAAGCGCCCCCAGGACCGGGTCACGCTTGCCGACACGAAGGCCGGCTTCACCAAGGCGATGGATTCCGAGTTCCGCAAAGGCGGCGAGGTCGGGAAGCGCTTCCCGGTCGAGGGCGCGAACTTCGACCTCGGCCATGGCGACGTCGTCATCGCGGCGATCACGTCGTGCACCAACACCTCGAACCCGAGCGTCATGATCGGCGCCGGGCTCCTTGCCCGCAACGCGGTGGCGAAGGGCCTGCGCACCAAGCCCTGGGTCAAGACCTCGCTCGCGCCGGGAAGCCAGGTCGTTGCCGAGTACCTCGAGAAGGCCGGCCTCCAGGACGATCTCGACGCGCTCGGCTTCAACCTCGTCGGCTTCGGCTGCACGACCTGCATCGGCAACTCGGGGCCGCTGCCCGAGCCGGTGTCGAAGGCGATCAACGACAACGACATCGTCGCCGGCGCGGTGCTGTCGGGCAACCGCAACTTCGAGGGCCGGGTGAACCCCGACGTGCGCGCCAACTACCTCGCCTCGCCGCCGCTCGTCGTCGCCTACGCGCTCGCCGGCTCGCTCCTCGTCGATCTCGTCAAGGAGCCGCTCGGCACCGGCGGCGACGGCAAGCCGGTCTACCTCAAGGACATCTGGCCGACGAATACCGAGATCCAGCACTTCATCGAGCGCACGATCACGGGCGAGCTGTTCAAGCGGCGCTATTCGGATGTCTTCACCGGCGACAGCAACTGGAAGGGCATCCCGGTCGCGACAGGGCTCACCTATGAGTGGCCGATCGGCTCGACCTACGTGCAGAACCCGCCCTATTTCGAGGGCATGACCAAGGACCCGAAGCCGCTCACCGACATCGTCGATGCCCGCATCCTCGGCCTCTTCGGGGACTCGATCACGACCGACCACATCTCGCCCGCCGGCAACATCCGGGCGACCTCGCCGGCCGGCAAGTACCTGCTGGAGCGCCAGGTTCCGGTCGGCGAGTTCAACCAGTACGGCACCCGCCGCGGCAACCACGAGATCATGGAGCGCGGCACCTTCGCGAACATCCGCATCAAGAACCAGATGGTGCGCGACGCCAACGGCAACGTCGTCGAGGGCGGCTACGCCATCCACTGGCCGGACGGGCAGCAGATGTTCATCTTCGACGCCGCCATGAAGTACAAGGAGGAGGGCGTCCCCCTCGTCGTCTTCGCCGGCAAGGAATACGGCACCGGGTCATCGCGCGACTGGGCCGCCAAGGGCACGAACCTCCTCGGCATCCGGGCCGTCGTCGCCGAGAGCTTCGAGCGCATCCACCGCTCGAACCTCGTCGGCATGGGCGTGATGCCGCTCGTCTTCGTCGGCGAGACCTCGTGGGCCTCGCTCGGCCTCAAGGGCGACGAGACGGTGACGCTGCGCGGCATCGCCGGCGAGCTGAAGCCGCGACAGAAGCTCACCGCCGAGATCACCTCGTCGGACGGCAAGGTCCAGGAGGTGCCGCTCGTCTGCCGCATCGATACGCTCGACGAGCTCGAATACTTCCGCAACGGCGGCATCCTGCAATACGTGCTGCGTCAGCTCGCGGCGTAGGGCGGGCGCGGAGCGTCCCGGTCGCGCCGGCTGCTCCTCCGGGGGCCGGACGGGGCCAAATGCCCCGAAGCCGGCCGCCCGGCCTCGGCTCGGCCAAGGGGCGGCGCGCGTCCTGGTCCCTGTTGCCGCCCTCACCCCCGTCGTGTAAGGGGTGCGGTTCCATCAGGGCTATCCACAAGCGGAGGCGACCGGGGGGGCAGGGCTGTCGCGCCCGGCAGCAACGCGCCGCGATTGCATGAATGTTCGGGAGAGCGACGAGAGATGTCGTCCACCTTCGAGACCGTCGCCAACATCATCTCCGAGACGGCGGACATTCCGCGCGAGCAGATCACGCCCGACGCCCACGCGATCGACGATCTCGGCATCGATTCGCTCGCCTTCCTGGATATCGCCTTCGCCATCGACAAGGCCTTCGCCATCAAGCTGCCGCTGGAGCAATGGACCCAGGAGGTCAACGAAGGCAAAGTCCCGGCCGAGGAGTATTTCGTGCTCAAGAACCTGGTGGCGCGGATCGACGCGCTCGTCGCTGCGAAGAACGCGTAAGGGAAGAGCGAATGGCGAACAGCGAATAAGGTCTCTCGACTAGGGCGGCGTGCCGCCCGACTTCGCTCTTCGCCACGCGCTATTTGCCCAGCCGCATGCGCCTCGAATACTTCGAAATGATCGACCGCGTCGTGTCGCTCGACCGCGCCGGGAAGCGCATCGAGGCGCGCTCGGTCGTGCCCGATGAGAGCCCGATCTTCGAGGGCCATTTCCCCGGGCATCCGCTGATGCCGGGCGTCCTCCTCACCGAGACCATGGCCCAGGCCTCCGGCTATCTCGTGCTCGGCCTCATGGATTTCAGCCACATGCCGTTCCTGATGGCGGTCGACAAGGCGCGCTTCCGGACCTTCGTCGGCCCGCGCTCCGAGCTTGCGATCACGGCCGAGCTCGAGCACGAGGGCTCGGGCTACGCGGTGACGAAGGCGGCGATCGCGGTCGCCGGCAAACGCATCTGCGACGCCTCGCTGCGCTTCAAGACCATGCCCTTCCCGGACGGGATGGCGGCGGCGATGCGCGAGCAGGCGCGGCGGATCGGGCTTCTCGCGGAGGCCGGATGATGCGCGAGGTCGTCATTACCGGCGTCGGGCTCGTGTCGTGTGTCGGCGAGGACCCCGAATCCCACCTCGCGGCGCTGGCGAGCGGCGCCGCGCCGCGGCTCGACACGACGACCTTCGCGCCCTACGCGGTGCACCCGGCGGTGCATCTCGACTACGACCGGCAGATCCCGAAGAAGTCGGACCAGCGGCAGATGGAGCCCTGGCAGCGCCTCGGCGTCTACGCCGCCGGGCTCGCGCTCGAGACCGCCGGCGCGAAGGCCGACGCGGCCCTCAAGGGGCGCATGCACCTCATCGTCGCGGCGGGCGGCGGCGAGCGCGACTACGCCGTCGACGGGCAGATCCTGACCGGCATCCGCAACGCCGCCGATCCGGGGGTGTTCCTGAACGAGCGCCTGATGAGCGACTTGCGCCCGACGCTCTTCCTCGCCCAGCTCTCGAACCTGCTGGCCGGCAACATCTCGATCGTGCACGGCGTCACCGGCGCCTCGCGGACCTTCATGGGCGAGGAGAGCGCCGGCCTCGACGCGATCCGCGTCGCCCATGCCCGCATCGCCGCCGGCCAGGGCGAGATTTTCCTGGTCGGCGGCGCCTACAATGCCGAGCGGCCGGACGTGCTCCTGATGTTCGAGCTCGGCGGGTTCTTGTGGAAGAAGCCGTTCCGAAGCGTCTGGGATCGCCCGGCCGAGGGCGGCGGCTTCATCCCCGGATCCGGGGCTGCGTTCCTGGTCATGGAAGCCCGCGAGCATGCGCAGCGGCGCGGCGCGACGCCGCTCGCCGCCGTCGCCGGGGTCGTCTCCGAACGGACCCGGCGCACCCCGGGCGCGCTTCCGGCCGCGCTCGCGAGGCACTGGGCCACGCTCGGGGCGAGCGCCGGCGCCGTCGTGCTCTCCGGCGCGACCGGGCTGTCGCCGGCGAGCGAGGACGAGCGGGCTTGGCTCGCCGCCCTGGGTGCGGCAACGATCCACGCCACCGGCGACCTCGTCGGCCATACTGTGGAAGCCCAGGCGCCCACCGGGGCGGTGCTGGCGACGGCACTTCTGCAGCGCGGCGCAGCCGAGGCGGTCGTGACCTCGGTCGGGCATTGGCGCGGCGACGGCGCGATCCGCCTGACCCGCGCCGAGTGAGGGCAAGATGGCGCATCGGGATCGTCAGGGACGTCCGCTCGTCGCGGTGACCGGCCTCGGGGTCGTCACCTCGCTCGGGCAGGGGCGGGAGGACAACTGGACGGCGCTGACCGCCGGCCGCTCGGGCATTCACGCCATCAACCGCTTCCCGACCGAGGCGCTGCGGACGACGATTGCCGGCACCGTCGACTTCGTCGCGGCCGAGCCCTTCTGCGCGCCGATGCTCTCCGAGCGTCTGGCGATGCTCGCCGCCGAGGAGGCGGTCGGCCAGGCAGGCGCCGGCCGGACCGGCGACTTCCCGGGCGCATTGTTCATCGCGGTGCCGCCGGTCGAGCTCGAATGGCCGCAGCGCCAGGCGCTCGCCGAGGCCTCGGGACAAAACGACGGCGTCACCTACCGGGATCTTCTGGGCGCGGCCGCGACCGGCCGCTTCAAGCCCTGGCACGATCTCTTCCTGTTCGGCACCGTGGCCGACCGCATCGCCGATCGCTTCGGCACCAAGGGCTCGCCGATCTCGCTGTCGACGGCGTGCTCATCGGGCGCGACCGCGATCCAGCTCGGGGTCGAGGCGATCCGGCGCGGCGAGACCGACGCAGCCCTGTGCATCGGCACCGACGGCTCGGTGCACGCCGAAGCGCTGATCCGGTTTTCCCTGCTTTCGGCGCTGTCGACCCACAACGATCCGCCCGAGGCCGCGGCCAAGCCGTTCGCGAAGAATCGCGACGGCTTCGTCATGGGCGAGGGCGCCGCGGCGCTCGTCATCGAGAACGCCGCGGCGGCGCGCGCCCGCGGCGCCGCCATTCTCGGCTACGTCCTCGGCTGCGGCGAGCGCGGCGACGGCTTCCACCGCACCCGCTCGAGCCCCGACGGGGCGCCGATCATCGCCGCGATCCGGGATGCGATCGAGGACGCCGGCCTCACGCCGGACCACATCGACTACGTCAACGCCCACGGCACCGGCACGCCCGAGAACGACAAGATGGAGTCGATGGGCTGCATGGCGGTGATCGGCGAGCGGATGAAATCGGTCCCGATCTCGTCCAACAAGTCGATGATCGGCCACACGCTGACCGCCGCCGGCGCGGTCGAGGCCGTGATGTCGCTGCTGACGATCCGCAGCGGCCGCATCCCGCCGACGATCAACTACCATGTCCCGGACCCGGCGATCCCCCTCGACGTGGTGCCGAACGAGGCCCGGGACGCGGAGGTCGGCATCGTGCTGTCGAACTCCTTCGGCTTCGGCGGCCAGAACACCTGCCTCGTCATCGGAGCCGAGCCGAAGTGACGCGGCGGGTCCTCGTCACCGGCGGCGGCCGCGGGCTCGGCGCCGCGATCGTTAGGGCGCTCGTCGCGGCCGAGCACGAAGTCGACTTCACCTATCGGGCTTCGGGCGACGCCGCCGAAGCGCTCGTCGACGAGCTCGCCGCCGCCCATCCGGGGCGCAGCGTCAAGGCGCATGCGGTCGATCTTTCCGAGAAGGGCTCGCTCGACATCTTCTGCGACGCGATCGAGACGGAGGGCTTCTTCGGCTTCGTGCACAACGCCGGCCAGGCCTATGACGCCCTTGCCGCCATGATGGCCCAGGACAAGGCCGAGGCGGCGATGCAGGTGAACTTCTGGTCGATGACGCGCCTCGCCAAGGCCGTGCTCCGCGGCATGATCCGGGCCCGCGCCGGCCGCATCGTCGCGATCGGCTCGGTCGCGGCGCTGCAAGGCAATCCCGGCAACGCCGCCTACGCGGCCTCGAAGGGGGCGCTCCTGTCCTACTGCCGCACGCTTGCGATCGAGACCGCGAAGCGCGGCATCACCGTCAACACCGTCGCGCCGGGCTTCATCGACACCGAGATGATGGCCCCCTACGCGAGCCACCGGGCCGGGATGGAGAAGCAGATCCCGGCCGGCCGCTTCGCCAAGTCCGAGGAGGTCGCCGGCCTCGTCGCCTTCCTGATGAGCCCGCCCGCCGCCTACATCACCGGCGCGACGCTGCCCGTCGACGGCGGCCTCACCGCGATGATCGGGGTGCACCGGTAGAAGTGGCGAGGCGCTTCGCCTACATTGAGGAGCGCTTGGGGAGAACCATGGCTGATCCCGTGACCCTTCACATCGAGCCGTCGACGATCGGTGCGATTGACGAACTCGCCAGGAAGGCCAACCAGCCACGAGACGTGCTTGTGGAGGAGGCGCTCCAGAATTACGTCAAACTGCGCGCCTGGCAGATCGCCAAGATCGAGGCCGGGATCGCCGCGGCGGATCGGGGCGAGTTCGTGAGCGATGAGGAGATGGACCGGATCTTCTCCAAATACGACTCGGCATGAGGATCGTCTGGACCGAGCCCGCCTCTCGCGACCTCGAGGACATCGGCGACTACATAGCGAAGGATAATCCAGCCGCGGCACGCCGTGTGGTTCGGGCCATCGAGGCCGCGGTGCGACGGCTCGCCCGCTTCCCGCATAGCGGACGTCCTGGACATCGGGCGGGCACCCGGGAACTCGTGGTCCCGAGAACTCCCTATATCGTGCCGTACCGTGTCGGTCCCAGAGCGGTCGAAATCCTGGCGGTCTTTCATAGCGCGCGGGATTGGCCCAACACCTTTAACCCGGAATCCTGAATGCGCGCCCTCCAGCTCTTCGGCGACCGCGACCTTCGCCTGACCGAGATCGATC
>DAINQO010000167.1:0-7155 GCA_036742625.1 Microvirga sp.
ACACCGCCGGTCCGGCCGTGAACCCGGCGATCAAGATCACCAACATCATCGCGCTTCTGCTGATCGCGATCCTGGCGCACAGCTGAGCGAGGCCGTCGACTAAACGAAAAGGCCCCGCGGCGCACACCGCGGGGCGTTCTTCTTCGGCGCGTTCTTCTTGGCGCGGAGCGCGCCGATTACGGGTTCGGCACCCAGCTCCCGAGGCCGCGGAAGAGCTGGCTCACGAAGTTGAGGTCGCCGCCGCCGGCCGGCGTCGTCCGCGACACGAAGTCGAAGATCTTGCCGTCCTGCAGCCCATAGAGCGCGACGCGCTCGACCTTGAGGTTCTGGCCGAAATAGACCGCCGTCACCCGCTGGTCGACGACGCTCTCGCCGAGGAAGGCGACGCGGCGCCGGGATAGCTGGCTGATGTAGTACCAGGATTTGTTGCCGACGGTGGACACCGTCGAAGGCGTGCCGAGGATGTTCAGCACCTGCTCCGCGTTCATGCCCGACTGGACCTGGTTCACGGCACGTTCGTCGACGAGATAGCCGCGGTGGAACTCTTCGCCCATGGTGCAGGCGGCGGCGGCGAGCCCGAGGAGGGCGGCGGCGCCAAGGCGCACAAGGATGCTGGGATGGTGACGCGTCATTCCGGGATCCAGAAGAGCCGGCGCTTGGAGCTTGCGCCCGATGAGGGTGATGCCGTAACGCCGGGTTGCGGCTTTGACAAGGCAGAGCTCCGCCACCTCCTTCGGCCGCCGGAATGACGATCTTCAGCCGCTTCCGACGAAACCCGCGCGCCGCTCTCATCGCCGCGCTGCATCGGCGCATCGCCGAGGCCGCCCGCGACCCCGCCCTGTATGCGCGGCTCGGCGTCGCCGACACCGTCGAGGGCCGGTTCGCATGCCTGACGCTGCACGTCGTTCTGGTGCTCCGACAGCTCCGGCGGCTGCCCGCGCCGGCCCGGGAGGTCGCCCAGGAGCTGGTGGATTTCGTCTTTCGCCAGCTCGACGCCTCGCTGCGCGAGCTCGGGGTCGGCGACATGGGCGTGCCGAAGCGCATGAAGAAGCTCGCACACGCATTCTACGGCCGCGCCGCCGTCTATGACGCGGTGCTCGATTCGCGCGACGACGCACGCTTGGCGGCCGTTCTCGCCGAGCATTTCGATACCGCGCCGGAGGCGCTTCGCGGCCTTGCGCGTTACACTCTTGCGGCCGAGACCGCGCTTGCGGCGCGTTCGCTGGAGGCTTTCTTGCACGACGGACCGAGTCTGCCCCCGCCCGCCGCCTTCGCGGAAGAGGATGTCCGATGACGCCCGAATCGGTTGGTCCGCTCTCCCGCCCGGTATCCGTGCGGCATCTCCCGCCGGAGGGCCTCGAGGTCGCCGTCGAAGCGACCCCCGAGGAGCGGGCCGCGCTCGCCAAGGATTTCAAGCTTGAGGCGATCCACGCCCTCGAAGGGCGCTTCCGGCTCACCGGGACGGCCGAGCGGGTCCATGTCGAAGGCGTCGTGACGGCGCGGGTCGGCCAGATCTGCGTCGTGACCCTCGAGCCGTTCGACGACGTCATCGAGGAGGAGGTGGAGGTCGATTTCGCCGGCGGCGGTGGGGGAGGAGACGCCGGTGACGAGCCGCCGGACGAGATCACGGACGGCCAGATCGACCTCGGCGCGCTGGCGGCCGAGTTCCTGATGCTTGGGCTCGATCCGTACCCGCGAAAGCCCGGCGCGGACTTCTCCTTCGAGGGCGACGGCCAGGACCGCGAATCACCCTTCGGGGCCCTGAGGGCGCTGAAGCCCGGCGGCTGAGCCGCGCGCGCCCGAGAAAGCGGTTGCTCGCTGAGGGCGAACAGCTATTTTCCGCCGTTCTCGCCTCCCGGGAAAGCCAAGCGTTCATGCCGAAGCCAGTGCGGATCTCGCTCGACGCGATGGGCGGCGATCACGGCCCCGCCGTGGTGGTTCCGGGCGCCGCGCTGGCACTGGAGCGCCATCCCGGCCTGCGTTTCCTCATGTTCGGCGACGAGGCCGCGATCCGGCCTCTTCTCGACGCGAAGCCCGCCCTCAGGGACGCGGTCGAGCTTCGCCACACCGACGTTGCGGTGCGCATGGAGGACAAGCCGAGCCAGGCGGTGCGGGCTGGGCGGCGCAACTCCTCCATGTGGCTCGCGATCCAGGCGGTGCGCGACGGCGAGGCGGATGCTGCGGTCTCGGCCGGCAACACCGGCGCCCTCATGGCGATGTCGAAGATCTGCCTCAAGACCATGGCGCATATCGAGCGTCCGGCGATCGCCGCCCTGTGGCCGACGCTGCGCGGCGAAAGCGTCGTGCTCGACGTCGGCGCGACGATCGGGGCCGACGCCATGCATCTCGTCGACATGGCGATCATGGGCTCGGCGATGGCCCGCATTCTCTTCGACATCGAGCGGCCGACGGTCGGGCTCCTCAATGTCGGCATCGAGGAGATCAAGGGCATCGAGATCGTCAAGGAGGCCGGACGGCTGCTGCGCGAGGCGGATCTGCCGGGGCTCGCCTATCACGGGTTCGTCGAGGGCGACGACCTCGGCAAGGGCACCGTCGACGTGGTCGTGACCGAAGGCTTCACCGGCAACATCGCGCTGAAGACCGCCGAGGGCACGGCAAAGCAGATCGGCGAATACCTGAGGAGCGCCATGAGTCGCACTTTAACGGCGAAGATCGGATACCTATTTGCCCGGCAGGCGTTCGACGCCCTTCGCGACAAGATGGATCCGCGCAAGGCCAATGGCGGCGTGTTCCTTGGCCTTGACGGCATCGTCATCAAGAGCCATGGCGGCACCGACGCCCTCGGCTTCGCGAGCGCCATCGATATCGCCTACGACATGGCGCATTACGAGCTGATGCGGACGATCCGGGACATGCTCGAGCAGACCCCGGCGATCGCCTCCGCCTGAAGGATCTGGACCTTGGCCACCATTCGTTCCGTCGTCTGCGGCAACGGCCATTATTTGCCGGAGCGCATCCTGACGAACCGCGAGCTCGCCGGCATGGTCGACACCTCGCATGAGTGGATTCTGCAGCGGACCGGGATCGAGGAGCGTCACATCGCCGCCGAGGGCGAGACCACCTCGATGCTCGGCCTGAAGGCCGCCGAGCGCGCGCTCGCCGACGCCAAGCTCGAACCGAAGGACATCGACCTCATCGTCTGCGCGACCTCGACCCCGGACTACACCTTCCCGTCGACGGCGACGCAGATCCAGGCCGGATTGGGCATCCACCACGGCGCCGCCTTCGACCTGCAGGCGGTGTGCACCGGCTTCGTCTACGGCGTCGCGACGGCCGACAAGTTCCTCACCTCCGGCTCGCACAAGCGCGCCCTCGTCATCGGCGCCGAGACCTTCTCGCGCATCCTCGACTGGAAGGACCGCACCACCTGCGTGCTGTTCGGCGACGGCGCCGGCGCGATCGTGCTCGAGGCACAGCTCGGCGAGGGCACGCCGCAGGACCGCGGCGTCCTGACCTCGCATCTGCGCTCGGACGGCGCCCACCGCGACAAGCTCTACGTCGATGGCGGCCCGGGCTCGACGAAGACCACCGGCTGCCTGAGGATGGAGGGCCGCGAGGTCTACCGTCACGCCGTCAGCATGGTGACGGACGTCATTCACGACGCCTTCAAGACGACCCGCACGACGGCGGAGGACATCGACTGGTTCGTCCCGCATCAAGCGAACAAGCGCATCATCGACGCCACCGCCGAGAAGCTCGGCATCGCCCCGGAGAAGGTCGTCCTGACCGTGAACAAGCACGGCAACACCTCGGCCGCCTCGATCCCGCTCGCGCTCGGAGAAGCCCGCGCCGACGGGCGGATCAAGCAGGGCGACCTCGTCATGATCGAGGCGATGGGCGGCGGCTTCACCTGGGGCGCGGCGCTGATCCGCTGGTGAGGATCGGCCGCGGGATTTTCGTGGGGACGATCGCGGGAAACTCCATTGACCCCGTGAGCCGCTCTGATTAGCGTTCCTTTTCAGATAGATACGCGCGGTTGCTGAAATCGGTCGGTGAGGGGGTGGCGATGGCCGGACGCACGGTGACACGAGCCGATCTCAGCGAGGCCGTGTACCAGAAGGTCGGTCTGTCGCGGACCGAATCGGCGGCGCTTGTCGAGCTCGTCCTGGACGAGCTTTGCGACTGCCTGACCGCCGGCGAGACGGTGAAGCTCTCCTCCTTCGGCTCCTTCGTCGTGCGCGACAAGGGCGAACGCGTCGGGCGCAACCCGAAGACCGGAATCGAGGTGCCGATCGAGCCGCGCCGGGTGATGGTGTTCAAGCCCTCGAACGTGCTCAAGGCGCGCATCAACGGTCTCGAGACCGACGAGAGCGAATGAGCCCGGTGATGAGCGCCGTCGGCCGCCCCGAGCAGGCTCGCGCCATGGAGAAGAGCCCGGACGCTTTCCGGACCATCAGCGAAGTCGCCGACGACCTTGACCTGCCTCAGCACGTGCTGCGGTTCTGGGAGACGCGCTTCGCGCAGATCAAGCCGCTGAAGCGCGGCGGCGGCCGGCGCTACTACCGGCCCGACGACGTCGATCTCCTGAAGGGCATCCGCCACCTCCTCTATGGCGAGGGCTACACGATCAAGGGCGTGCAGCGGATCCTCAAGGAGGACGGCATCCGTTTCGTGCAGGCGATCGGCTGTGGCGAGCAAAGCGTCGAAGCGCCGCCGGCGGGCGCCGCCCCCGAGGAGCTGGCCGAGGACGAGGGGACCGCCGCCGTCGCGGCGCCGGCGAGGCAGGGTGCGAAGGCCGCGGCGCCGAGCCCGGCTCGGCTTGCGCCGCCGCCGGATGGCCGCATCCCGCCGATGTTACCGAAGGCGGATGTCGCCCGCCTGAAGGCCGTCCTCGACGAGCTCCTCGAATGCGAGCGCGTGCTGTCGACCCTGACGACCGCCGATTCGAGCGACGACGAGCTCGCGCGCGATTGAGCCGCGCCCCCCTCAGCCGCCCTCCTTAACCGCGCGCCGCGGTCGCTTGGAAGCCGACCGGGTCAGGCCGGCGGGCCTGGCGGCCCCGGAGCTGAGCAGACGATCGATCAGCAGGAACGCCGCCGCGCGGTTCTCCTGATAGGTCGGCTCGATCTGGCTTGCCGGCACCACGAAGCCTCCCTCCTCGGCCGAGCTCGGGCGGAGCTCGATGGTGAAGGACGGGATGGCGTAGGTGCCATAGGTCCAGTCCGTCGTGTCGCCGGCGGTCCGGTACAGCTGCGAGGACTGCTCGGGGACGTACGCGACGCCGTGCACGGCCTTGATCGCGCCGGCCATGTCCTTGGCGAGGCCGCTCAACGCCGCCCGGTCGACGGGATCGACGATCTCGTCGACGGTGTAGCCCCATGGATAGAGGATCAACTGCGAGTAGCTGTGGTAGGTGATCAGCCCAGCAAACTTCTCTGCCGCGACGAGGTCGCGGATCGCTCTCGTCTCCGGCTCGGAGAAGGCCCGCGGGCCGATATAGGTATCGTCGCTGGGTACATGGCTCGACGTATTGAGCACGCCCCACATGTAGCCGTAGTTCCGATTGGGATCGACGCCGAACGAGCCGTCCGGATTCGGGCGCCGGTTCTTGCGCCAGAGCCGGTTATGGCCTCGGCAGAACGCGTGACCGTCGGGATTGACCATCGGTGCGATCCAGATCTCGCCCTTGCCGAGCCAGCCGGCGATCGGAGCCTCGTCCGCCCGCTCGATGAGCTCCCGTGCGAGCAGGAACGGCACCTTGACGGCAAGCCACTCCCGGGCGTGATGGCAGCCCATGAACAGCAGCTTGCGGACGCCGGACTTCCGTTCGCCGATTCGGAGTGCCAGGATCGGCCGGTTCTCGAGGCTGCGCCCGATCTCCTTGATCTCGACAAGCTCGGGCCGCTTCGCGGCGAGCTCCCGCATGTCCTGCTCGAGGCTCTCCCCCGAATGGAAGCCCTCGGCCGCCGCGCTCGTCGCGAATGCGGTGAGGTGCTCGCTCACCGGAACGACGGGCTCGACGCGGTAGCCCATCTTGCCGATGCGATCGAGCACCGCCTCCGTGGCACGCAGCACGAGCCGCTCCGGCTTCGACTCCCAGACGTCAAGCCCCAGCGGCATGCTCAGGAGCTGAGGCAGCGACCGATTCGGATCCTCGCTGGTGATGCGGGCAATGATTTCGTCCATGAGATTTCCTCCGGATTACCGCGACTTCCCCATCCCCTTCTTGTTCGCTTCGGCCACGAACTCCGCCGCCGTTCCAAGACGTTGGATGGAGGCGAGCTTGCGGCGCTGGATCTCGATCAGCGTGGCTTCCGGGGTCGCCGCGATAAGCGAGTCGGCGTCCCGCTGCCACACGTCGAGCGCATAAGGCAGCGCCAGAAGATCCTCGATCGTCGCGCCCTCTCGGGGGGAGAGGCGCACGATCCAATCGGTCGAGGAAGGGGACATCGAACTCCCGCTGCTGCGGCGGCTCTGGACGGCTCCGGATGCTCGAAGCGTCTGCCCGGTTCGGGCGCGTGTCAATCAGCCCGGATGCACGCCGTGGTCGGTCCGATCATCGCCCCGATTTGCTTTGGCACTTTCAGAGTCAACCAGCCTCATTCATCTGCTTCGCGCCCGTCCCGCGCCCTCACGCCGAGGTTGAGACGGTCGCACCCCGGTCGCCTGCGGCTTCCCTTCCTTCAGGATGAGGCCGGGCGGCGAGAGAATGACTTTGCGCTTGGAAATGACGGGCATGGCGTCCTTCAGTTGCTGCGAGTCGGTGCTCTCGGCTAAGTCGGCGGAGCGCTTCTCGTTCCAGCTTGAGCGCTAACTGAAGAGGCATGACGGTTCCCGCATGCTGGATCAGCACCAGTTGGTCGCCGACCTCGAAGCCGAGATCGACGACCTACGCGACAGTGCAGAGCGCTGCCGCAAGATCGACATGGCTGCGAAAGCCGCGTTGGGCCGATCCGGGCGACTTTCATTATGAGCCGAGACGTGGGTGAGCCTGTCGACATTCGTGCCGAGGACGCGGCCGTCGTGAGCGTCGTGCGCTATGACATTCGCCCTCACGTCGGCCTTGCCCTGCTGCTCGTGAGCTTTTTCTGGTTCAGTGCGTCCGCGCTGGTGATCGGAATAGCCGCCGTGCTGGGATCGGTCGCGCTCGTCGGCTCGAATCGTGGCACGCTCGGAGAGATCATCACCGGCATC
>DAINQO010000168.1:0-5032 GCA_036742625.1 Microvirga sp.
CGGTGATCGCGCTCGGCGCCGACGCCCTCCTGAACAACGGCGGCTACACCCAGGCGGCGTGGCACCAGCTCCAGACGATCAAGCTCGAGCCGACGAAGGACGCCCCGCCGGCCCAGAAGCCGAGCTGAGGCGAGGCCGCCGGCGGTTCGGCGGGTATCGGTCGCACTGTTGTTGAGCGCGTCGTCGCCATCGACCGGGAAGCGCCGGGCCGGCTTGATGCCATAGCGCTGGATAGTCCCTGGCAGCCGATCCGCCCGCGCTTATACTGCCGCCGATCAGGAGGAGCATCCATGGCCATCTTGGCGGCGTCGATCGCGGCCCGCTCCGCCCGGCGGCTGGCGGCCGGCGCCTTCGCGCTCCTCGCGAGCGGCTTCGCCGCCCCGGCCGAGACGCGTTCGCTCGACGAGCTGCTCTCGGCCGTCGTGCGGGTCAAGACGGTAGTCGAGCCCGACGCCCGCACCGCCGATAGCCTCGGCCGGGAGCGGGAGGGGTCCGGCGTCGTCATCGACGGCGACGGCCTCGTGCTCACGATCGGCTACCTGATGGTCGAGGCGCGCACCGCCGAGATCGGCACGAAGGACGGGCGCACCGTGCCTGCGGCCGTCGTCGGCTACGACCACGAGACCGGGTTCGGGCTTCTGCGCGGGCTCGTGCCGCTGAAGGTCGCGCCGATCGCGTTCGGCCGGTCCGCCGACGTGAAGGAAGCCGATCCGGTGCTGGTCGCGAGCGCCGGCGGCGCCGCGATGGTCGCGCCGGCGCGCGTCGTCGCCAAGCGCGAATTCGCCGGCAGCTGGGAGTACCTCGTCGGAGAGGCTCTGTTCACGGCCCCGCCGCATCCGGCCTGGAGCGGCGCCGCCCTGATCAACCGCGACGGCAGGCTCGTCGGCATCGGCTCGCTGATCGTCGGCGACGCCGCAGCCGACGGCACGCCCGGCAACATGTTCGTGCCGACCGACGGCCTGCACCCCATCCTCGGCGACCTTCTCGCCGCCGGGCGGGTTGCCGGCCCGGGACGCCCCTGGCTCGGGGTCGCCGCGAACGAGGTCCGCGGCGCGCTCGTCGTCGCCCGGGTGACGCCGGGCGGGCCGGGGCGTGCGCGCCGGAGACACGATCGTCGGGGTCAACGGCGAGACCGTCGCCACGCTCGCCGCCTTCTACCGCAAGGTCTGGGCCCAAGGCGGCGCCGGCGCCGTCGTGACGCTGGAGCTGTCGCGAAACGACGAGACCCGCCGCGTCGAAGTCCGCTCGATGAACCGCCTCGACCATCTCAGGCTCAAGTCGAGCCTTTGAGACGGAAAGTGCGAGCCGGCGAGCACTTCAATCGAGCCGCGCGCCCGAGACCCTCACCATCTCCTGCCACATCGGCCGCTCCTTGAGCCCGAGCGCGGTCACCTCCTCCGGGGTGCTGCCGAGCGACCTCGCGCCGGCGACCTGGAAGCGCGATTGGATCGCCGGCTCGGCCGCAATCTCGCGCAACGCCTTCGACAGCTTATCGACGATCGCGCGCGGCGTCGCCTTCGGCACCACGAAGGCTGCCCAGGACGTGACGACGAAGTCCGGCATGCCGGCCTCTGCCATCGTCGGCACGTCCGGCATCGTCGGCCAGCGCGTCGGCGAGGTGACGGCGAGCGCCCGCATCTGGCCCGACTCGATGATGCTGACATAAGAGGCGAGGTTGTCGATGGCGAAGTGGACGTCGCCGGACAGCATCGCCGGGATGGTCCCAGCGGCGCCCCTGAACGGCACGTGCGTCGCCTTATACCCGCCGCGCACCCCAAGCAGCGCACCCGAAAGATGCGGCGTCGTTCCAACCCCGGGGCTGCCGAACAGGATGCCGCCGTCGCGCGCCTTCGCCCAGGCGATGAATTCCTGAAGGGTCTTCGCCGGCACGTGCTGGGACGGAACCACGGCGACGTTCGGCAGCTCCCAGGTCATCGACACCGGCGCGAGGTCGCGGTCGGGGTCCCACGACATCTTACTGTAGAGGTACTGGTTGATCGAGAAATGGCCGACCGTCGCCGCCCCGATCGTGTAGCCGTCCGGCTCGCTCCGGACCACGCCGTCGATCCCGATGTTGCCGCCGGCGCCGGGGCGGTTCTCGATGACGAAGGACTGGCCGAGCTTGTCCTTCAGCCGCTCCGCGATGATGCGGCTGAGAACGTCAGTGGAGCCGCCCGCCGGATAGGGGATGATGATGCGCACCAGGCGCTCAGGCCAGTTCGTCCCGGAGGCAGGCTGGGCGAAGGCCGGACCCGCGGCGACGGCCGCGGTCGCGCCGCCCACGAAGGCGCGGCGGCTGATCGAGCATCGGCGTGCCGTCATCGTTCTTGTCCGCTCAGCAGGTTGACGCTGGCCGCACATAGACGGCGGCGTATTTCGGCGCAACGGCGGACGCTTCGCTTGTGACCGCCCGACCTGCGGTGATAGGTTCCGCCGCAACCAACGAAGCTTTCGGGAGAAACGCCGATGGGCCGCCACAAGGGCTACGTTCCCGCGGGAGTGATTCCGGCGACGCTGCTCGCGTTCAACGAGGACTTCTCGATCGACGAGGTCGAGACGCGCCGGCATCTGACGCAGGTCGCGGGAACGCGCGGCATCTCGGCGATCACCGTGAACGGCCACGCCTCCGAGGTCCACGCCTGCAATTTCGAGGAGCAGCGGCGCATCCTGGCGCTGTCGGCGGCCGCGGTCGGCGACCGGCTGCCGCTCGTCAACGGCGTCTATGCCGACGGCTCGCTCGAGGCGGCGCGGATCGCCCGGATGGCCGCGGAGGAAGGCGCCTCGGCGCTCCTCGTCTTCCCGCCGAACAGCATGGCGGCCGGCGGGCAGCTCCGCCCCGAGATGGCGCTCGCCCATTTCGGGCGCATCGCCGATGCGACCGACCTGCCGATCATCCTGTTCCAGTACCCGGCCGCGACCGGGCTCGGCTATCCTTTCGAGACGCTGCTGCGGGTGATCGAGGCGGTGCCGACGATCCGGGCCGTGAAGGACTGGTGCGCCGATCCGATGCTGCACGAGCGCACCATCCGCACCCTCCAGGGCCTGCCCCGGCCGGTGACGCTTTTGACGACGCACAGCGCCTGGCTGATGAGCTCGCTCGTCATGGGCGCCAACGGGCTCCTCTCCGGCGCCGGCAGCGTGGTGGCGGACCTGCAGGTGGCGCTGTTCGAGGCGGTGAAGGCGCAAGACCTCGCGGCGGCGCAAGCCGTCAACGACCGCCTCTACCCGCTGCAGCAGGCCTTCTACGCGCCGCCCTTCCTTGACATGCACAACCGCATGAAGGAGTGCCTCGTGCTCCTCGGCCGCCTCAAGCGCGCCGTGGTGCGCCCGCCGCTCGTTAAGCTGCCGGAGGCGGAGATCGCGGGCCTGAAGGCCGCGCTCGAGGCGGCGCGGATCGAGCCCGAGGGGGCGTTCGCGATCGCGGCCGAATAGGGGCGGCGAAGTTCACACGGCCGGCCGCGCGTCTTCGTCGATGGCCTTCGTCATGGTCGGGATGATGCGGATCATCGTCGGCATCATCGCGCGTCATCGTGCATCAGCGGCGGCAACGTCCGGTCGCACCGGCCGGGTCGTTCCCGCTTAAGAGGAGCCCATGCTCGACCTTCTGCAAGGCATCCGCGTCGTCAGCTTCAACCATTTTCTCTTGGGCCCGATGGGGATCCAGGCGTTGGCCGATCTCGGCGCCGACGTGATCGCGGTCGAGACGCCGGAGGGCGGCTGGCAGCGCCACTGGTCCTCAGGGGGGATCTGGTGCGACGGCCAGAGCATGCTCCAGCTCTGCGCCAACCGCAACAAGCGCTCGATCGCGCTCGACCTCAAGTCCTTGAAGGGCAAGGAGATTGCGCTGAAGCTCGTCGACACGGCGGACGTCGTCGCGGAGAACTTCCGCCCCGGCGTGATGGAGAAGCTCGGCTTCGGCCACGAGACGCTGAAGAAGCGAAAGCCGGACCTGATCTATGCCTCGGCCTCGGGCTATGGGCCGGACGGTCCCTATGCCGAGCGGCCCGGGCAGGACCTCCTGGCGCAGGCGCTGTTCGGCATGATGGCGATCACCGGCCAGGCCGCAAACGGGCCGCGGCCGGCCGGCGTGTCTGTGATCGACCATCACGGCGCGGCGCTCTTTGCCCTCGGCGTGCTCGCCGCCCTCGTGCGCCGCGGGCGCACCGGCCAGGGCTGCCGCGTCGACGCGAGCCTGATGCAGTCCGCCCTCGACCTGCAGGCCGAGTCGCTCGTGGCGTGGCTCAACGCCCCCGAGCGGCCGAAAAAAGTCAACGCGCACAAGCACGTAGCCGGCTGGTACTACGGCGCGCCCTATGGCGTGTATCCGACCGCGGACGGCCACATCGCCCTGTCGCTGATCCCGCTCGCCGACCTCGCCGACGCCGTCGGCGAGCCTCGGCTGGCGACGTTCACGGAGGCCGATTCCTTCACCCGGCAGGACCAGATCGGCGACCTCGTCGCGGCCGCCCTCAAGGCGCGAACGACGGCCGAATGGGCGGCGATCCTCGACGAGAGGAAGCTTTGGAACGCGCCGGTGCAGGACTACGCCGCGATCGAGAAGGACCCGCAGGTGCGGCACATGGAGGCGCTGGTCACGGTGCCGGGGGCAGGCCCCGAGCAGGCGCCGATCACCCTCGTCAACCACCCGCTCCGTTATGACGGCGAGGCCGCCGAGATCCGCCTGCCGCCGCAGCCGCTTGGGGCGCAGACGGCGGAGGTTCTGCAAGAGCTCGGCTTCTCGTCGCAGGAGGTCGCGGCGCTTGTTGCCGAGGGCGTGGTCCGGCTTGGTGAGCCGGCTGCGGAACCGGCGAGGATCCCGGCCTGATGGCACTCCGCTCTCCAGGGTCGTCCCGGGCGCCGCAGGCGACCCGGGACCCATGGCGCCGGCGCATGCGGGTGGATCCCGGCTCTCCGCTTCGCTTCGGCCGGGATGACCCGCTATAGGAATGGCGAGGAACAATACCAAAGGCTTTCCCAGAATGAGCGACTTCTACGTCAAGCCCGGCGACCGCGTCAGCTTCGCCAAGACGGT
>DAINQO010000168.1:5132-7150 GCA_036742625.1 Microvirga sp.
GAATGAGCGACTTCTACGTCAAGCCCGGCGACCGCGTCAGCTTCGCCAAGACGGTCGGCGAGAGCGACGTCTATCTCTTCGCCGGCATCACCGGCGATCTCGCCGTCAACCACGTCAACGAAGCCTACATGGCGAAGTCGAAATACGGCCGCCGGATCGCCCACGGCGTGCTGCTGGTCGGGTTCATGTCGACCTGCTCGACGATGATGATCGACCAGTGCGGCGGCACCGCGGGCGACGAGACGCCGGTGTCGCTCGGCTACGACCGCATCCGCTTCCTCGGCCCCGTGTTCATCGGCGACACCGTGAGCCTCACCTACACCATCGACACGGTCGATCCGGTGAAGCGCCAGTCGCTCTCGAACATCGAGGTCAAGAACCAGCACGGCGACCTCGTCGCGGTTGCGCGCCACATCCTGCGTTGGGTGAAGGACAAGGCGGAAGTCCATGCGGCTTAAAGGAAAAGTCTGCATCGTCACCGGCGGCGGCTCGGGCATCGGCCGCGCCACCTGCCTGCTCTTCGCCAAGGAAGGCGCGAGCGTCGTCGTCGCCGACAAGCGCCAGGAGGCGGCCGAAGCGGTCGCCGCCGAGGGCTCCGCCGCCGGCGCGACGATGTTGCCGACGATGATGGACGTGTCGCGCGACGATGATGCGCAACGTGTCGTGCATCAGACGGTCGAGGCCTTCGGCCGCCTCGACGTGCTCGTCAACAACGCCGGCTACGGTTTCGCCGGCACCGTCGTCGACACCGACGAGGAGGCCTGGGACGACCTCATGGCGGTCAACGTGCGCGGCGTCTACCTGTGCTCGAAGCACGCCATCCCGGCGATGGCGAAAAACGGCGGCGGCGCCATCGTCAACACCGCGTCGGTCGTCGCCGCGGTCGGCATCCGCAACCGCGCCGCCTATTGCGCCTCGAAGGGCGCCGTCGCGGCGCTCACCCGCGCCATCGCCATCGACCATGTCGCGGAGGGGATCCGCTGCAACGCCGTCGCGCCCGGGACAATCGACACGCCCTACTTCGACGAGATCCTGAGGAAGAGCCCGGTCGCGGCGGATTCGCGCAGGGCGCTCGAGGCGCGCCAGCTTCTGGGGCGGCTCGGGACGCCCGAGGAGATCGCCGCCGGAATCCTGTTCCTGGCCTCGGACGAGAGCCGCTTCGCCACCGGCACGATCCTGACGATCGACGGCGGCATGACGGCGCAGTAGCTAGCCGAGCAGCTCCGGCAGCCAGGTGGCGATGCGCGGGAAGGCGAGGATCATGGCCAGCAGCAGGATGCTCATCGCGATGTAGGGCACCACCGCCTGGAAGATGTGGGCCATCGTGACCTCGCGCGGCGCGACGCCCTTCATGGTCATGAGCAGGAGCCCGTGCGGCGGCAGGAGCAGGCCGAGCTGCATGCAGATCAGGAACAGGACCCCGAACCAGATCGGGTCGACGCCGAGCCGCTGCACCAGCGGCATGAACACCGGCAGCGTGATCAGCATCATGCTGACCTGGTCGACGAACACGCCGAGGAAGATCAGGAGCGCCATCATGCCGGCAACGACCGCGAAGGTGGACAAGCCCTGGCCGAGGATCGACGACACGATGCCCTCGGAGGCGCCGGCGAAGCTCAGGATCTGCGAGAAGGTCGTGGCGCCGAGGATGATGAACAGGATCATCCCTGAGATCGCGGCGGTGCCGCGCAACGCCCGCATCAGCGCCGCCAGCGTGAGCGCCCGATAAGCGAGCGCCAGCGCCATCGTCGCGATGGCGCCGAGCGCCGCGGATTCGGTCGGCGTCGCGATGCCGGCCGACATCGCCCCGACGACGACGCCGAAGATCGACACCAGCGGCAAGACGTAGAGCACGAGGAGCCGGTAGCGCGCCCAGCCGGCGAGCCGCTCGATCGGCGCCGACGGCGCGAGCGCCGGGTTCGTCTTCGCGCGCAGGACGATGTAGCCGATGAAGGCGACGCTCAGGATCAGCCCGGGCACGACGCCGCCGATCAGGAGCTTCGAGATCGAGATGCCGG
>DAINQO010000169.1:0-7017 GCA_036742625.1 Microvirga sp.
GCCTCGTCGGCTGCCTGATCATGGGCAAGCGCATCGGCTACGGCCGCGACCTTCTCGCGCCGCACTCGCTGACCATGACGATGATCGGCGGCGCACTGCTGTGGGTCGGCTGGTTCGGCTTCAACGCCGGCTCGAATCTCGAGGCGAACGGCACGACGGCGCTCGCCATGGTCAACACCTTCGTCGCGACCGCGGCGGCGGCGTTGTCCTGGCTCTTCGTCGAGTGGGGGGCGAAGGGCAAGCCGTCGCTCCTCGGCATGGTCTCGGGCGCCGTCGCCGGGCTCGTCGCCGTGACGCCGGCCTCGGGGTTTGCCGGGCCGATGGGCTCGATCGTGCTCGGGCTCGTCGCGGGTGCGACCTGCTTCGTGTTCTGCTCCACCGTCAAGAACGCGCTCGGCTACGACGACTCGCTCGACGTCTTCGGCATCCACTGCGTCGGCGGCATCCTCGGGGCGCTCGCGACCGGCATCCTGGTCAATCCCTGGCTCGGCGGCGCCGGCATCCCGGACTACGAGTCGAAGCCCGGCGAGCTCGCGATTGCGACCTACGAGTTCGGGCCGGCGATGATCAACCAGATCAAGGCCGTGCTCATGACCCTGTGCTGGTCCGGGATCGGCTCGGCGATCCTCTACAAGGTCGTCGACGTGGTGATCGGCCTGCGCGTCACCCAGGAAGAAGAACGCGAAGGCCTCGACCTCGCCGACCACGGCGAGCGCGCGTATAACTACTGAGCCGGCGCCTCGGCTTGACGGGGCGATAACCCCCCTCCTCCCGCTCGCAAAGCGAGCGGCGGGAGGGCGGACTCGGCCGAAGGCCGAGCCGGGTGGGGGGCTGCCGGGGCCAGGATCCTCCCCCGCGCAGCGGGGGAGGGGGACCATGCGAAGCATGGTGGAGGGGGCTGGGGCCGGGTGAGCCGTCGGCGATCACGCGCGGCCGGGGCGCACCATCGCCAGCTTCGCCCGAGCGTCGACATCACACCAAGCGGGGCTCCCCATTTCATGAAGGGGGACCTGATCTGGTCGAGGACCACCGTCCTCATGCTGAGGCGCGAGGCCGCAGGCCGAGCCTCGAAGCACGCAGATCCTCCGAGCGCGACCCAAATGTGGTGCGTCCTTCGAGGCTCGCGCTTCGCGCTCGCACCTCAGGATGGATGAGGAGATCTGTGTTCGGCGCGCCAGCCCGAGAGCCGTCCCGGGGCCTTCCGGACCCCGACGCTCGCCTTCGACATCGTCGGAGCATCCTTCGCCCTGATCGGGTCCGACGCGCATCATCATCGGGTTTTTCCCGCATCATCGTCGCGTCGTCGGGGCTGCCGATGCGCCCGCCGGGAGCGCTCCGCTCGCCAAGGTTAAACGCGCCTTAACCGCCCGCGCCTAGGGTCGGGGACCATCCCCAACCCCGGTCCGCGGTCCGATGCGCACGACCCGCCGTTCCTCGCCTTACGAGAATTTCTCCGAGGCGTTCCGCGCCTTCCTCAAGCGCCGGGCGGCCGAGCTTTGCGGGCTTGGCCTGATCGGCTTCGCGGGCGTCGTCACGACGGCGCTCGCCACCTGGTCGGTCGAGGATCCGAGCCTCAACAACGCCACCGACGCCACTGTCCGCAACCTCCTCGGGCTGCCGGGCGCGATCGTCGCCGACCTCGCGATGCAGCTCTTCGGGCTCGCGTCCGTGCTGCTCCTGACACCCATCGCGGTCTGGGGCTGGCAGCTCGTGCGCTCGCGCAAGGTCCGCCGCCTGCACCTGCGGCTGGCGCTGTGGATCGGCGGCTCGGGGGCCGCGACGGCGGTCGCGAGCGCGCTGCCGGCGACCGGCCGCTGGCCCTTGCCGACCGGGCTCGGCGGCGTCGTCGGCGACGCGCTCCTCGGCGCCGCGAAGACCGTGCTCGGCGTCTCGAGCGGCGCCGGCTCGGCCTTGATCGGCTTTGCCTTCGCGGGCGTCGCGATCCTCGCGATCACGGCCGCCTGCGGCTTCGGCGTCGCCGACGAGCGCCCGGAGGCGCAGGCCGAGGGCGACGAGCCGGCCCGCCGCAGCATCAACGACGACGACGCGGCCCGCGAGGAGGAGCCCGGCTGGGGCATCATCTCGCTCGGGGCGCTCGCGCACGGCCTCATGAGCCTGAAGGCGGCGCTGCGGCGACGCATCGAGGCCTCGCACGCCCGTCGCGAGCCGGCCCTCGCCGCGGCCGGCGCACCCCTCCGGCGCGAGCCGGTTTTCGACGCGGCAGCGGGGCGGGCCCCGCGGCGGCCGGCGCCGGACGACGATGGGCCGGGCGAGGAGCGCGGCGGGCCGGAGCCGTCGCGCCGGGTGGCGCCGCCGCCGGCCGCTCCGAAGCCCGGCAAGCGCCTGTCGCGCGACGCCCAGCCCTCGCTCCTCGACGGCGAGCGCTACCAGCTGCCGCCGCTGCAGATGCTGTCCGAGCCGAAGAAGTCGCCGGTCTCGACGGTGTCCGAGGACGCGCTCGAGCAGAACGCGACGCTGCTCGAATCGACGCTCGAGGATTTCGGCGTCCGCGGCGAGATCATCAACGTCCGCCCCGGCCCGGTCGTCACCCTCTACGAGCTCGAGCCGGCGCCGGGCACGAAATCCTCGCGGGTGATCTCGCTCGCCGACGACATCGCCCGCTCGATGAGCGCGGTGTCGGCCCGCGTCGCCGTGGTGCAGGGCCGCAACGCCATCGGCATCGAGCTGCCGAACCTCAAGCGCGAGACGGTGTATCTGCGCGAGCTCCTGGCGAGCCAGGACTTCGAATCGACCAAGCACCGCCTCGCCCTCTGCCTCGGCAAGACCATCGGCGGCGAGCCGGTGATCGCCGACCTTGCCCGCATGCCGCACCTCCTCGTTGCCGGCACGACCGGCTCGGGCAAGTCGGTCGCGATCAACACCATGATCCTGTCGCTGCTCTACCGGCTGAAGCCCGAGGAGTGCCGCCTCATCATGGTCGACCCGAAGATGCTCGAGCTCTCGGTCTACGACGGCATCCCGCACCTCCTCTCGCCGGTCGTCACCGACCCCAAGAAGGCGATCATCGCCTTGAAATGGGCGGTGCGCGAGATGGAGGAGCGCTACAAGAAGATGTCGAAGCTCGGCGTCCGCAACATCGACGGCTTCAACCAGCGCGTCGCCGAGGCGAAGGCGAAGAACGAGGTCATCGCCCGCACGGTGCAGACCGGCTTCGACCGCGACACCGGCGAGGCGGTCTACGAGGACGAGATCATGGATCTCGAGCCGCTGCCCTTCATCGTCGTCATCGTCGACGAGATGGCCGACCTGATGATGGTCGCCGGCAAGGATATCGAGGGCGCGATCCAGCGTCTGGCGCAGATGGCGCGCGCCGCCGGCATCCACGTCATCCTGGCGACGCAGCGCCCCTCGGTCGACGTCATCACCGGCACCATCAAGGCGAATTTCCCGACCCGCATTTCCTTCCAGGTCACCTCGAAGATCGACAGCCGCACCATCCTCGGCGAGATGGGCGCCGAGCAGCTCTTGGGCCAAGGCGACATGCTCTATATGGCCGGCGGCGGCCGC
Organism: Microvirga sp.; assembly: GCA_036742625.1. GTDB lineage: Bacteria > Pseudomonadota > Alphaproteobacteria > Rhizobiales > Beijerinckiaceae > JAJKJG01. Next base: position 3,529 of record DAINQO010000169.1, read on the forward strand.
ATCACCCGCGTCCACGGGCCGTTCGTGTCCGACACCGAGGTCGAGAAGGTGGTGGCGCATCTGAAGCGCCAGGGCCGCCCGTCCTACCTCGACGCCGTCACGGCGGGCGAGGACGAGGACGGCGGCGCGGGTGCTGCCGGCGCGGACACGCCGATCTTCGACAAGGGCGAGTTCGGGGCGGAGGGCGGCGACCTCTACGACCAGGCGGTCGCGGTCGTGCTGCGCGACAAGAAGGCCTCGACCTCCTACATCCAGCGCCGGCTGCAGATCGGCTACAACCGCGCCGCCTCGCTGATGGAGCGGATGGAGAACGAGGGCATCGTCGGCGCCGCAAACCATGCCGGCAAGCGCGAGATCCTGCTCGAGACCGCGGACGGCGGCCGCGAGGACGACGATTGAGCCCTGAAATCAAAACCGCCGCTGCGATGGAGCGTCGTAGATTTGCCACAGCGCGTCCGTAGCGATCGATGATGTCCTCCCGAACCGACCGACCGATGCTCCAACGCCCGCTGACGCGCCTGACCACTCTCATCGCCGTGATCGCGCTCGCCGGGCCTGCCTCTGCGCAGGGCGCGAACCCGCTCGATTGGCTGTTCGGCCGGAAAGCGGCGCCGCCGGCGCCGGCGGAGAGCACAGCGCCGACAGCCCCGGCGATGCCGGCGACCGCGGTCCTGCCACCGAAGCGCCCGACCTCGCTCCCGACCGCCGGGGACGCGGCGCCGGCACAGCCGACTGCGGCTGCGGCGCAGGCCGCTCCTTCGCAGCCGCAAGCGCCAGCCCGCCCGTCTCCGGTCGCCGCGACCGCCAGCATCTCGCCGGCGGCGCTGAACGAGCCGCTCTCCGAGCGCCAGATCGTCGAGCGCGCCAACGCCTATTTCAACGGCATGTCGACGCTCACCGGCGATTTCGTGCAGACCGGTGGCGACGGGCGCCGCCTCACCGGCAAGCTCTACCTCCAGCGCCCGGGCAGGATCCGGTTCGAATACGACGCGCCGGCGACGATCGAGGTCGTCGCCGACGGCTCCTCGGTGGCGGTGCGCGACAGCAAGCTCGTGACCCAGGACCTCTATGCGATCTCGCAGACGCCGTTGAAGTTCCTGCTCCGCGACCATATCGATCTCGGCCAGGACATCCGCATCGTCGGCGTCTCGCTCGAGCCCGAGGGCGCCCGCGTCCTGCTCGAGGACAAATCGACTCTCGGCGGCACCTCGAAGATCGCTCTGTTCTTCGACAAGGACGTGCGCACGCTGCAGCGCTGGCGCATCGTCGACCCGCAGGGCTTCACGACCATCGTCGCGCTGTCGAATCTCGACACCGCCCGCCGCGTCGACCCGCGCCTGTTCGTGATCAACTACGAACGGATGCTTGATCCGAAGTAACACGGCCCTGCGCGCGACGGGGATGACCGCGCGGCGCGGCTTGCCCCGAAGTGAGCGCGTCGATTAAGAACCGACCATGCGCTTCACCGTCACGACCTGGAACATCAACTCCGTGCGCCTGCGCATTGCGCAGGTGCGGCGGTTTCTTCGCAAGGTGCAGCCCGACGTGCTGTGCCTGCAGGAGACGAAGTGCCCCGAGGACCTGTTTCCGCTGAAGCACCTTCGAAGCGTCGGCTATCGCTCGGTCGTCCACTGCGGCCAGAAAGGCTACAACGGCGTCGCGATCCTCTCCCGCCATTCCTTCTCGGCCGAGCACGGCATGGAGCTCTGCGAGCGCCGCGACGCGCGCCACATCGCGATCACGCTCGGTGACGACGCCGGCGCGGCGGCCGGGATCACCATCCACAATTTCTATGTCCCGGCCGGCGGCGACACGCCGGACCCCGACCTGAACCCGAAGTTCGCCCACAAGCTCTCGTTCCTCGCCGAGATGCGGCGCTGGGGCGACGACAAGGCACCGGCAAAGGCGCCGGCGATCCTCGTCGGCGACCTCAACGTCGCGCCGCTCGAGAACGACGTCTGGTCGCACAAGCAGCTGCTCGACGTCGTGAGCCACACGCCGGTCGAGACCGAGGCGCTCGAGACCCTTCGCGGCGAGGCCGGTTGGGTCGATGCCGCTCGCCATCTGACGCCCGAGCCCGAGAAGATCTACACTTGGTGGAGCTACCGGGCGCAGGACTGGGCAGCCTCCGACCGCGGCCGCCGGCTCGATCACGTCTGGGTCTCGCCAGGCCTTGTCGGCACCCTCAAGAGCGTCGACGTGGCGCGAGAGACGCGGAGTTGGCCGAGGCCGTCCGACCACGTCCCGGTCACGGCCGTGATGGAGCTGTAGGCGTGCCGGCGCTGCGCCTGCTTGCCGCGATCGGCGCGCTCGCGGCTGCCGCCCTCACCGCAAGCGCGGCGTTTGCGCAGGCGCCGGGGCCGTGCCGGCCCTTCCTCTACGAAGACGCGAACTACACCGTCTGCACCGTGGACCTGCGCAAATACCGGCTGAAGCTGTTCTGGCGCGGGCCGGAGGGCGAGGCCTACGGCTCGTTCGATCGGCTGCGTCAAGTCGAGAAGGATCTCGCCTTCGCCATGAACGGCGGCATGTACCACAAGGACTGGTCGCCGGTCGGGCTTTATGTCGAGAACGGGCAGGAGCTGAAGCGCGCCAGCACCGCGAACGGGCCGGGCAACTTTCACATGAAGCCGAACGGCGTGTTCTTCGCGACGCAGGATCGCGCCGGCGTCGTCGAGACCGGACGCTACCTGCGCCAGAAGCCGAAGGCCGAGATCGCGACCCAGTCGGGTCCCATGCTCGTCATCGAGGGCAGGATCCACCCCAAGATCTCGGAGGAGGGCATCTCGCGCAAGGTGCGAAACGGGGTCGGCGTGCGCGACCCGCACACCGTCATCTTCGCGATCTCGGACGGGCTCGTCACCTTCGGGCAGTTTGCGCGGCTGTTCCGCGACGCGCTCGGCTGCAACAACGCGCTTTTTCTTGATGGCTCGGTGTCGAGCCTCTACGCGCCGGCGCTGAACCGGGCGGATTCGCGGGCGCCACTGGGGCCCATCATCGGCGCGGTCGAGAAGGCTGGCGCCCGCGCCCGTTAGAGCGCGATGACTTCTCTTCGAGTCGTCATCCCGCTCTACCTCTTGCTTGAGCATGATCTTTTCCGAAAACCGGTAGCCACTATTTCGGGATCATGCTTTAGCTGGCGCGCGCCTCATCGACCTCCAGGAGGCGCTTCCTGACCCGCTCGAGCCCGCCGCAGAGCTTCGACAGCTCGATCGACAGCGCCCGGTGCATGGCGTCGGCCGCGACCGGGAACTCCTGCAGCACGCGGCGCATCAGCGTCGGCGAGACCCTGAGCACCGCGGAGGTCTCGCGCGCGATCGCGGTGCCGCCCCGAACCGTGCGGCAGAACAGCGCCGTCTGGCCGATGAGCGCCCCTGGGCCGGCGAGGAACGCCTCGTGCCCGGGCTCCGGCTCGAGCGCCACTGCGCCCTTCGTCACGACGAAGCCGCCGTCGGAGGTATCCCCTTTCCGGAACAGCATGTCGCCCGA
>DAINQO010000170.1:0-2276 GCA_036742625.1 Microvirga sp.
GGGGCCTTCTTCATGGTCGACATCGCGCATTTCGCCGGGCTCGTCGCCGGCGGCGCGCATCCGTCTCCGTTCCCACATGCGCACGTCGTGACGACGACGACGCACAAGACCCTGCGCGGACCGCGCGGCGGCATGATCCTGACGAACGACGAGGAGCTCGCGAAGAAGATCAACTCGGCGATCTTCCCGGGCCTCCAGGGCGGGCCGCTGATGCACGTCATCGCCGCGAAGGCGGTCGCCTTCCAGGAGGCGCTGCGGCCGGATTTCAAGCTCTACGCCCGCGCCGTCGTCGAGAACGCCAAGGTGCTGGCCGATACGGTCGCGTCCGGGGGCCTCGACATCGTCGCCGGCGGCACCGACAACCACCTGCTGCTCGTCGACCTGCGTCCGAAGAAGCTCACCGGCAAGGCCGCCGAGGCGGCGCTGTCTCGCGCCCATATCACCTGCAACAAGAACGGCGTGCCGTTCGATCCCGAGAAGCCGATGGTGACCTCCGGCATCCGGCTCGGTTCCCCCGCCTGCACGACGCGCGGCTTCGGGGTCGCCGAGTTCCGCCGCGTCGGCGAGCTCATCGTCGAGGTGCTCGACGGCCTCGCCAAGCACGGCGAGGACGGCAACGGCGCCACCGAAGCCGCGGTGAAGGAGCGCGCGCACGAGCTCACCCGGCGCTTCCCGATCTACGCCTGAGGCTGATCGCGCATGCGCTGCCCCTATTGCGGGAGCCTCGACACGCAGGTGAAGGATTCGCGGCCGACGGACGATAGCTCCGCGATCCGCCGCCGCCGCGTGTGCCCCGATTGCGGCGGGCGCTTCACCACGTTCGAGCGGGTGCAGCTGCGCGAGCTCGTGGTCGTCAAGCGTTCCGGACGCCGCGTGCCCTTCGATCGCGACAAGCTGCAGCGCTCGCTCGAGGTCGCCTTGCGCAAGCGGCCGGTGGAGCCGGAGCGCGTCGAGCGCATGATCAACGGCGTCGTGCGCCAGCTCGAAAGCCTCGGCGACAGCGAGGTCGCGAGCGAGCGCATCGGCGAGCTGATCATGGAGGGGCTGAAGGGCCTCGACGACGTCGCCTATGTGCGCTTCGCCTCGGTGTACAAGAACTTCCGCGAGGCGAAGGATTTCGAGGAGCTGATCGGCGAGCTGACGGCCGAGGAGCCGGCGCCGAAGCGCCCCGGACCGCGCAAGGTCGCGCGGACCGACGCGTGAGCGCGGTCCCGCTCGCGAGCCCCGGCCCCGAGCGCTCCGGGCCGTGGCCTGCCCCGGACGCCGCCCTGGACGAGCGCTTCATGCGCATGGCGCTGGCGCTCGGCGAGCGCCACCTCGGCCTGACCTGGCCCAACCCCTCGGTCGGCGCGCTGGTCGTCGGCGCCGACGGGGAGGGGCCGCTGATCCTCGCGCAAGGCGTGACCCAGCCTGGCGGGCGCCCCCACGCGGAGCGTATCGCGCTCGAGAACGCCGGTGCTTCGGCGCGCGGCGCCACGCTCTATGTTTCGCTCGAGCCGTGCTCGCATCACGGCCGGACGCCGCCCTGCGTCGACGCGATCATGACGACGGGGGTCGCCCGCGTGGTGACCGCTCTCGAGGACCCCGATCCGCGGGTGCGCGGGCGCGGGCACCAGTTCCTGCGCGAGCGCGGCGTCGAGGTCGTCACCGGCGTCCTGGCCGGCGCCGCGCGGCGGCTCCACCGCGGCCACATCCTGCGCACGACCGAAGGCCGGCCGGCCGTCACCCTGAAGCTCGCCCAGACCGCCGATGGCTACGCGGCGCGGCTGTCGGGGGCGCGCCTGCTGATCACCGGCGAGCGCTCGAATTGCCGCACGCACCTGATCCGCGCCCATGCCGACGCGATCATGGTCGGCGTCGGAACCGTGCTGGCGGACGACCCGCAGCTCACCGTGCGCCTGCCGGGGATGGAAGACTGGTCGCCGGTGCGCGTCATCCTCGACAGCCGGCTGCGCACGCCGACGAGCGCCACCCTCGCCGTGACGGCTCGCGAGGCGCCGACCTGGATCATCTGCACCGAGGACGCGCCGGCCGAGGCGGAGCGTCGGCTCACCGCCCTAGGCGCCGAGGTGATGCGGGTCGGAGCGCGCGACGGCCGGCTCGACGTGCCGGCCGCCATGCGTCTCCTCGCCGCCCGCGGCATCACCCGCGTGTTCAGCGAGGGCGGCCCGAGCTGCGCCGAGGTGCTCGTCGCGCACGATCTCGTCGACGAGTTCGCGCTCGCGACGAGCTCGAGCCGGCTGGGCGAGCCGGGGGTGCCGGCGATCGGCCCGGGC
>DAINQO010000170.1:2376-7017 GCA_036742625.1 Microvirga sp.
GCCTCCTACGATCCCGCGACGATCGCGCTCGGCGCTTCGATCGCGTGCTCCGGCCCGTGCCTCACCGTCGTCGCGGTCGGCGGGCGCGCCGACGGCTGCTGGTTCGAGGTCGACGCCGCCGCGGAGACGCTTGCCCGCACCACGGCCGCCGCATGGCGGCCGGGCACCCGCCTCAACCTCGAGCGCTCGCTGAAACTGGGTGACGAGCTCGGCGGGCATATCGTCACCGGCCATATCGACGGCGTGGCGGAGATCCTTAGCTGCGACGCCATCACCGGCGGCGACGACCCTTGGGGACCGAGCGCGCGCTTCGACATCCGCGCGCCGCGGTCGCTCGCCGCGCTCATCGCGGAGAAAGGCTCGGTCGCCCTCGACGGCGCCTCGCTGACGGTGAACGGCGTCGAGGGCGACGTGTTCTCGGTGCTCATCATCCCGCACACGCTCGCGGTCACGACCTGGGGCGAGCGCCAGACAGGCGACCGTCTCAATCTCGAAGTCGATCTCATGGCGCGCTACGCGGCGCGGCTTGCCGAGGCGAGGCGGGCGGGCTACTGACCGCCCCTCCCATGGCGATGCCCCGACAGAACGCGAGCGACCGCGCGCCCCTCACCGGCGCGCGCGTGCTCGTCGTCGAGGCGCGCTTCTACGACGATATCGCCGACGAGCTTCTGCGCGGCGCGCGCGCCGCGCTCGAGGCCTCGCAGGCGACGGCGGAGGTCGTCACCGTCGCGGGCGCGCTCGAGATCCCGCAGATGCTCGCCATCGCGCTCGAAACCGCCGAAAATGCCGGGCGGCCCTACGACGCGGCGGTGGCGCTCGGCTGCGTCATCCGCGGCGACACCTTCCATTTCGAGATCGTCGCCGGCGAGAGCGCGCGGGCGCTGATGGATCTGTCGGTCGCCCGCCGCATCCCGCTCGCGAACGGCATCATCACGGTCGACACCGAGGCCCAGGCCTGGCGCCGGGCCCGCGTCGGCGAGCTGAACAAGGGCGGCGGCGCGGCCGAGGCCGCACTGACCGTGCTCCGAGCCGCGCGCCGTCTCGCGGCAGCGGGCTGACGGCGATGGCAAAGACCGCCGAGCGCAGCGCCGCCCGCCTCGCTGCCGTCCAGGCGCTCTACCAGATGGACGTCGCCGGCAAGGGCGTGATCGACGCGCTCGCCGAATTCGAGGCGCACTGGATCGGGCAGGAGGTCGAGGGGGTCGCCTTCAAGCCGGCCGAGAGCGCCTTCTTCCGCGCCGTGCTGTCGGGCGTCGTCGCCGAGCAGCGCGCCATCGACGGCAAGGTCGACAACGTCCTGTCCGAGGGCTGGCCGCTGAAGCGGGTCGAAGCGGTGCTGCGCGCGATCCTGAGGGCCGGCGCGTACGAGCTCATGTTCCGCAAGGACGTGCCGGCGCGCGTCGTCATCACCGAGTATGTCGACGTGGCGCACGGCTTCTACAACGAGGACGAGCCGGGGCTCGTGAACGCCGTGCTCGATGCCATCGCCCGCGAGGCGAGGGAAGGGGAGCTCGAGACAAAGCGCACGGCGAAGCCCGCCCCCAGGCGCGCCGGCAAGGCGCGCTGAGCGCTCGGCCGGCGCCATGGCCGACACGCGCCCCGGCGAGGACGAGCTTATCGCCCGCTATTTCGCGCCGATCGCTGGCGAGGGGGCGCTCGGGCTGAAGGACGACGCCGCCGTCCTGCGGCCGCGGCCCGGGCACGACCTCGTCGTCACGGTCGACGCCGTCGTGGCGGGCGTGCATTTTTTTGCCGATGACCCGGCCGGCTCGGTCGGCCGCAAGGCGCTCGGCGTCAACCTCTCGGACCTCGCCGCCAAGGGCGCGGCGCCGGTCGGTTTCGTGCTGACGCTGACCCTGCCGCCGGACTGGAGCGAGGCCTGGCTCGCGGCGTTCTGCGAAGGGCTAGGCGCGGCCGCCCGCGCCTCCGGCTGCGCGCTCCTCGGCGGCGACACCGTGCGCGGTCCCGGCATCGCCATTTCGCTGACCGCCTTCGGCGAGGTCCCGGCCGGGGGCATGGTGGCACGCACCACGGCTCGTCCCGGTGAGGTGCTGTGCGTCAGCGGCACCATCGGCGATGCCGCGCTCGGGCTTGCCATCCGCGGCTCCTCCGTACCCTCATGGGGCTCCATCCTGTCCACGAAGGACCGGGAATTCCTCGCCGACCGCTACCTGCACCCGCAGCCCCGCAACGCGCTCGCGGCCGCGCTCCTCGCGCACGCCTCGGCCGCCATGGATGTCTCCGACGGGCTCGCCGGCGATCTCGCCAAGATGATGCGGGCAAGCGGCACGAGCGCGGTCGTCGACGCCGACAAGATCCCGCTCTCGGCGGCGGCGCGCGCGGCGCTCGCGGCCGAGCCCTCCCTGTTCGACCGCCTCGTCACCGGCGGCGACGACTATGAGATCCTGGCCGCGGTCCCGCCCGCGCGGCTCGACGCCTTTCTCGCCGCCTCGGCGAAGGCCGGGGTGCCGACAACCGCGATCGGAACCGTTACGGAAGGGACGGCCCTGCCCTTGTTTCGCCGCGCCGGCGAGGAGCGGCGCTACGAGCGCGGCTCCTACCGCCACTTCTGAGCGGGCGATGATCGACGACCGGATCGCGAGGCACAACACGCGCGTCCTTGCCGCAGCGCAGGCGCTCGGCGGCGCGGCCTCGCCGATCGTGACCTCGCTCGGCGGCATCATCGGGCTTGCGCTCTCGCCCGACAGAGGCCTCGCGACCCTGCCGGTCAGCCTCGTCCAGCTCGGGGTCGCGCTCGGGACGCTTCCGGCCGCGTTCGTCATGCGCCGGCTTGGGCGGCGCAACGGCTACATCCTCGGCGCGCTCCTCGGCGTTGCCGGCGGTCTCGTCGCCGCAGCCGGCGTCGCGCGCGGCAGCTTCCTCGCGTTCTGCCTCGGCACCCTCACAACCGGGCTCTACATCGCCTACGTCCAGAGCTACCGCTTCGCCGCGACCGACGCGGCTTCCGCGGCCTTCAGGGCGCGCGCGATCTCCTGGGTCATGTGCGGCGGGCTTGCGGCCGCGATCATCGGACCCCAGACGGTGATCTGGACGCGGGAGCTCGTTCCGGGCCTGCTGTTCACCGGCACCTTCCTGGCGCAGGCCGCGCTCGCCCTCCTGACCATCGTCGTCGTCGCGTTCCTAAAGCCCGCGCCGTTCGCGCCGGGCGCGCCGAGGTCCGGCGGGCGTCCCTTGCTCGCGATCGTATGGCAGCCGCGCTTTGCGACCGCGGTTGCCGCCGGCATCGTGTCCTTCGGCCTCATGAGCTTCCTCATGACGGCGGCGCCGGTCGCGATGGTCGAGTGCGGCCATTCCGTCGGCAGCGCGGCGCTCGGGATCCAGTGGCACGTGCTCGGCATGTTCGGGCCGAGCTTCCTCACCGGGCGGCTGATCGAGCGCTACGGCAAGGAGCGCGTCACCGCGGCCGGGCTCGTGCTGATCGCCGCCGCCGCCGCGACCGGCCTTTCCGGCCTGTCGATCGCCAATTTCTGGTTCGCCCTCGTCCTTCTCGGGCTCGGCTGGAATCTCTCCTTCATCGGCGCGACCGCGCTCGTGACCGACTGCTACCGGCCCGAGGAGCGGGCGAAGGTCCAGGCCGCGAACGATTTCCTCGTCTTCGGCTCGGTCGCGGTCGCCTCCTTCTCGTCGGGCCAGATCCTGAGCGTCGGCGGCTGGGAGAGCGTGAACTGGCTCGTCTTCCCGCCGATCCTCGTCGTGCTCGGGCTCATCGCCTGGCAGGCACAGCGCCGGATTCCGGCCGCGGCGTGACGAATTCGCATCGACAAACCCTGAATCCAGCCGAAGTCGCGTTTGCGATTTCGTTCGAAGTTTGGCAGTAGGGCGCGCATCCCCAGGGGCGCATGGCGGCGAGGAACGAACCCGAGGGCTCGCCGCTCCCTCCGCATGCTCCGGACAACAAGGACGGTATGATGGCACTCCTCCTCATCATCTTGGGCGGCGCCTTGTCGATCGCCTATGGCCTGTGGGCCATCAACGACGTCATGCGACGCGACGCCGGCACCCAGCGCATGCAGGAGATCGCCGGCGCCATCGCCGAGGGCGCCCAGGCCTATCTGCGCCGCCAGTACATGACCATCGGCGCCGTCGGCATCGTGCTCTTCGTCGTCCTGACCTGGTTCCTCGGCTGGCAGGTCGGCGTCGGCTTCCTGATCGGCGCCGTGCTGTCGGGCGCCGCCGGCTTCATCGGCATGAACGTCTCGGTGCGCGCCAACGTCCGCACCGCCCAGGCGGCGACGGTGTCGCTCGGCGGCGGCCTCGACGTCGCCTTCAAGTCCGGCGCCGTCACCGGCATGCTGGTCGCCGGCCTCGCCCTCCTGGGCGTCGCGATCTACTACACCTTCCTGACCCGCGGCCTCGGGCTCTCGCCCGCGAGCCGCACCGTCATCGACGCCCTCGTGGCGCTCGGCTTCGGCGCCTCGCTGATCTCGATCTTCGCGCGTCTTGGCGGCGGCATCTTCACCAAGGGCGCCGACGTCGGCGGCGATCTCGTCGGCAAGGTCGAGGCCGGCATCCCCGAGGACGATCCGCGCAATCCCGCGACGATCGCCGACAACGTCGGCGACAACGTCGGCGACTGCGCCGGCATGGCGGCCGACCTGTTCGAGACCTACGCGGTGACCA
>DAINQO010000171.1:0-6959 GCA_036742625.1 Microvirga sp.
TCCGCCACCGTGCGCCCGGTCGCGGTGACGTTCAGCACCCGTCCGCCGTCGGCGAGGAGGCGGGCGCCGTCGCGCTTCGTGCCGGCGTGGAAGACGCGCACGCCGTCCATTCCCTCGGCCTCGGCGACGCCGCGGATCTCCGAGCCGCGCGCGTAGGTGCCGGGATAGCCCTTCGTCGCCATCACGACGGCGAGCGCCGCGTCGGCCGACCAGCGCAGCTCGACGTCGGCGAGGCGGCCCTCGCAGGCGGCAAGCAGCGCCGGGACGAGGTCGCTCGTCAGGCGCGGCATCAGTACCTGCGCCTCCGGGTCGCCGAAGCGGACGTTGTACTCGATCAGCTTCGGGCCCTCGGCCGTGAGCATCAGCCCGGCGTAGAGCACGCCCGTAAAGGGCGTGCCGCGCCGCCGCATCGCGGCAAGCGTCGGCGCGACGATCGTGCGCATCGCCTGCGCCTCGATCTCGGCCGTCAGCACCGGGGCCGGCGAGTAGGCGCCCATGCCGCCGGTGTTCGGGCCGCGGTCGCCGTCGAAGGCGCGCTTGTGGTCCTGGGCGGTGCCGAGCGGGACCGCGGTCGTGCCGTCGCAGAGCGCAAACAGGCTCCCCTCCTCGCCGACGAGGCACTCCTCGATGACGAGCTCGGCCCCGGCTTGGCCTAGCGCGCCGCCGAGCATGTCGGCGATGGCGCGCTCGGCCTCGGCGACGCTTGCCGCGACGACGACGCCCTTGCCGGCCGCAAGCCCGTCGGCCTTGACGACGATCGGCGCGCCCTCGGCCCGCACATAGGCCTTGGCCGCCGCCGGATCGGTGAAGCGCCGGAAGCGCGCCGTCGGGATGCCGGCCTCGGCGCAAAGCTCCTTGGTGAACGCCTTCGAGCCTTCGAGCTCGGCCGCGGCGCGGCTCGGCCCGAACGCCTTGACGCCCGCCGCCGCGAGGTCGTCGACGAGGCCGGCGACGAGCGGCGTCTCCGGGCCGACGACGACGAGATCGATCCCTTCCCCGCGGGCAGCCGCCGCGACCGCCGCGTGATCGGCGACGTCGACGGCGAGATTCGTGCCGCATTGCGCCGTGCCGGGATTGCCGGGCGCGATGAACAGGCGCTCGCAGAGCGGGCTCAAGGCGAGCTTCCAGGCCAGCGCATGCTCGCGCCCGCCCGAGCCGATCAGAAGAATCCGCATGATGAGGCACCCATTGCCACAGCTGTTGGGCTTTGGACACGCCCCGGAGTTGGTTGAGGCTAGTGGGATGTGCGGTGTCGTCCACCGCCTTTTGACGCGCTTCCGCACCTTGAAATTCGTACCTTGCCTAGGTATGTTCATACCCAGAAATGGTACGACGATGTTCATGGGCACGTTGGACTTTCTGGTGCCGCGAGGGATGCAGCGCGTCCTTGAACCGCTTCTCCTGCATCCAGAGCGAAGTTACAGCCTGTCGGATTTGATCCGGGCCGCTGGCGGCGGCCGAGGCGGCACCCAGAAAGTCGTGGAGACGCTTCGCAGAGCCGGTATCGTCAACGACAGGCGAGCCGGAAACCAAAGGCTGTTCACGATCAACACGGCGCACCCACTTTATCCCGAGCTGCGGTCCTTGGGCATGAAGACCTTCGGCCTCGCCGAGCGGCTCCGGGAGGCTCTCCGCCCCGCATCGGACCGGATCGAGACGGCCTTCGTGTTCGGTTCCATGGCGACCGGTACGGCCGGCGCGACGAGCGACATTGATCTTGTCGTCATCGGCGATGTCGATCTTTTCGAGATCAGCGGGCCCTTGGCGGAGGCCGAGAAGGATCTTGGTCGCCCGATCCATCTCAGCCTAGTGGATGCCGGGCAATGGGCAAATTGGCAGGAGAGCTCGGTCGGTGGCGCTGTCGCTGCCGGACCCAAGATCATGGTGATCGGAAATGAGCCTCGACGAGCGGATCGCGAATCTGATCGAGACGGGAGCCCTGAAGGAAGCGGCTCGTGACGGCCCTCTGATCCGGCAATACCTCCTCAATGCGCAGCAGCTCCGGGAAGATGCCGACGCGGCGAAGTCCACGATAGGCCGGTTCCTGCTTGCCTACGACGGACTGCATGCCTTGGCCATGGCATTTCTCACCGATCGTGGCCTTAGGACAGGCGGCGAGGGACATCGGTCGACGGCACTGCAATTGGCCATCGGCGAGCTCACCAAGGACGCTCCTTTCGCCGGGGCCGTTTCCGCCATCATCCTGATCCACAAGGCGCGCAACGACACGACCTACTACAAGCCGCTTCCCCCGGTCTCGGACGCGCTGCTCGCCGCCACGCTCAAGCTCCTTGATGCCGCGCTGGCTGGTGCAGCAGCCCAGATACAGATGTCGGAAACCGGGTCTCGCCATCCGCGGTAAAAGGGCCCCGCAACCGCTCTCCCGCTCGCCTCCGCTAAGCGGCACCTGCGGTCGGCGGCTCCGCCGTATCCTTGCGGTCCTGATCGCGCACGAGCCAGTGGACCGCGCCGAGCGCGAGGATCGCGGCGGCGAGGCCGAGGAGCGTCAGCGGCTCGGTCTTCGATGCGTCGAGGATGATGAACTTCCGGACGAGCGCGAGGAGCGCGATCAGCACCACGGTGCGCACCTGCACGATGCTCTGCTTGCGCTCGAGCACGCTCAGGATCGAGTGGTTGAACTCGAGCGCGATCAGCACGGTCAGGATCATGCCGAAAATGGCCTGGAAGACGGCCTGGTCGGCGGGGTCGACAAGCCCGAAGACGACGAGCAGGGCGACGCGCGCCAGGAGGTGAAGCAGCGCCACAGCCACGACGAGGCTGACGAGCCCGGTCACGATCAGTGAGACGATCTGCTCGAAGCGGCCATAGGCGCTGAGCGCGTCCCAGCTCTCGCGCGTCTGCCTCAGCGCTCCCCCAAAGGCGGCGCTGTGACGATCGAATGGGCGTTGGCGCGCCGATGGGGGCGCGTCGTCGGCCGCAGTCCCCGGCTCGGCCACGGCGTGCGCTCAGGCCGCCGCCGCCGGCCTTTGCCGTGAGCCTTTTGTGGCCGAGGGGGCGCGCTTCGGCTCGGCCTTCTCGGGCGCGGGCTTTGCCGGCGCTTCCCGGCGCTCGAGCACGATCTTCTTCTGCTCGCCGTCCCAGCGCGCCGTGACCTTGTCGCCTTCGCTCACCTCGTTTCCCAGCATGGCGCGGGCGAGCTCGGTCTCGAGCTCGGTGCGGATCAGGCGGCGAAGCTCGCGCGCCCCGAACTCCGGTCGGAACCCGGCCGCCGCGAGGTGCGCGACCGCCGACTCGTCGACCTCAAGATCCACCCCCTGGCCATGCGCGGTGCGCTTCACCCGCTCGAGCTGCAGCTCGACGATGGCGCGGATCTGCTCGCGCCTCAACGCATGGAAGATGATGATCTCGTCGATGCGGTTGATGAACTCGGGCCGGAAATGGCCGCGCACCACGTCCATGATCTCCCGGCGCAGCCGCGTCTGGTCCTCCTCGTCGACGGCGCGCAGGCTGAGCTGGCGCTGAATCAGCTCCGAGCCGAGATTGCTCGTCGCGATCATGATCGTGTTGGTGAAGTCGACGACCCGGCCCTTGCCGTCGGTGAGCCGGCCGTCGTCGAAGACCTGGAGCAGGACGTTGTAGACGTCGGCATGCGCCTTCTCGATCTCGTCGAGGAGGACGATCGAATAGGGCCGCCGCCGCACGCGCTCGGTGAGCTGCCCGCCTTCCTCGTAGCCGACGTAGCCGGGCGGCGCGCCGATGAGGCGCGCGACGGCGTGGCGCTCCATGTATTCCGACATGTCGATGCGGATCATGGCGTCCTCGTCGCCATAGACCACCTCGGCAAGCGCCTTTGCCAGCTCGGTCTTGCCGACGCCGGTCGGGCCGAGGAACAGGAAGGTGGCGATCGGCCGGCTGCCCTCCCGTAAGCCGGCGCGCGCCAGCCGCACGGCGTCGCTCACCGCCTTGACGGCCTCGTCCTGCCCGATGACGCGCTGGTGCAGCCGTTCCTCCATCCGGGTCAGGCGCTCGCGCTCCTCGCTCGTCAGCTCGGTCACCGGGATGCCGGTGAGCTTCGACACCACCTGGGCGATGTGCTCGGTGCGCACCTCGGCCGAGCCCGAGCCGCGCTCGCGCCGCCAGCGCTCCTGCGCCGTCTCGAGCTCCTTCACCTTGGCGTCGTGCTGCGCCTGCAGATCCTTGCTGCGCTCGAAATTCTTGCGCGAGCTCGCGTAATCGGTCTCGCGCTTGAGCTGGCGCACCTCGGCCTCGAGGTCCTGCACGTCGACCGGGCGCGCCGTCGCCGAGATCTTCACCCGCGCCGCCGCCTGGTCGATGAGGTCGATCGCCTTGTCGGGCAGGAAGCGCCCGGTGACGTAGCGGTCGGAGAGCTCAGCCGCGGCGATGATCGCCTCGTCGGTGATCGCCACCTTGTGGTGCGCCTCGAGCGGGTCGCGCAGGCCGCGCAGGATCATGATCGTCTGCGCGACCGTCGGCTCCGGCACCAGCACCGGCTGGAAGCGCCGCTCGAGCGCCGCGTCCTTCTCGATGTGCTTCTGGTACTCGTTCAGCGTCGTCGCGCCGATGAGGTTGAGCTCGCCGCGGGCGAGCGCCGGCTTGAACGTGTTGGCGATGTCGAGCCCGCCTTCGCCGCCGCCCTGGCCGGCGCCGACGATGGTGTGGATCTCGTCGATGAACAGCACCATGCGGTCCTGCTCGGCCGTGACCTCCTTGAGGATCTGCTGGACCCGTTCCTCGAACTCGCCGCGGTACTTCGAGCCCGCCACCATGGCGTTGACCGACAGCTCGACGAGGCGCTTGTCGCGGAGCGACTCCGGCACTCGCCGGCGACGATGCGCTGGGCGAGCCCCTCGACGATCGCGGTCTTGCCGACGCCTGGCTCGCCGATCAGCACCGGGTTGTTCTTCTTGCGCCGGGCCAGCACCTCGATCGTCGTCTCGATCTCCTTCGCCCGCCCGATCACCGGGTCGAGCTTGCCCTCGCGGGCGAGCTTCGTCAGATCCCGGGAGTACTTGTCGAGGTTCGGGGTGTTGGTCGGCGTGTCGACCCGGCCCTCCTCGGCGCCCCGGCCGACGACCTTCGTGACCTGCTGGCGGATCGCCTGCGGCGTGAGCCCGTAGCGGCGCAGCACGTCGGCTGCGACCCCTTCGCCTTCCTCGGCAAGCCCGATCAGGAGGTGCTCGGGCCCGACATAGGAATGGCCGAAGTCGCGCGACGCGGCGAAGGCGCGGGCGAGCGCGTCCTTGACCCGCGGCGAGACGCCGACCTCGGCCGCCTCGTCGTCCTCACCGTCGCGCCGGCGCTTCCGGCCGCTCTCGCGCGTGGTCTCCTGCTCGACCTGGCGGCGCAGATCGTCGAGCGAGACCTTGAATTGCTCGAGAATGGTGCGGACGACGTCGCTCTCGGTGAGCGCCAGCAGCAGGTGCTCGGTGTCAACCTCGCGCCGCCCGGACTCGGCCGTGCGCCGCGCCGCCTGCTGCAGGATCTCCATCGCGTGCTCGGACAGGTTCTCGGCCCCGCCGCCGCTCCGGGCCGCGCCGCCGCGGGCGCGGGCCGGGCCCCCGGACGACCCGCCCCGCGCGGCGCCCTCCGGGGCGCCGGCCTCATCCTCCTCCGGCGCCCGGCCGCGGCCGGAGCTGCGGCCGAAGAACCCATCGTCGTCGAAGAAATCGTCGAACAGGCTGCCGCGCCCACCAAAAAGGCTCTCGAGCGGCGAGCTCGAGCGCTGCTGGCGGGCAAGCCGCCGATAGTCGACATCGCAGAGGTTGAGAGTCTCGCGCCGGCCGTTGCTGACGACCTCGGCGCGAACGGTTGCGGGACGCACGTGACAGATGTCGCACAGGGTGGCCATGGCGACTGCTCCCCGCGATGTTGCGTCGATAAACGACGCACAACGGCCGGCGCGCGGGATTGGTTCCGGACATCGGCACCGACTCGCGCCGTCGGTGCTGCCTCACCAAAGGCGAAACAGCACGAAGGCCAGGATGGAGGCGACGAGGGTTCCCCCCGTGGCGAGCCACCACTTCGCGCGCAACCGCTGCCTTGGTGCATCGCTGCCGTAATCCGTGTAGGTCGGCCCCCGGCGCTCAAACATTAAAGCCTACCCGTCATTCTCGGCGTTGAGGTCCTCGACCTGCATCCCGCCCTGCTTCGGGACGGCAACAACCCGACCTGCCCGCGCTTCACCCTCCAAAGAACTGACATGCAAGAGGAGAGCTTCGACCGCGCATGTCAGATGCTCGACCTTTTCTTTAGGCTCGCTTGCTGACCGCGACTTCTCGATGTGTCTCTCGGCTCCGAAACCTAATGAGGTCGGAGTGGCGCCTTCGGGGTTCATCGCTCATTTTCCTGATGGAATGGCCTGCCGGCCTTCCCCGTGGGGGCGATCAGTGCACACTGATCCGCCCGTTTGAGGTCTCGACAGGCGGAAGCTCGGGCGACGGGTCAGATCTGGCGCTCCTCCGCTAGAAGATGCAACGGACGCGAGCGACCTGGCCTTCCTCGCTGAGCCCCAAGCTTCTCATGTCGTCGTCCGACAGGTCACATAACGTGGCGCTAGGAAGATCGCTGACCCCAGCCGCTTCGGCGAGTGCGCCCGCAGCCTTCGCCTGGTCCGAAACCCAAACGGCCCACATCTCGACTGTCTTCGGCGTTTCCGGTGACGTTCCGGGGTAAATCGCCTGCATCAGCCATCCGCTCATGGTGTTTGTATCGCACGACGCGTGTTGCGTCGCCAGCCCGCCCGGCTGGCGATCTTCGCGAGCGCCTGTATTCCTGAGAGTACTTCCGAGAAGGTGGCGACCGAAAGATATACCAAATATCTTGCCAGAAATGGTTCTAGTCATATTATTTTGAATCAGAGGAACAAAGTTGAATTTCAGATGTTGACATCGAGCGACCAAACAATCCTGCGGAGGACTGCCTTTGAAACACATTGCTCTGGCACTTTCCATCATGCTCATCGGTGCGACGGCCGCGTC
>DAINQO010000172.1:0-6897 GCA_036742625.1 Microvirga sp.
GCCGCATAGGTGAGAGCCGAACCGATCGGCTCCGGCGGCGGGCTTGCGATCGGGTGGCGCTCCGCCGAGCCGGACAACGCCCCGCCCGCCAGCACGCGGATTCCGACGACGCCGACCCCGGCCGCCTGCGTGCGATCGAGCAGCCGCGCATAGTCCTGTGCCGGGTATCCGGCCGGGAGCGCGCCGGCGGCCGATGGGTTGAGCATGTTGTAGGTGACCTGAGCGGCGCCGAACATGCCGGTGTCGGTGACGGCGCCCAGCACGTCCGTGTCGCCGATCGCCGTGAACCCCGGGATCCGGATCTTGCCCTCGCGGCGCAGCCGGTCGAACGCGGGCGCGACCTCCTCGACGGCTTGTCGTTGGCTGAGGGCATCTCCGCCGCCGGCGCGGGTGATCGGGTTGTGCAGGTAGAAGACGTCGACGTGATCCCGGCCGAGCCGCTCCAGGCTGCCCTCGAGCGATTGCCTGATCGCGCTCTCGATGCGGTTCGTGTCGGCGGCTTGCAGGCGCATTTTCGTGCCGACGACGGCGTCGGCCGGCTTGAGCTTCTTCAGGATGCGGCCGAGGTTTCGTTCGGAGGCGCCCTCGCCATACTGCACCGCCGTATCGAAGTAATTGACGCCTGCCTCCAGAGCGCGGGCGATCGTCCGTTCCTGGTCGGCGGGATCGCCGCGGACCATGAGCCCGCCGACCGCTCCACACCCGAAGCCGAGCAGCGATACGCGAATCCCGCTTCGGCCGAAGTCCCGCATCTCCATCGTCGTGCTCCTGGACCAGCACCCCCGCAATGTACAATACCAGTTCCGGAGCAACCGCGGGGATGGGGCTGGTGACGGCGAGAGATTCCATGCAGCCGCGCGGTGCGGACGTCGTGGCGCGGGCGCTCGAGCGCGCCGGCGCCCGCACCGTGTTCACGCTCTCGGGCAACCACATCATGCCGATCTTCGATGCGGTTCTCGAGACCGGTCTCAGGCTCGTCCACTGCCGCCACGAAGCCGCCGCCGTGCATATGGCCGATGCTTGGGCGCGTGTGACGGGTGCGTGCGGCGTTGCTCTCGTCACCGGCGGACCCGGGCACGCGAACGCCGTGCCGGCTCTCTACACGGCGCTCGCGGCGGAGTCGCCCGTCGTCCTCCTGTCCGGGCACGCAAGTCTCGGCGAGATCGGGCGCGGCAGCTTCCAGGAGATGCGCCAAGCCGAGCTCGCGGAACCTGTCGCGAAGGCCTCCTGGACGGTGCGTTCCGGCTCAGAGCTCGAGGATGACGTGGAAAGGGCGTTTCGGCTCGCGATGTCCGGCCGCCCCGGTCCGGTTCACGTCAGCCTCCCCTTCGACTTCTTGGAAGCGGACGCCGTCACGGACCGGCAGACAGGGCTCGCTCCGGCCGATTCGGCGGGGCGAACGCTCAGCCAGCTTGAAGTCCGCAGTGTCCTGGCTGCTCTCGCGAGCGCCGAGCGGCCGCTGATCCTCGCCGGTCCCCTGCTATGCCGCCCAGCCGCCGGCGAGGAATTGGCGCGCCTCGGCGCCGCCCTCAAGGTGCCGGCGATCGGGATGGAAAGTCCGCGCGGGTTGAACGATCCCAGCCTGGGAGCGTTCGCAGACCTGCTTCCCCGCGCCGACCTGATCCTGCTGCTCGGAAAGCGGCACGATTTCACGCTTCGCTTCGGGGAGCCGCCGTTCGTCGATGCCAACTGCCGGTTCATCGTCATCGACCCGGAGGCGGACGCCGTCGAGCGGGTCGCTCGCGAGAAGCGCGGCCGGCTGGTGCTGAGCGTGCTCGCCGACCCGGCCTTCGCCGCCGATCAGCTGTCGAGGGCCGGATGGAGCCGCGATCCCGACGACGCCTGGTACCGCGAGGCGACCCGGGCGATTGCGTATCGACCGCCGGAATGGGAGGCGCCCCGCTCGTCCGGCAGCGGAGGGGTCGATCCGGTGACCCTCTGCAGGACGATCGACCGCACGCTGCGGGAGGCGGAAAAGCCGCTCTTCATCTGCGACGGCGGCGAGATCGGCCAGTGGGGGCAGTGCCTGGTCGGCACACCCCGGCGCATCATCAACGGGGTCGCCGGCTCGATCGGCGCTGCCATCCCGTTTGCGCTCGGAGCGCGGGCGGCCGACCCGCAGGCGACGATCATCGCGCTGTCGGGGGACGGGGCGTTTGGATTCCACATGGCCGAGTTCGACACCGCCGTCCGTTACGGGCTCGCCTTCGTGGCGGTGATCGGAAACGATGCGGCCTGGAACGCGGAGCATCAGATCCAGCTCCGAACCTATGGCGCGCAGCGCGCCCATGGCTGCGAGCTCTTGCCGACCCGGTACGACGAAGTCGTCAAGGCGCTCGGCGGACACGGCGAGCTCGTGACGACCGCCGATCAGCTTCTCCCGGCGCTGGAGCGCGCGATACGGAGCGGCAAGCCCGCCTGTGTCAACGTCCTCGTGCCACGCGTTGCCGCGCCCGTCGTGCGGCTGAACTCATGATTGCGAATTGCGCCTCAAGCCAAGGACCGCTTCCGGCATAGAGCGACGCGTCAGTCCGATCCGCATTTCGTTCGTTGTCGGGCCGGCGGCACGCGAGTACGCTGATGATGTTGCGTCCGACTCCGTCCAATGAGGAGTGTCCGACATGTCCAAGATCGATTTTTCCGTTTCGCGCCGCAGCCTGCTTGCCGGAGCGTCCGCCGCCGGCGCGCTGGCGATCAGCTCGTTCGACCGCGCTTTCGGCAAGGCGCCGCTGCTCAACACCCCGGCGCCGTATTTCTATCGATTCAAGCTCGGCAGCGCCGAGGCGACGATCGTATCGGACGGCACGCTGCCGCTCGGCGACCCGCACACCAACTTCACCGGGCTGAGCAAGGAGGAGATGGATCGCCAGCTCAACGAGAACTTCCTGCCGATCGACAACGCCGTCCTCGAGCAGAACGTGCTGGTGCTCAACACCGGCGACCGGCTCGTCCTCTTCGACACCGGCATGGGCAGCCTGAAGATCTTCGGCCCGACGACCGGCAAGCTCATGAGCACGCTCAAGCAGGCCGGCATCGATCCGAAGGACGTCGATGCGGTGGTGATGTCGCACGCCCATATCGACCATTGCGGCGGCTGCGTCGCCGACGACGGCTCGCGCAACTTCCCGAACGCGCAATACTACATCACCCAGGCCGACTACGATTTCTGGACCGACGAGACCAAGGTGCCGCAGGCGTTCAAGGTCTTCCTCGACACGGCGCGCAAGAACCTCACGCCGGTCCGCGACCGCATCCACTTCATCAAGGACGGCGAGGAGTTCCTGCCCGGCATCCAGGCGATCCTCGCCCCCGGGCACACGGTCGGCCATACCATCTTCATGATCAACTCAGGCGGCAAGTCGCTGTGCTACATCGGCGATCTCGCGCATCATCCGGTGCTGCTGCTCGAGAAGCCGCTGACCGAATTCATGTACGACACCGATCCGAAGCAATCGGCGCAGACGCGGGTGAAGATGCTCGGCATGGTCGCCGACAAGAAGATCCCGCTGCTCGCCTATCACTTCGCCTGGCCCGGCATCGGCCACGTGGCGAAGCGGGGCGACGGGTTCCGGTACTTCCCGGAACCGATGAAGATGGAGCTCTGACCTCTCAGCAGAGACCGGGCCGCGGCGCCTACGGCCCGGTCGCCGCTCCCGGCCGGGCAGCCTCGGTGAGCGCGATCTCGCCGCGCTCGATCGTCAGCATCGTGTCGGCGAAGGTGGCGAGCAGCTTCGGGTTCGATTCGGTGATCAGGAGCGTGATGCCGCGATCCTGCGAGCGCAGACGGCGCAGCGCCTCGGCGTAGCGCTGCGCGAGCACCGGCGCGAGGCCCTGGAACGGCTCGTCGAGGATCACGAGCTTCGTGCCGAGCATCAGCGCACGCCCGAGCGCGACCATCTTCCCCTGACCGCCGGAGACCGATCCGGCCGGGCGCTCACGCAGCTCGGCAAGCTCGGGCATCACGCCGTAGGCGCGGTCGAGCCGGCGTCTCGTCTCGGCCGCCCCGAGCCTCGCGACGCGCGCCGGCAGCACGAGGTTCTCCTCGACCGAGAAGGCCGAGAACAGGCGCCGGTCCTCCGGCGCGTATCCGATCCCGAGCCCCGGTCGCCTGTGCGGAGCGACGCGACTGAGGTCGGCGCCGTCGAACCCGATCCTGCCGGTCGCCGTCGTGAAGCCCATCACGGTGCGCACCGTCGTGGTCTTGCCGGCGCCGTTCCGCCCGATCAACGCCGCCGTCGACCCGGCCGCGACGGAGAAGCTCAGGTCCCGCAGAACCGCCACCCCCGCGATCGACACCCGGATGCCTTCGAACGAGAGCATCGTCAGATCCCGATCACTTGGCCGATCACGGCCGGGTCCTTCAGTACCTCGGCCGGCGGGCCGACGGTCTGGATCTTGCCGCTGCTCCACACCGCGACCCGGTCGGCGTAGCGCTCGACCACCTCCATATCGTGCTCGACGAAGACCGAGGTGACGCCTTGCGCGTCGAGCGCCGCGACGAGCACGTCCATGATCGCGAATTTCTCGGCCGAAGCGACGCCCGAGGTCGGCTCGTCCATGAGCACGAGCTTCGGCCTGAGCGCGAGCGCCATCGCGATATCGATGAGCTTGCGCTTGCCTTCCGGAAGCACGATCGCCCTCTGATGCGCGACATCGTCGGCCCGGACGAGCGCCAAGAGCCGCATCATCTCCTCCCGTTCCGGCAGATCGTGGAGATCGCGCATGGTCGTGAAGCGGCCGGCGCGCGAGGCGGCCGCGATCAGGAGGCTCTCGATCACCGTATGGTCGAGGAAGAGCTGAGGAATCTGGAACGCGCGGGCGATCCCCAGGCGCGTGATCGCCCGCGGCGAGTGTGCCGTGATGTCCTCGCCGAGGAACGCGACACGACCGGCCTGCGGCTTCAGGTAGCCGGTCGCGATGTTGAGGAAGGTGGTCTTCCCGGCGCCGTTCGGGCCGATGATCGCGAGGTGCTCGCCGTCGACGACATCGAGATCGACGCCGTCGGCCGCGATCACGCCGCCGAAGCGGATGACGAGCCCGCGCGCGCTGAGGACGATGTTGCCCGTCATCCGACGCGAGCCGCCCGGTCGCGACGTCCGATGAACCCGATCAGCCCCGCCGGCGCGAGCAGGATGATCGCGATCAGCACGCCGCCAAGGATCATCTGCCAGGCGTCGGCGAGCTGGGCCGAGGCGTAGAAGCGGACGAACTCGAACACCGCCGCGCCGGCGAAGGCGCCAAGCGCGTGGCCCGCCCCGCCGAGGATGGCGATGAACACGAACTCGCCGGATTTCGTCCAGTAGGCGAATTCCGGCGTCGCGATCTGCTGAATCGCCGCGACCAGGCTGCCGCCGATCCCGCCGAGGACGGCCGAGATCACATAGCCGGCAAGCAGCACGCGCCGCGCCGAAACGCCGAGATACTCGAGGCGCGTTTCGTTGCTCTTGATCGCCCGCAGCATGTGGCCGAGCGGGCTGTCGAGATAGCGCTGAACCGCGAACAAGGCCGCGAGCGCGATCGCGAAGCTCAGATAGAGCAGCACGTACGAGAAGCCCTCGGGCGTGAAGCTCATTCCGGCGATCGTCGGCCGCGCCACCCGGATGCCGTCGGCGCCGTTGGTGTAGTGGAACATCTTCTCGAGCAGCGACCACAGCACCATCGAGAAGGCGAGATTGAGCATGCCGAAGAAGATCTCGCGGTAGCGCACCACGAACAGGCCGACGACGAGGCCGAGCACGCCGCCGGAGACGGCGCCGAAGACAAGGTAGAGCAGGATGTCGCCGGTGCCGACGTAACGACCGTAGAAGGCGACCGCATAGGCACCGGCAGCGAAGAACATCGCGTGCCCGAACGACACCTGCCCGGCCTGCAGCAGGACGATGATGCCGAGAACGACGATGCCCTTGGCGAGAACGAGGGACAAAAGCGTCACAAGGCTGTGCGAGAGCAGCGGCAGCAGAACGACCGCCGCAAGCCCGACGAGCCCGGCAACGAGGAGGAGAGGGAGCCGGCGCGCCATCAGATCCTTCTTACGCGGGCGGCCCCGAAGAGGCCCTGCGGTCGCAGCAGCAGCACCAGGACCATGATCAGATAGGGCATCAGCACCTCGAACTCCGGATAGGTGTAGATCGCAAAGGCGCGCGCGAGCCCGATCATCACCGCCGCGACGGCGGCGCCCTCGATCTGCCCGAGCCCCGCCGTCGCCGCGACGGCAAACGACAGCACGATCATGTCGGTGCCGATGCCGGGCAGGAGCGAGGTTGTCGGCGAGGCGAGCGCGCCGCCGAGCGCGGCGAGGATCGCACCGAGGATGAAGGTGGTCAGGAACACGCGCTGAGGATCGATGCCGACCGCGGTCGCCGCCTCGCGGTCCTCGGTCACCGCCAGGATGACGGCGCCGCTCAACGTATGGCGAAGGAAATAGCGCAGGCCGACGAGCGTCAGGATCGCGACGCCCGGCAAGAGCAGCGTCTGATACGAGGTGTACCCGACGCCGAGCACGGTGATGTTGGGCAGGAGCTGCAGCGGCACGGCGGCGAAGATCGGCTGCACGCCCCAGATCAGGCGCTGCAGGTTGTCGAGGATCATGAACACCGCGAAGGTGATCAGGAGCTGGAGGGCCTCGTCCTTGCCGTAGACCAGCCGCAGCAGGAAGCGCTCGAGCAGGCCCCCGATCACCACCCCGATGCCGATCGCGGCGAGAAGCAGGCCCGGATAGGTCAGCCAGGGCGAGATCGGTGCGACCGCGATGCCGATGGTCGCGGCCGCGTAGGCCCCATAGGCATAGAGGCTGCCATGCGCGACGTTGACGATGCGCATGACGCCGAAGATCAGGCTCAGGCCGACCGAGACCAGGAACACCAGAGCGGCGTAGGAGACGCCGTCGAGCGCCGCGAG
>DAINQO010000173.1:0-4506 GCA_036742625.1 Microvirga sp.
GTCCTTCATCTGCTCGACGGCGTCGGTGTAGGAGATGAAGCTCGGCTTGACCTCGTTGTAGGAGAGCCCGTTCACCTTGAGGATGTGCTGGGTGATGATCTCGGCGGTGTTGCCGCGCGGCTGCGCCGCGAGGGCCTTGCCCTTGAGGTCCTTCACCGAATTGATGCCGGCGTTGGCCGGCACCACGACCTGGAAGTATTGCGGGTAGAGGGTCGCGATGTTGCAGACCTTCTTGTGCGGCTTGTTGAAGGGCGCGTTGCCCATGATCGCATCGACGGTCGAGATCGAGTTGCCGAAGCCGACCTCGGTCTTGCCCTCCTCGATGCCGCGCACGTTGGCGATGCCGGCACCGGGCATCGAGGTGACCGAGAGCCCGGGGATCGCCTTCTCCCACATGTCCTTGAGCTGCCCGCCGAGCGGGATCCAGACCCCGCCCTGCGGCCCGGTCATGAGCCGCATGTCGGCGGCAGAGGCGGGCGCGAGGCCGGCGGCGGCCGTCACGGCCGCGGCGGCGATGAGGGATGTGGTGAAGCTGCGCATCAGGTTTCCTCCAGTGCCCGGGTTCGGCGTTTCTTTTGCCGTTGCAAGTCTTAAAGCGCCAGCGGCCCTGATGCGCAAGGCGTAAAGCGGCGGCGCAGCGCTTCGAGCGCCCGTCGCCTGGCGAGCTTTAAGACGTCTCGCCCTCACCCCGGCACTGCCGGAACAGCGCCGCGAGGGCGCCGGCGTGCGGCTCGATGAGGAGGTCGTCGGCGCCGCAGCCATCGGGGCCCGGATATTCCTCGCAGGTTCGCGCGACGCGCCGCCAGAGCGGCGCCCCGAAGCGGGTGCGGGCCCACGCGTTCGTCGGCAGGAACAGGCACAGGCGACCGGGGAAATGGCCCGGCGTGTAGCCGCGCACCGCAGCGATCGTCGCGCGCTCGACCTCGACCCGCAGCGCGAGGAGAGGGTCGTCGCGCCGGAGCTTGCGCTCTCGCACCCGCTCGGCAAGGTAGGCGAGCGAGCCGCCCGACGAGCGCGCGACGAGCTTGCGGGCGTGGGCGCCGAGCCCGTTCCAAGTGCGCCGGAGCGGCCGGAAGAAGATCGGGTAGGGGCTGCCGAACAGCGCCAGGAAGCGGACCGGCGTGCCCGCGCTCTCGAGCTGGCGCGCGAGCTCGAAGGCGACGACGCCGCCGGCGCAGAACCCGGCGATGATGACCGGGCCGCCGGGATGGGCGGCTCTGATCTGCGCCGCGAAATAGCGGGCGAGGTCCTCGAGCCGGGTCAGCGGCCGGTCGCGGCCGTCCAGTCCCGGCGGCTGCAGGCCGAAGAAGGGCGCCTCGGGACAATGGCGCGCGAACAGGCGGTAGCAGAACACGTCGCCGTTATGCCCCGGCACCGCGAACACCGGCACGCCGGTTCCCCGCGGCTGCAGCGGCACGATCGCCCGCGCCTGCGCCGCGAGCGTCTTCGCCTGGCGCAGAAAGTCGAGGATGTCGGTCTTGCGCTCCTTCAGCTGGTCGCGCAGCTCCGGCGTCAGCGCGCCGGCGCGGGCGCTGCAGCGCAGCTCGTCGCCGTCGATCGCGACCTCGACGTCGCGCCGGCGCAGCTCGGAGAGGAACTCGGCGATGCTCACAAACGGATCTCCTCGCGCGCGCCGTCGCCGCCGCCGCCGTTCGAGGCTTCGAGGAAGGTCAGCCGGTCGATCACGCCGGCAAGCCCGGCGACCGTCGGGTGCTCGAAGAGGTTGCGGGTCGGGACATTGACGTCGAAGGCGTCGCGGATCTGCGACAGCGCCCGCATTGCCAGAAGCGAATGCGCGCCGAGATCGAACACGTCCTCGCCGATGCCGATCCGCTCGCGCTTGAGGAGCTTCGCCCAGATCGCGGCAAGCGTCCGCTCGGTCTCGGTGCGCGGGAGATCGTCGTCGGCGGGCGCCGGGGCATCGCCGCCGGCCGGCGGCGGCAAGGCATCGCGGTCGATCTTGCCGTTGCGCGTGAGGGGAAACGCAGCCACGGCAATGAAATGCGCCGGCACCATGAACTCGGGCAGGCGCTCCTTGAGGAAGGCGCGCAGCGCCGGCGCGAGGCCGCCCGCCGGCGCCTCGCCTTCGGGAACCACATAGGCGACGAGCTCCTTGTCGCCGGGTGCGTCCTCGCGGGCAAGGACGACGCAGGCGCGGACCCGGGCGTTGCCGGCGAGCACCGCCTCGATCTCGCCGAGCTCGACCCGGTGGCCGCGGATCTTCACCTGGCTGTCGACGCGGCCGAGATATTCGAGCACGCCGTCGGGGCGGTAGCGGGCGAGGTCGCCGGTCTTGTACATGCGCGCCTCCGGACCGCCGAAGAACGGGTCGGCGACGAAGCGCTCCTCCGTCAGCTCGGGCCGGTTGAGGTAACCGCGCGCGACGCCGGCGCCGCCGATGTAGAGCTCGCCGACCGCGCCGGGCGGCACCGGCTCGAGATCGGCGCCAAGCACATAGAGCTGCGTGTTGGCGATCGGCCGCCCGATCGGGATCGAGCCGTCGTGCGGGTCGTCCGGCCCGACCTCGTAGACGCAGCAGCCGACCACCGTCTCGGTCGGGCCGTACTCGTTGATGAGCCGCGTCGCCGGGGCGAAGTTCCGCCACAGCGTGAGGTTCTCGGCGCGCAGGTTCTCGCCGCCGATGACGAAGCAGCGGGTCATGCAGACGACCTCGTCGGCCGCGAAGGTCCGGCCGAGGAGCTCGAGATGGGCCGGCGTGATCTTGACGAGGGTGCGGTTTTTCGCCCGCCGCAACGCGGCGACGAGGTTCTGGGCGCCGGCATCCTCGGGCAGGAGCTCGACATGCCCCCCGGCAAGCAACGCCGGGTACAGGCTCGTCACAGTGAGGTCGAAGGAGATCGAGGAGTGCACCGGCACCGAGCCGCCGGCCGTGACGCCGTAGGCCTCGATCGCCCAGGTGAGATAGTTGACGAGCCCGCTGTGCAGGATCATCGCGCCCTTCGGCTGGCCGGTCGAGCCCGAGGTGTACATCACATAGGCGAGGTTCGACGGCAGCGCCCCGGCGGCCGGGCGCTCGGCGCTCTCTTTCGCGATCGCCGGCCAATCCGTCTCGAGGCAGACGACGCCGTCGCCGGCGGCCGGAAACAGCGCTCGCAGCTTCTCCTGCGTCAGCAGCACGCGCGCGCCGGCGTCGCCGACCATGAAGGCGAGCCGCTCCGGCGGATAGGCCGGGTCAAGCGGCACATAGGCGCCGCCGGCCTTCCATACCGCGAGGAGCGCGACGACGAGCTCCGGCACGCGCTCCATGCAGACGCCGACGAGCGTCTCGCGGCCGACGCCCAGCCTGCGCAGATGATGCGCGACCTGGTTCGCGCGCCGGTCGAGCTCGCGATAGCTGAGCCGCCGATCGTCGTGCACCACCGCGAGCGCCTCGGGCGAGGCGGCGGCCTGACGCTCGAACAGCTCGTGGACGCAAAGGTCGGGGACGGCGGCGCCGGTCGCGTTCCACAGATAGAGCAGGCGCTCGCGATCGGCTTCGGCGAGCCCGGCGCGGTTCGGCGTCAGAGCGAGCATGCGATCATCTCCTTCATGATCTCGTTCGTGCCGGCGTAGATGCGCTGCACCCGGCTGTCCGCCCACATGCGGGCGATCGGATATTCGGTCATGTAGCCGTAGCCGCCATGCAGCTGGACGCATTCGTCGATGATCCGGCACTGCGTCTCGGTGAGCCAATACTTCGCCATCGCGCTCGCGACCTCGTCGAGCGAGCCGTCGAGGAAGCGCTCGATGCAGTGGTCGAGGAAGACGCGGCCGATCCGCGCCTCGGTCTTGCATTCGGCGAGCTTGAAGCGCGTGTTCTGGAACTCGATCAGCGCCCGCCCGCCGGCCATGCGCTCCTTGACGTACTCGGCCGTGATCGCGACTGCGCGCTCGGCCGCGGCGACGGCGCCGGCGCCGATCGTCAGGCGCTCGTAGGGCAGCTGCTCCATCATCTGGAAGAAGCCCCGGCCCTCGGCCGGGCCGATGAGGTTTGCAGCCGGCACGCGGACGTCGTCGAAGAACAGCTCGCAGGTGTCCTGGGCGTGCATGCCGATCTTCTCGAGCGAGCGCCCGACCGTGTAGCCGGCAAGGTCCTTCGCCTCGACGACGAGAAGCGACAGGCCTTTCATCGGCGCGACGGCGGTGTCGGTCTTGACCGCAAGGCAGACGAGGCCGGCGTGCCAGCCATTGCTGATGAAGGTCTTGGAGCCGTTGACGACATAGGTCTCGCCGTCGCGGCGGGCCGTCGTCGCGATGGCGGACAGATCGGAGCCGGCGCCGGGCTCGCTCATCGCGATCGCGCCGACGAGCTCGCCCGAAGCCATCCGCTTGAGCCAGCGCTGCTTCTGCGCCTCGGAGCCGTAAGCCAGGATGTAGCGCGCGACGATGCACTGGATGCCGCTGCCGAAATGCACGCCGGCCCGGGCAAGCTCCTCGCAGACGACGATCTCGTGCGCCAGGGTGCCGCCGCCGCCGCCATATTCCTCCGGGACGCCGGGCAAGAGC
>DAINQO010000173.1:4606-6853 GCA_036742625.1 Microvirga sp.
CGCCATGAACCAGTCGGCGAAGGGCGGGCCGCGATGGCTGAAGCGCTTCGTCCTCGTCTGCACGGTCATCGTCGCCGCGATGGCGCTGCTCAAGGTCGTGACCTCGCTCTCGGCGATCGGCAAGATCCCGGCCTGCGACGCCAAGACGACGAAGGACACGCTGTCGGACCTGAACAAGCAGCAGAAGTTCAACGCCTCGCACTACAACTCGCTGAAGGCGAGGTCGTCGACCGACGCCGAGGCGCTGTGCACGGCAAGCCTCGCGCTGCGCGACGGCACGACGGTCGAATACGACTATCGCATCTTCAAGGACGGCGGCGCGGTGAAGGTGCAGATGACCGACATCCGTCGCCCGTAGCTCATCTTCGCGGTGCTGCCTCTCCCTGCATCCACCCCGCACGCACCGACCGAGCCAGGCGCTTGACGCCGCCCGGCCGCCCGTCACACTCGCGCCCGCCGATCCCGCGGCTTTCGTTGGGAGATCACGATGAGACGGCGTGAGCTCAGGATGCTCCTTGGCGGTGCGGCGGCGTCGCCGTTGGCCCGCTTCTCGCCCGCGCCGACGAGGTGATCGAGTAGGAGACGCCCATGCCAACCGCGGCTACGGGCAAGCTCGATGGTGGGGCCATCGATTGGCTTCTGTATCTGGTCGCCGCCATGGGCTGGCCGCTGGCCTTTCTGGTCGCGGTTGCGGTGACGCTGCTGGCGCTCGGCAGGAAGGCCGCCGAGAAGGCGGCTGAGAAGGCCGTCGAGCACACCTTCGCTAAAGCCGGGAAGGACTACGAGCTTTCCGCCGGCCGCCGCTCCGCCTTCGTGCAAAGGGTGCTGACCGATCGGTGGGAGGCGGTGGAGGATCTGTTCGCCCGCCTCCAGCGGATCACGACCAACCTCAACCGTTCGCGCACCGGCCATGCCGTACCGAGCGATTTCTTCGATGCCAGCCCTTCCGGCCAGGAGGTGGTGCCCCTGACGGTCGTCTTCGAGGATTTGGAGATCAGGCGGCTGCTGCTCGGGGAACGGTTCCACGATCTCTTGAGCACACGCGCCCAGCTCGTCCTGGCGCTGGCGAACTTTCTCAATAATGAGGCGGCGTTCAATGAGTTGGCCGGAAAGCTGCAATCCAACGCGGCTCTGATCCGGGCGGAGGTGGAGCTCCAGTTCAAGACCTCGCAGATCAAGTTCGAGCAGGCCTGACGGCGCGACCATCCCCTCGATGAGGCCACCTCCATGTTCCCATCCTTCTCCCGCACCCTCCTCCCGACACCCGAGGCGACGATCTGCGTGCGCCATGGCGGCAGCGGGCCGCCGCTCCTGCTCCTGCATGGGCATCCGCAGACGCATGTCATGTGGCACCTGACGGCGCCGGCGCTGGCCCGGGATTACACCGTCGTCTGCGCCGATCTGCGCGGCTATGGCGACAGCTCGAAGCCGCCGGCGACGCCCGATCACGAGACCTACTCCAAGCGGGCGATGGCGCGCGACATGGTCGCGGTGATGGCGGCGCTCGGGCATGAGCGCTTCGCCGTCGTCGGCCACGACCGCGGCGGGCGGGTCGCCTACCGCATGGCGCTCGACCATCCGGCGCGCGTGCGCGGGCTTGCCGTCCTCGACATCGTGCCGACGGGCGAGCACTTCCGCCGGGCCGGCATGGATTTCGCGCTCGGCTACTGGCACTGGTTCTTCCTCGCGCAACCCTTCGACCTGCCGGAGCGGGTGATCGGCGCGAACCCCGACGGGTTCTACTTTCACCGCGGCCGCGAGGTCTTCGATCCGGCCGCGATGGCCGAGTACCGGCGCTGCTACTGCGACCCGGCGACGATCCACGCCATGTGCGAGGACTACCGGGCCGGCGCGACCTTCGACTTTGCCCGCGACGAGGCCGACCGGACGGCGGGGCGCAAGATCGCCTGCCCGCTTCTCGCGCTGTGGGGCGCGAAGGGCCAGGTCGGGGGCTGGTATGACGTCCTCGGCGTCTGGCGCGACTGGGCCGGCGACGTGACCGGCGAGGCGCTCGACTGCGGGCATTATCTGCCCGAGGAGGTGCCGGCGGCGACACTCGCCGCGCTCGCGCCCTTCCTCGCCCGCGTCACCGGGTGAGCCCGGCGCCGCGACGCGAGCGCCGACCAGCGCCGGTGCATCGACTGAGCGCTAAATTGTAGCGCGTCGCTTAAAGCCGCTCTCAGAACCTGCGCTGTTTCCTATCCGGACGTCGCGACAAGACGGCGGTCGGGAGGCATTGCCTTGTTC
>DAINQO010000174.1:0-6831 GCA_036742625.1 Microvirga sp.
GTGCCGGCGGAACACGTCGGCTTCGAGCGGGCGTCCGGTTGCCGCGGTGAGGAGGTCGTCGGCCTCGAGCAGGCTGCCCTTGGCGTGGACGTTCGCCTTCAGCCATTCCCGCAAGGGCGTGAAGTGGCCGCCGGCGAGCGCCTCGGGAATTGCCGGCTCGGCGCGGAGCGCCGCCTCGAAGAGCTGCGCCGCCGTCATGGCGCCGAGCGTATAGGTCGGGAAGTAGCCGAACGCGCCCGCCGGCCAATGGATGTCCTGCAGGCAGCCGCGGCGGTCGTCCGGAACCTCGAGCCCGAGGAGCTCCTTCATGCCGGCGTTGAACGCGCCCGGCAGATCCGCGACGGCGAGGTCGCCGGCGATCATCGCCTTCTCGAGGTCGTAGCGGAGCACGATGTGGGCCGGATAGGTGACCTCGTCGGCATCGACCCGGATGAAGCCCGGCCGCACCTCCGTCGCGATGCGGTGCAGGTTGTCGGCGCTCCAGGCCGGCCCCTCCCCGGCGAAGGCCTGGCGAAGGAGCGGCGCGAGGAAGCGCGTGAAGGCGCGCGAGCGCCCGGCCTGCATCTCGATGATGAGCGACTGGCTCTCATGCAGGCTCATGCCGCGCGCCGCGCCGGCCGGCTGGTGCGCCCAGGACCGCGGCAGCCCCTGCTCGTAGAGCGCGTGGCCGCTCTCGTGCAGCACGCCCATGAGCGCTCCGGCGAAATCGTCCTCGTCGTAGCGGGTGGTGATGCGCACGTCGCCGGTGGCGCCGCCGCTGAAGGGGTGCAGGCTGACGTCGAGGCGGCCGCGGTCGAGATCGAACCCGACGGCCCGCGCCAGCATCTCGCCGAGCCGGCGCTGCACCGCGGTCGGGAACGGACCGGCCGGCCGTTCGATCGGCGGCAGCGCCTGCTGGCGCGCGCAGGCCTCCTCGACGAGCCCGGGCAGCGCGGCGCGCAAATCGTCGAACAGCGGATCGACCTTCGCCTGGCGCAGATCGGGATCGTGGCTGTCGAGCAGCGCATCGTAGGGCGAGAGCCCGAGCGCCGCGCCCTTCGCGGCCCCGACCTCGCGCCGGATCCTCAGCACCTCCTCGAGGTGCGGCAGCAGCATCTTGAAGTCGCTCTCGCGCCGCGCCGCGCGCCAGGCGTTCTCGGCCTTCGAGACCGCCCGCGAGCTCGCCTCGACGACGTCGCTCGGAACCGCCGAGGCATGGGCGTAGCTGCGCCGCATCTCGCGCAGGTTCGCCTGCTGCGCCTCGTCGAGCGCGCCGGCCTCCTCGTCGGCGACGGCGAGAAGGTCCTGCGTCGCGTCGCAGACGAGGAGCTCGTGGGCGATGCGCTTCACCGTCGCGAGCTGCTCGGCCCGGCCTTCGGCTGCGCCCTCCGGCATCATGGTCTCGCAGTCCCATTGCAAGAGCCCGGTGACGTCGCCGAGAACGGCGTCGCGCGCAAACCGGCGCTCGAGCTCGCGATAAGCTTTCATGTCCTGATCCCGCGGCGGGAGCTCGTTTGCATCGACGGCGCGGTCGCGAGTCCGTGATCCCCGGTTGCGCCCGGATTGGCGTAACCCTAGATCCCGGTCGGGCCAAGTCCCGCGCACACCTCCGGCAGGACACCATGCAGACGCTCTTGCGCACCGCGCTTCTCGCAACCGCCCTCGGGCTCGCTTCCCCGGCCTTCGCGCAGTTCGGCGGTGGTGGCGGCGGGGGGTCGGGCAGCAGCGACGATTGGGCGATCCGGACCGAGCTCCAGAACCCGCGCGCCATCAGCCCGGGCAGCCCCCTCGGCTACGACCGCAGCTATTCGCGCGGCCCGGTCTGGCAATCGCCGCCCGCCTACGAGGTGGCACCGCCCCGCCGCCGCACGCGCGGGCCGGGCGAGGCCGTGCGCTGAGGCGATCTCACCCTAAGCTTGGTGCCGGCTAAGGCGGAATCGACGGGGCGCGGTACCAATCGAGGATCTCGGCGCCCGTCCACATCACCACGCCGTCATGGCCGAGGATGTGGTCGTAGAGCGCCTCGAGGTACTTGATGCGGTGCGGCACGCCGGTCAGGTAGGGGTGGATCGAGATCGCCATCACGCGCGGCGCCGTGGCGCCGTCGCGGTAGAGGCGATCGAAATGGTCGCGGCCGCGGCGCAGGATCTCGTCCGAGGGCTGCTGCTGCACGGCGCTGATGACGACGTCGTTGATCTCGACCGTATAGGGAACCGAGACGATCTCGCCGGCTCGCGTCCGGATCGGCACCGGCTGCTCGTCGAGCACCCAGTCGGCGACGTATTCGATGCCGGCTTCGGCGAGGAGGTCGATGGTCTCGTCGGTCTCGGTTAGGCCCGGGCTCTCCCAGCCCCGCGGCGGCTTGCCGGTGAAATCCTTGATCGCCGAGATCGTCTCGGCGATCGCCCGGCGCTGGTCGTCGACCTTGTGCATCGGGCGCTGGACGAAGCCGTGGCCCATGAACTCCCAGCCCGCCTCGCGCGCCGCCGCGCAGGCCTCCTCGTAGACCCGGCAGGCGGTGCCGTTGACCGCGAAGGTGGCCTTGATGCCGCGCTCGCCGAGCACCTCGATGAAGCGCCAGAAGCCGACCCGCATGCCGTACTCGTGCCAGGCCCAGTTCGGCAGGTCGGGCAGGAGCGGCTGGCCCATCGGCGGCGGCAGGACGGCGCGCGGCATCGGGCCGGCCGGGCTCCAGTTCTCGACGTTGACGATGGTCCAGACCGCGACGCGGGCATCGCCCGGAAGCTTCAGGGGACGGCGGCGGTGGATCGGCTCGTAGGGGACCCGCTGCCGGAAGCTCGCGCCGATCTCGTCCATGCCCCCCTCGTCGTCGCCCCACGCCCTCTTGGCGGATATGAGGCCGGTGATGCAAGACTGGCATCTGAAAATCGCGATCGGCCGCGGAAGACGATATGATCTCGAAAGGTGCCCTCCTCCGGGCGCGTAAGCGTGCATCCCCGCCAGGAGCGTCCCGATGAAGCTCGGCTTTTTCACGATGCCGATCCACCCGCTCGGCAAGGATTGGCGCCAGTCCCTGCGCGAGGACCGCGAGGCTTTCATCCTCGCCGACGAGCTCGGCTTCACCGAGGGCTATGTCGGCGAGCACGCGACCGACCAGGCCGAGAACATCACCTCCTGCGCGATGTTCATCGCGACGCTCGCCGAGGCGACGAAGCGCATCCGGCTCGGCACCGGCACGGTCAACATGCCGAACAGCCACCCGGCCGCGGTCGCGGCGCAGCTCGCGATGCTCGACCACCTCCTCGACGGCCGCTTCATCTTCGGCATCAGCCCGGGCGGCCTGCTCTCGGATGCCGAGGTGTTCGGCAACCTCGACGCCAACCGCAACGAGATGTTCCTCGAGGCGATCAACCAGGTGCTGGCGATCTGGACCGGCGAGCCGCCCTACGATCTTAACGGCAAGTACTGGAAGGTGACGACCGAGCGCACCTTCATCCCGGAGATCGGCCAGGGCTTCCTGCCGAAGCCGCTGCAGCGCCCGCATCCGCCGATCGTCGTCACCGCCGTGGCGCCGTTCTCGAAGGGCGTCACCGAGGCGGCGGCGCGCGGCTGGGA
Organism: Microvirga sp.; assembly: GCA_036742625.1. Classification (GTDB taxonomy): domain Bacteria; phylum Pseudomonadota; class Alphaproteobacteria; order Rhizobiales; family Beijerinckiaceae; genus JAJKJG01. Next base: position 3,556 of record DAINQO010000174.1, read on the forward strand.
GCCGATCTCGGCGAACTTCCTGATGCCGCAATGGGTCAGGAGCCACTGGCCGAAATACGTCGAGGGCTGCGAGCGCGGCGGCCGGCGGGCCGACCCCGCGAACTGGCGCGTCGCGAAGAGCGTCTTCGTCGCCGACGACGACAAGACCGCCAAGGCCTACGCCACCGATCCGGACAGCCCCTACCGGTACTACTACCACTCGCTCTTCACCAAGCTGAAGAAGAACGGCCGCATCGAGCTGTTCAAGACGCGGCGCGACATGCCGGACGAGGAGGTCACGCTCGACATGATCTGCGACAAGCTCATCATCCACGGCTCGCCCGCGAAAGTGACGGACGAGCTTCTCGCCTTCCAGGCCGAAGTCGGCGCCTTCGGCACCCTGCTCTACGCCGGCAAGGACTGGCGCGACCGCGAGCTCGCCCGCCGCTCCATGGTGCTGATGGCCGAGACGGTGATCCCGGCGGTGAGCGCGGCGACGCGTTCCGCGGAAGCGGAGGCCGCCGAATGACCTACGTCCAGGTGCCCGGAGCGAAGCTCTTCACCCGCATCGACGGCGCGGAGCGCGGCGAGGCGCCGTGGCTCGTCTTGTCGAACAGCCTCGCGGCCGACCACACCATGTGGGACCCGCAGGTCCCGTTGCTGACGTCGCGCTACCGCGTCCTGCGCTACGACACGCGCGGCCACGGCCGCAGCGAGGCGCCCGCCGGGCCGTACAGCTTTGCCATGCTGGTCGACGACGTGATCCGCATCATGGACCATCACGGCGTCGGCAAGGCGACGTTCATGGGGCTGTCGCTCGGCGGCATGACCGGCCTGGGGCTGGCGATCGAGCACGGCGGCCGGATCGACAAGCTCGTGTGCTGCGACGCCCGCGCGGATGCGCCCGAGCCCTATGTGAAGGCCTGGGACGAGCGCCTCGCCGTCATCGACAAGGAGGGCCTGCGCGGCATCCTGCAAGCGACGGTCGAGCGCTGGCTGGTGCCGTCGTTCCGCGCCGCGCATCCCGAGGTGGTGGCCAAGATCGAGCGCATGATCCTCGAAACGCCCGTGACAGGCTACAAGGGCTGCGCCGAAGCCCTGAAACGGCTCGACTACCTGAAGGACTTGGGCGCCATCGCGGTGCCGACGCTGTTCGTCGTCGGCGCTGAGGATATGGGCGCTCCGCCGGAGGTGATGCGCCGCATGGCCGAGGCGGTGCCGGGGGCGAAGCTCGTCATCATCCCCGACGCCGCGCACCTGCCGAACCTCGACAACACGCTCGCCTTCAACGAGGCAATCGCGGGATTTCTCGCGCTGCGGTGAGCGCTGCCTATTCGGGCTGCTCGTCGCGCCCGACCAGGCGGGGACGGACGGGGAACTCGACGCCGTCATAGAGATCGGCGAGCCTGAGCGTGACGCCGATCTCCGGCATGGCGACATCCCGGTCGATCCCGCTCACGACTTGCCGCTGCCAGCTACGGTCGGTCCCGCGGGACCAAAGGACGACCTCCGGTGCGTTCGGCTCGATGACCAGGAGGTACGCGAGCGGGGCGACCGCCTTGTACTCCTCGAGCTTCTCGAAGGTGTCGAAGTCGCGCGTGCTCGGCGAGAGCACCTCCGCGACCATGCGGGGCTCGGCCGCCAGCATCGCGTTCGGGTCGCGCCGGCCGCAGTCGACGCCGGCATCGGGCCGCCGGATCTGGCCGGGCAGCGTCTCGATGCCGCCGTCGCCGGTGAACGGGCGGCAGCCGCCCCCGCGGAGCTGCGCCTTAAGCTCGGCGATGAGGTTCACCACGATGTCGTCATGGACGTTGGTCGCGCCCGCCATGAGGCGGACCGGAAAGCCGCCGACGAACTCGTAGCGGACCGGCTGGTCCTTCTGCCAGGCGAGGAACTGCTCGACCGTCCACCGTCGCTGAGCCGGCTCCGACATGCCTCACGCGTCCTTTGTCGCCTGATCGCGTTGTCCCGCGCGACATTCGGCCGAGCGTCCGAGCACGTTGGCGGCATAGTGTAACGGCATCGAGCGACGTCCCAACCGCAAGTGGCCCGAGCGATCCTACCGCGTCGGGCCGCGGAAGCACATCCATGCGCTTGGGCAGTCGTGGGGTCGAGGGCTCGCCGATCCGAAGCTCGTCGAGGCGGCGAGGCGACGCCGAGCAGGCGTGGCCCGTACCCGGAACGCGGGGCCTGAGCGTTCTAGTATAACGCCGGAGCCGGCCACTACATGCCGGCTATGGCTTCCCTCCCCGAGCTCATTCAGAGCGGCACAAGCAGCGCTTGGCTTTTCGTCCCGACCGCCGTGCTGCTCGGCGCGCTTCATGGCTTGGAGCCCGGTCATTCAAAGACGATGATGGCGGCCTTCATCGTCGCCGTGCGCGGCACGGTCGCTCAGGCAATCTTGCTCGGGCTTGCCGCGGCAGTCTCGCACACCGCCGTCGTCTGGGCCGTCGCCATGGGCGGGCTCTACTTCGGCCGGAACCTCGATGCCGAGGCGAGCGAGCCGTATTTCCAGGTCGCATCCGCCGCCCTCATCATCGCGATTGCCTTATGGATGCCGTGGCGGACCTGGCGGCAGTCGCATCGGCATCATCACGCGCACGATCACCCCCATGTCGACGCCCACGAGCGGGCCCATGCCGAGGATATTCGCCGCCGTTTCGGGGGCGCCACGCGCGTCACGACAGCACAGATTGTCGCCTTCGGATTGACCGGCGGCCTGATTCCGTGCCCCGCCGCGATCACGGTGCTTTTGCTCTGTCTTCAGCTCAAGGAGTTCACCCTCGGGGCCGGCCTTGTGCTGTGCTTCAGCATCGGCCTCGTCACCATGGTTTCGGCTGGCGTCGCCGCAGCATGGGTGTGCGGCACGCAGAAAAAAGATGGTCCGGGTTCGCCGGCTTTGCGGAGCGCGCTCCTTACGTGTCGGCGGCGGTGATCATACTCGTCGGCCTGTTCATCGGCTTCGAGGGGTTGCGGGCGATCGTCTGATGTCAACGGACCCGCTGCCGCTTTGGCGCAGCGGCCGCAGCCGATGACGAACGCGAGCTATCCCTCAGCCATCGCCGAAAATAGTCCTTGACACCCGCGGAACTCCGTCCTATGTCTCATCCGTCCCGCCCGGCAGAGGGGCGCGCTCATGAGGCGTCGTGACGTGGGGCGGCATCGGCAAGGAGAAGAGCTTTCGGCTTCGCGAGAGGCCGGGGCCCGATCCGAGCCGGCGGTCCGGGCGCGCCTCACCGCGGGCCCGGGTTGACGCGGCGCTCGAGCCCGCCCCCGCAGGGCGGGGTCTCGAGGGTT
>DAINQO010000175.1:0-6779 GCA_036742625.1 Microvirga sp.
TAGCAGATGTCCTCCTTGTGCGGCCCGACGATCGCCGGGAAGCGCGCCGTCAGCGCCTCGACGATCTCGCGCGTGTCGTCGACCGAGAGCGTCGTCTGCGTCACATAGGCAAGGTTCTCGCGATCCGGCGGGGCGAGCCGCTCGACGTCGGCGAGCGTCTCGATCAGCGTGATGGCGCCCGCCGGCAGCTGGCCCATGGTCCCGGCGACCTCCGGGTGGCCGGCGTGGCCGACGAGGATCACGTGACGTCCCCGCCGGTGATGAATCTCGGCCTCGCGATGAACTTTCGTGACCAATGGGCAGGTCGCGTCGATGGCGAAAAGCCGCCGCCCGGCGGCCGCCTGCGGCACCGATTTCGGCACGCCGTGAGCCGAGAAGATCACCGGCGCCGCGGTCGCCGGGATCTCGTCGAGCTCGCGCACGAACACGGCGCCCTTCGCCTTCAGGCCCTCGACGACGTACTTGTTGTGCACGATCTCGTGCCGGACATAGACCGGCGGCCCGTACAGCGCCAGCGCCCGCTCGACGGCATCGACCGCCCGCACCACCCCGGCGCAGAAGCCGCGCGGCGCGCAGAGCAGTATGTCGAGCGGGGGTTTTGGGGCCATCCTCTGCCGATGTGCGAGGAGGGTGGACGAGGTGTCAAGCGGGAGGCTTTCCTGGGAGCACCGACATGACGCTCACCCTCATGCGGCTCGTGGCGGCTCTTGGGCCGCTGACCGGCATTGCGCTGGTCCTGTTCGGCATGGACAATTTCGGGCCTGCCTGGCGCCTGCCGCTCTGCCTGTGGGCGTCGACGCCGGTACCGCTCGGATACTGGGTCGGGCGCAGGATCACCCGCAGCGAAAGCCCGCGACGGATCGTGCTCGTCGGGCTTGCGATCGCCGCAGTGCTCGCGATCTGGCTCTATTGGGATGCCTTCCTCGGTCCGAGCAGCCGCACGCAGAGCCTTGCCGGGCTGGTCGTCCTTTTTGCTCCGCTGTATCAGGCCCTCGTCATCGGCATTGCTCTCGTGATCGCGTGGCTTGTTGACAGACGCCGACGCGGTCCTGCCCAGCCTCTCCCTCCGGGGAGGTGATGCCTCAGCGCCGGTTTGCAGCGGCCGGGCGCGGCGGGTATTGCGCAGGCATGCCAGATCCTGTCGCGCATGCGAGCTTCCTGCCGCCGGTGCTGATCTTCTGCGCCGCGGCGGTGATCGCCGTGCCGCTGTTCCGGCGCCTCGGCCTCTCCGGCGTCCTCGGCTACCTTGCCGCCGGCATCGTCATCGGCCCGTCCGGCCTGTCGCTCATCGGCGAGCCCGAGACGGTCCGCGGCGTCGCCGAGCTCGGCGTCGTGCTCCTGCTCTTCATCGTCGGGCTCGAGCTCAAGCTGTCGCGGCTGATCTCGATGCGCCGCGACATCTTCGGGCTCGGCGCGGCGCAGCTCGGCGTGACGGTCGCGGTCTTTGCGGCCACCGCGGTCGCGAGCGGGCTCGTGCTGCGGAGCGCCGTCGTCGTCGGGATCGCGCTGGCGCTGTCGGCGACCTCGATCGCGCTGCAGATGCTCGAGGAGCGCGGCGACCTCCAGGCCTCCTACGGCCAGCGCTCCTTCGCCATCCTGTTGTTCCAGGACCTCTCGATCGCGCCGATCCTGGCCTTGATGCCGCTCCTCGCGTCGGCCGGGGTGTTCCGCGAGCACGGCGCCAGCGTCGACATGCTGATCGGCATCGCCACCGCGCTCGCCGCGCTTGCCGCGGTCGTCCTCGTCGGGCGCTACGGCCTCAACCCGTTCTTCCAGCTCCTCGCCTCGAGCGGCGCCCGCGAGGTGATGACCGCCTCGGCGCTGCTCGTCGTGCTCGGCGCCGCGCTCGTCATGGACAAGGCCGGGCTCTCGATGGCGATGGGCGCTTTCCTCGCCGGCGTGCTCCTCGCCGAGTCGAACTTCCGCCATCAGCTCGAGGCCGACATCGAGCCGTTCCGCGGCATGCTGCTCGGGCTCTTCTTCATGAGCGTCGGCATGTCGATCGACGGCGGCGTCGTGCGGGCGCATTGGCTCTGGCTCGTCGCTGCGACGCTTGCGACGGTTGCCGTCAAGGCGGCGATCGTCGCCGTCCTGCTCAGGATCTTCGGGTCGCCGCGCTCGGACGCGGTCCGCGGCGGTGCGCTCCTCGCCACCGCCGGCGAGTTCGCCTTCGTGGTCCTGCCGCTTGCAGGCAGCCTCGGTCTCCTGACCGGGCCGGCGGCGCAGTTCGTGACCGCGCTCGCCGCGCTCACCATGCTGGTCGCGCCGATGGCCGCGAAGGCGCTCGACCTCGCCCTCGCCCGCCGCCGCGCCGGGCGGCCGGAGCCCGAGCCCGACGACTTCGCCGGTGCCGGCGGGTCGGTCCTCGTCGTCGGCTTCGGCCGGTTCGGGCAGGTCGTCGATCAGGTCCTCCTCGCCGCCGGCACCTCGGTGACGGTGATCGACAAGAACGTCGACCGGATCCGCGCGGCGGCGCGCTTCGGCTTTCGCGTCTTCTACGGCGACGGGACGCGGCTCGACGTGCTGCGCGCCGCCGGCATCGGCCGGGCGCGGATCGTCTGCGTCTGCGTCGACGACCGCGAAGCCGCCTTGAAGATCGTCGACATCGTCCAGGAGGAGTTCCCGCAGGTGCGCACCTTCGTGCGCGCCTACGACCGCATCCACGCCATCGATCTCATGAAGCTGCAGGTCGACTACCAGCTCCGCGAGACCTTCGAATCGGCGCTGCGCTTCGGGCGTGCGACGCTCGAGGAGCTCGGCGTCCAGGAAGAGGAGGCGGCGGCGATCACGAGCGACGTGCGCCGCCGCGACATCGCCCGCCTCGTCATGCAGAGATCGGAAGGCATCATGGGCGGCGCCGATCTCCTCCACGGCACGCGCCTCGAGCCGGAGCCGCTCAGCGCCCCGACGGCAAAGCCGCACGGCCTCTCGCGCGAAACCCGCGACATCATCGGCGAGGACGAGCGCGCCGGTGCCTGACGAAAGCGGGCCGGCACGGGCACCGCCGGCCGCGACGGCGCGCTTCGTCTCGGGGCCGACGATGCGCCACGTCGTGGTGATGACCGGCGCGGGATCGGTCGGGCTCGTCGCCGTGTTCGTCGTCGACCTCCTGTCGCTGCTCTACATCTCCTGGCTCGGCAAGCCGGCGCTGACCGCCGGCGTCGGGCTCGCGACGATCGTCCTGTTCTTCGCCGTCTCGATCAATGTCGGGCTGATGATCGCCGTCGGCGCGCTCGTGTCGCGGGCGCTCGGCGCCGGCGAGGCCAGCAACGCGCGCCGGCTCGCCGGCTCGGCCTGCGCGCACGCGGTGCTTGCCGGCGCAGCGGTCACGCTCGTGCTCCTGCCGCTGTTGCCGCCGATCCTCACGCTCCTTGGGGCGAACGCCGAGACGCTGCCGGTCGCACGGCGCTTCCTGTGGATCGTGCTGCCGTCGAACTTCCTCATGGCGCTCGGGATGACCTTTTCCGGCATCCTGCGGGCGGTCGGCGACGCCAAGCGCGCCATGTATGTGACGCTGTCGGGCGGCGTCGTCACCGCCGGGCTCGACCCGCTCCTGATCTTCGGCCTCGGCCTCGGCATCGACGGCGCCGCGATCGCGACCGTGGTATCGCGGCTGATCTTCGTCGCCGTCGGCGCCTGGGGCGCGGTCGCGATCCACCGGCTCGTCGCCCGCCCGCGATTTCAGGCGGCGCTGCGCGATGCGCGGCCGCTGTCTGCGATCGCGCTGCCGGCGATCCTGACCAACGTCGCGACGCCGATCGCCGGCGGCTTCGTGACCGGCGTCGTCGCGCGCTACGGCGAGACGGTGATCGCCGCGAGCGCCACCATCGATCGCCTGGTCCCGGTCGCCTTCGGCGGCCTGTTCGCGCTCTCCGGCGCCATCGGGCCGATCCTCGGCCAGAACTGGGGCGCCGGCCGCTACGACCGCATGCGCCGCACCCTGCGCGACGGCATCCTCTTCACCGCGGCCTATGTCGGCGTCGTGTGGCTGCTGCTCGTCGGCGTGCGGCACCTTCTCGTTATCGCCTTCAAGGCGACCGGGCCGGGCGCGGATCTGCTCCTGTTCTTCTGCCTCGTCAGCGGCCCGATGTGGTTCTTCATCGGCCTGCTTTTCCTCGCCAATGCCTCCTTCAACAATCTCGGCTTTCCGCTCCTCTCGACGCTATTCAACTGGGGCCGCGCCACGATCGGCACCATGCCGCTCGCGGTGATCGGCGCCCGCTACGCCGGCCCGGAAGGGGCGATCGCCGCGATCGGCGCCGGGGCGTTCCTGTTCGGCACGGCCGCGATCGCGACCGCATTCTGGACCGTGGGCCGGCTCGAGCGCCGCGGCACGCAGCGCCTGCCTCGGTCCAAGTGATTGCGCTCGCTCGCGTTTGTTCCGGCCCGGTTCTGGCCTATGGTCGGAGGGTCCAAGCCCGAGGAGAGCGTCCGTGTTCACGATCTTCGACCTGATGCGCCCCGGCGCCGGCATGGATGCGATGGCGCGTCAGTTCGGCCTGACCCAGGACCAGGCGCAGCGCGCCACCGAAGCGCTGCTGCCGGCCTTCATGCTCGGGCTGCAGCGCAGCGCCGGCAATCCCAACGCCTTCGCCAACCTGATGGGCTCGATGACGCCGGGCACGTCGCAGCCGCAGGCGGCCGGGAGCCAGGCGCTCGGCCAGCTCTTCGGCCCGCCCGAGCTGACGCGGCAGATTGCCGAGCAGGCCGCGCATTGGAGCGGCGTCTCGGCGCAGGTGATGCAGCAGATGATGCCGATCGTCGCCGGCGCGGTGATCGGCGGCCTGTCGAAGTTCAGCGAGGTCATGCGCGACCAGGCCGCGAGCCCGCCGGCGCCGGCCGGCAACGCCGCCGCAACGCCCTACGCCGCCTGGGCCGAGATGATGCGCACGATGCTCGGCGGCAGCGGCGCGGCCGCCCCGACGCCTCAGGCCGAGCCGGCGGCACCGCCCGGCGGCTCGAGCCCGGTCGATGCCTGGGCCGACATGATCCGCACCATGACCGGCCAGGCGCCGGTCGCGCCGGAGCCGGCGCCCGCCCCGGCGCCCACCCCGGCACCGCCGAAGCCCGAAGGCGAGACGCTGCAGGCGGCATGGTCGGACGCGCTCGACACCGGCCGGAAGGCGCAGGAGCAGTATCTCGCGACGCTGCAGAACATCTTCGACCAGTTCTGGGGAGCGCCCCCCGGCCGCGGCTGACCGGAGGACGCAGGGCAGCCGGCTCGTGGGCAATGCCCGCGAGCCGGTGCCGGCTTCGCTCAGATCTTGCGTCAGACGCAGCAGGCGTGCCGCGGCGCGAGGCGTGGCTCGTTCACGCCAATCGGGCGAGGGCGCGGCCGAGGCTCGGGCCGTCGAACCGACAGGACCTTCGAGGGGTCCTTGTGCAAGGGCTCGAGCAGCGCGCCCTCGACGTCGGCGCGCAAGAGGCCGATGTCCTTAAGGGCGCGGTCGTCGAGGTCGGTGAGCCGCATCACCTCGCGCCGGTTCCGCAGCGCCGCGAGCACGTCCTTGGCGCGCCCGACGAAGGAGTCCGCGCGGCCCGATCCGGTTCTCTCGCCCGCGACGAGGTGTAGGAATATACTGGCAAGCATCGCGATCTCCTCTAAGGTCGTCCGGTGATCGGATCCGATGGTCGGATCAGCGATCAGCTCTGGGAGGAGGTATGGCATGCGAAAGTCCATGACAAAAGCGAATGATTGAGATATGTAGCATCACATGCGTTGATATTCGGAGCCGCCCCCCCATGCACCTCCTCGACATCGATCAGCTGCGCACGTTCGTCGCGATCTCCGACACCGGCTCCTTCACTAAGGCCGCCGACATCGTGCACAAGACCCAGAGCGCGGTGTCGATGCAGATGAAGCGCCTCGAGGAGCGCCTCGGCCGGCCCGTGTTCGAGCGCGACGGGCGCGCCTCGCGCCTCTCCGAGGACGGCGAGCGCCTCCTCGACTACGCCCGGCGCATCGTGCGCCTGAACGCGGAATGCGTCGCCTCCTTCAACGAGGCCGACCTCACCGGCCGCGTCCGGCTCGGCCTGCCGGACGACTACGCCGAGTGCTATCTGCCCGAGATCCTCGCCCGCTTTTCGCGCTCGAACCCGCGCGCCGAGATCACCGTCACCTGCGAGCCGACACCGAACCTCTTCGAGCGCATCCAGAACGGCGACCTCGACCTCGCCATCATCACCCATGTCGAGCGCCGCGGCCCGTCCGACATCGTGCGCATCGAGCAGCTGTTGTGGGTGACCTCGGCCAGGCATTCGATCCACGAGGAGACGCCGGTCCCGCTCGCGCTCGGGCGCCCGACCTGCGACTGGCGCCAGTCGGCGACCGAGGCGCTGGAAGGCATCGGCCGCGCCTTCCGGGTGCTGTTCGTGAGCTGGCACTCGACCGCGGTCGGCGCGGCGGTGAACGCCGGGCTCGCGGTCGCGGTCCTGCCCGAGAGCGCGGTGCGCTCCGGCATGCGCATCCTCGGGCCCTCCGACGGCTTCCCGGCGCTGCCGTCGTGCAAGATCGGCCTCGTGCGCAGCCGCCGCGAGGAGAACCCCTTGGCGGATGCGCTGGCGCTGCAGATCCGCCAGAGCCTCGACAACCTCGGCTCCGGCCGCCTCGCGCCGCCGATGGCGGAGGCGGCCGAGTAGGGGTTCTCCTCGCCAAAGCCGCAAAAGCGGCCTATCTCCCGGGCGATGCGCTGGTTCCTCCGCTCGCTCGTCGCGCTCGCGCTCTTGTGGGCGGTCTATCTCCTGTCGCCCTATGTGGCGCTCTACAACCTTGCCAAGGC
>DAINQO010000176.1:0-4085 GCA_036742625.1 Microvirga sp.
TTGCCAAGGTTGGGGTCGAGGGTTCGAATCCCTTCGCCCGCTCCAAACATCTCGCTGAAACTAAAGCGTTTTTGCTAAGGCGGCTCTGAGCCGGAGCCGTCCGTGCGGCATACGGGAGCACCACGGAAGCACGCGGGGAAAAGTCGGGCGACTTCAGAGCAGCCGGATTCACCGTCGTCAGGAGCCTCGCCAACGCAGCGCGTCGAGGACCGGAGGGAGTTTCGCCAGGATTGCGGGCAAGCGCACAATCAGGACGGCGCACACGACTTCAACGGCTCCCCTGGACCCTGCGCCCGTCGCTGTGGCGATAAAAAAACCCCGGCTGAGAGGGACTCAGGCCGGCGGGTTAAAATGTCTGGCAAGGCGGCGGCTGGAGGGCCGGAACCGGTCATGGGCGAACGTAGCTCGGATTCTTGACCTTCCTCCAATGGTAGCAGCGCCCCGAGCTGTAGGGCTTGATCGAGGCGCTTCGATACGATGCCCTCCAACTGAGTTAAAAGGGGTGAACGTCAGATCCCCGCGCCTTTGGTCTCGGGCATAAGGCAGGATCACCACCGGCCACGCACAACAGCCAGATCGCCGACAACGGCAGGAGGGCCAAAAGCGCCACCAGACCAACAGAACGACCCAGAACTCGCGCATCGAAAGCAAAAAGGGCGGCCGTGCGAGCGCCGCCCATTGGAGGTCCCCGCCAGGGGGTGAGGGATGCTTTTTGAGGCTACCTACCGTCCTCACATTCACCTATCTCAAATTCGCTCGTGGTCGGGGCGCACTTTGCGCGATTTTGATTTGTTGCCACGGGCGGAAACCGCTTTTTCATAGAAGGTTGAATCGGCGCGAAAGAAAACCGCCCCGCTCTCGACGGCAGGCATGGCGCGATGAAGCCGGATGGAAAGGCCATGCCGCACGATGAGACAATGAGGGAGACGGCGGCACTACCACATTATGCTTGCAGTCTCTTGAGTTATCGGATTTGCTACGATTGGTAATGTTCGCTGGCTCTGACAGGGGAGTGTGCAATGATCACTCGATACCATGCGATTGCGGCAGGGTTGAGCTTCTTTGCACTGTTTGCGGTCGCCGACACCGCAGAAGCGTTCAGCAGCAATGTGACGTTCTGTAATCATACCGGGCAGCACGCCGATGTCGCCTGGGGGATACGATGCCCGAGGGACCTCCGAGACCACATCGCGCGGATGGAAGAAGGTCGCGAATTGCACCTGCACCAACCTCTTCAGCGAGGAAACCCGGGCGACCGAATTTTGGTATCTGGCGGTAAAGTCCGGCTCATTCGAGGAACTCTCGAGAGGTACAGGACCGCTCTGTGTTGACCCCAAGAGCGGCTTCCGGTTCGTCAGCCAAAACAACTCGGAAAGCAGCTGCCGTCGGGCCGGCGGCAGATGGCTCAACTTCGCGCAAGGCAACACCCAGGGAAGGTCCAGCCACAAGCTCACCCTCGGCAACCGGTGCAATCAGTGAGCGGGTCGTATGAGGAAAGCCGCGCAGCCTGCCGCCCACTTCACCGATCGTCGCGGCCGCGGATCGAGGCGACTGGAGAAGTGGCAGCCCTTGGGCAAAGAACGGGCTGCGATGTATCTTGACCCGGCTCCCACTCGGCGGTTCCAAACGCGCAATAAAAAAGGACGGCGCGCCGTCCTTTGAGTCGGTCCGCCGCTTTGGCTTGACCGTGGCCAGCCCGCGACTCACCTTGTGCTTGGGCTCCGTATCGTTCCCCGGAGGTGGTGGGCAAGCGGCGCTGATGACCGGCGTCCGCGCTGCCCCTTCGCGTCGGTCGAGCGTGTCCTCGTTGTTTTGAAAGCGTGGCGAGGTTAAGATCGTCGGAGTCAAAATCGGCTATTGATGGCCACACGGAACCAGAACAGAAATGGACCGAGACCGGTCTTTGGCCGCAAGACGAGGAGATGTTCACGGCTATAGTTGGTTGGGGCTCTGGTCGAGGTTATATCAATTTTTGTCCGGAGGTGTCATTTGACCGCTTCGGGCGATTCGCATCCGGGCTGACGCAGTATTACAACGCACAAGAGCAGAGTGACGAGCAGGAGAGGGATAGCTACAAAGAGAATATTCCAGCCTGGCGCGCCAATTGGAGCAGCATCACCGCTATGCACTACACTGAGTGCCCGCTCTACTCACCTCTGGTTAGCACGAAGGATTCGCTCTCACCGGAGCGCAACTCTGGTGCGGACAACAAGCCCATTATTGGGGGCGGGTCTTGGCCAAGCTGGGCGCGATGGAGGCCGGATAACAGAAGTTGAGCACTCAACGCTGTCGCGAGTTCCATGCTCGGGTCGCCTCGCCGCACGCATCCCGCTAAGGTCCTTTGCCGTGACGGTTCCGTCACAGCCTTCAAGAGTGAGTTCATGCGAGCGCGCTCCTGTCGAGCCGCATCGGGGTGTCTGGGGGATGCAGCCGAGTAACGAAGACGATCTTGGCGACTACCGAGCGCGCGCCGCCGCCTGCCGCGCCAAGGCCGAAAGGGCGGAGGACCACCCTGTCGAAGCCGACAAGTGGCGCGAGATCGCCGCGATGTGGGACGGTCTTGCCGACCGTTTCGAGGAACGCTCCCCCGCCGGATCGGCGACGGCGCAGCCGGATGTGATCGAGGGCGAGGCCCTCGCATCTCCGGTCGAGCCTGAGGCGCCGGCACGGCCGGAGGCACCGAAGCCGCCGCCGGCGGCGGCGCCGGCTCGCCCGGCGGACGGAAAGCCGCAACCCTCGCCTAGCCGATTTCGGCGCGCTGCGGTGCTTGCCGCCTGCGTCCTGCCGATCCTTGCCGTCGCGGCGCTGTGGGCTCGGACGGACCGGCCGGCGGCGGAACGCAAGGACGTCGAGATCGTCGCCGCCCCGTCGGACGACGCGAAGCGGCGGGTGTCCGCGCAAAAGGGCGCGGCGCCGGCCGAAGTCGGCGCGCCGGCAGCCACGCCCGTACCGGAAAGCAGTGCGGCGCCGCAGCCCGCACCGGAGCCGGCCGCGATCGCCCCGGCTGAGCCAAAGCCCGTCGAGCCGGCGACGGCGGCCTCGACTGCGCCCGCGCCGGAGCCGCCGTCGCCCTCGGCGCCCATCGCAACCGCCCCGGCCGAGCCGAAGCCCGCCGGGCCGTCGACGGCGGCCGCCACCGCCGCGCCGGCTGCCGTCGCGGCCGAGCCGACGTTGCCGACGCCGACCCCCGAGAGCCCGGTGCTCGGACAATCGGAGACGGCGCGCTCCGATCCGGCGCAGCCGGACGTCGAGACCGCATCGGCGGCAGATCCGAAGCCCGAGCCGCCGGCGCGCGAAAAGTTCGTCGGCACCTGGTGGCCCGACGCCTGCCCGAGCCAGGCCGAGCGCCGCAGCGCCGTGCCGATGGTCCTCGGCGAGGACCGGGCGCGGGCCGGCGCGGCGTCGTGCACCTTCCTGAAGAAGACGCCGGGCGGCGCCGGCTGGAGCATCGTCGCGCGGTGCTCGGACGGGGCGAAGACCTGGACGGCGAACATCCGCCTGGCGCTCGCCGGCCGGCGCCTGAGCTGGGTGAGCGAGCGCGGCACGCAGACCTATCTGCGCTGCTCCTGAGAGCCTCGCAGCGGCTTGCCGACACCGCGCCGTCACAAACGTTAACGACGCTCGCCTGGAAAATTAACGACTGTGACATGCATGCCCTTGTGCGCTGCCGGCGATCATGTGAGTCTCGATATTGGGAACCTATGGGGGTCTCCCGTCATGCGTGATCCTTGGCTCAATGGCCTTCGCGTTCTCGTCGTCGAAGACGAGGCGGTGATCAGCCTCGTCGTCTCCGAGGAGCTGTTCAGCTATGGCTATGAGGTCGCCGGCCCCTTCGGCCGCTGCGCCGAGGCGCTCGCCTGGCTGCGCCAGAACAACGCCGACCTCGCGATCCTCGATTACCAGCTGAAGGACGGCTCCTGCCTTCCGATCGCCCGCGAGCTGAACCAGCGCGGCATCCCGTTCATGGTCTTCTCGGCGAGCTTCCCGACCCACAAGGAGCCGCCTGAGCTCGCGGGCGTGCCCTGGATCGGGAAGCCGGCCTCGATCGAGGCCCTGCTCGACGGCCTCGACGGGCTCACGGCGTC
>DAINQO010000176.1:4185-6750 GCA_036742625.1 Microvirga sp.
AGGCCACCGATAAGGACAAGGCGGCCGGACGCAATCAACAGGCTCGCCCAAGAATCGCCGGTGGGACTTCAAGAAGGATCAGGCATGACCATCATCCGTCGCTTTCTTCTGGCGCCGTCCTTCGCGCGCCTCGTCCGCAAGGAGAGGGGCTCGGTGCGGATGACCGAGGGCTACTTCCCGACGCAATCGGGCCGGAACTCGCACGTCCTCGTCGAGGCCGGCCAATGCCACCTCGTGCTCGTCACGCCCGAGGACGGGGCGGTGCCGGGCGAGGAGCGCACTGAGGTGCCGCGCGCCCATGCCGACGCGCTCCTCGACGTCTGCGCCGGCAAGACCGTCTATGAGCGCACCCGCGTCGCGATCGGCGGCGGCCGCGAGGCGCTCGTCGACCGCATCACCCATCCGGGCGCGCTCGACCTCGTCTCGGTCGAGTTCGACGACCGCGACGCCGCCGCGACCTTCCTTTCGCCGCCCTGGTTCGGTCCCGAGACGACGGCCGATGCCGGCTTCGACCGGCGCGCGATCGCCCTCGGCGGCCTGCCGGCGGCGGGCGAGGTGGCGCTCTCGAACGCCGCCCTCGAGGCGCTCCTCGACATGCTCGAGGATCGCTTCGGGCGCTCTCGCTCGATTTCGGCACCGTCGGCGCCGCGGCGGACGGCGAACGACGGCGCCGTCATTGATGCGCTGCGCCGGCTCGCGAGCCCCGAAGAGCCGAGCACCGCGGCCCCGGAGGTCGCGGTAAACGAGGATGCGACGGCGCGCGCCCTGCCGCGCCGGAACTTCCCGCGCGCTGCCGAGGGCGCCGGCGAGACCAATGCCGACGCCCGGATCGACGACGTCATCGCGAGCCTCTCGCAGGCGCTCGGCAGCCAATCGGCGGCGCCCGAGGCCGACGACCCGGCCGCGATGCCGGACGTCGAGCGGCCGGTGACGCGCCTGCGCCGGCTCGGCACCTAGACGCGCCGGCGACGCGCTTTCCGTCCCGGACGGCCGGCTTTGCGCCGGCCGTTTTGGTTTCGGGCGTCGATTGAGATCGCGTCTGCCTCGTGATAGCGCGGTCGGGATGTCTCGAACGCTCGCGCCGCTCTCGGGCGACACCCTGCCCGCGATCCGGCGACTGTGGCGGGGGTGGATGCGGCCGCACCGGGGCGAGCTCGCCGCCGTCGCCGGGCTCGTCGTCCTCGTCGCCGGCACGACCGGGCTCTATCCGGTCCTGATCAAGGCGGCCTTCGACGCCTTCTCGGCCAAGGACGAGCGCGCCATCATGCTGGCGCCGCTGTTCGTGGTGGCGGTCACGGCGGTCAAGGGCTTCTCGCTCCTCGGCCTCACGGTCCTGACCAACCGCGTCGTGACCCGCATCGAGGCCGACATGCAGACGGCCCTCTATGCGCATCTGATCGACGCCGATCTCGCCCAGCTCGGGCGCGAGAGCCCGGCCGCGCTGACGCAGCGCTTCACGACCGATTTCGCCTTCATCAAGGAAGCGTTGACGCGGCTCTCGACGGTGTTCTTGCGCGAGGTCGCGACCATCCTGGCGCTGATCGCCGCGATGCTGTGGATCGACCCGGTCCTGACCCTCGTCGCGGCGCTGGTCGGACCTTTCATCGCCCATCCGATCGCGCGGCTCGGCCAGAAGCTGAAGCGCGTCGCGACCCGCACGCAGGAACAGGTCGGCGAGATGGCGAGCCTGATCTCGGAAAGCCTCGCCGGCGCCCGCGTCGCCAAGGCCTACGGTCTCGAGGGCTATCTGAAGGGCCGGGTCGCGACCGCCTTCGACGAGATCCGGCGGCTCAAGATGAAGGCCGCTAACGCCCGCGGCCGGCTCGATCCGCTCCTCGAAGCCGGAGGCGGCGTCGCCGTCGCGGCCGTGTTGATCCTGATCGGCTGGCGCATCCTCGACGGCCGCTCGACGGTCGGCGATTTCACCGGCTTCGTATCGGCGCTGATCCTCGCCTCGCAGCCGATCCGGGCGCTCGGCAACCTCAACGCCATCGTGCAGGAGGCGGGCGCGGCGCTGAAGCGAACCTTCGCCAAGATGGACGAGGCCCCCGAGATCCGCGAGCGGCCGGAGGCGGGGGCGCTCGCCGTCGACCGCGGCGAGATCCGCTTCGAGCGCGTCCGCTTCCGCTACCGCGACGACGTCGTCGCGCTCGAGAGCATCGACTTCGTCGCGCCGGCGGCGAAGACCACGGCGCTCATCGGGCGCTCGGGGTCCGGCAAGTCGACGCTCCTGTCGCTCGTGCCGCGACTCTACGACGTCACCGGCGGCGCCGTCCTGATCGACGGCACCGACGTGCGCGACGCGACCTTGGCCTCGCTTCGCGCCAATATCGCGGTCGTCAGCCAGGACGTGGTTCTGTTCGACGACACCGTGCGGGCAAACATCGCCTTCGGCCGGCCGGGCGCGAGCGACGAGGCGATCGTCGAGGCCGCGAAGGCCGCCGCCGCGCACGAGTTCATCGCCCGCCTGCCCGAGGGCTACGCGGCGCAGGTCGGCCACGCCGGCAACCGCCTGTCCGGCGGCGAGCGCCAGCGCATCGCGCTCGCCCGCGCCTTTCTCAAGGA
>DAINQO010000177.1:0-6724 GCA_036742625.1 Microvirga sp.
GGGCGGTCGGATCAGACGGGGGCGGTCCCCAATACGCGAGGGCCCCCGAATCGGCTCTCGGCCTCCCGAGCCCGGTGGATGCGTTCCACCGGCCGCAGGCGCCGGCCCCGCCCCACGTCACGACGCCTCATGAGCGCGCCCCTCGGGTGGACGGGACGGGGAAGTGAAACATGAAGTAGGAACATATGTCAAGGACTATTTTCAAGAAAACCTCGCGGCTCACTCGAAACCCCTTCCCCGCCCAGGGCTACGGCATTCACGCACGAAGGTCGGCGGCGCGCGCCTCCTCCCTCCCCCCGCTCGCGAAGCGAGTGGCGGGGAGGCCGACTCGGGGCGCTGCCCAGAGCGGGGTGGGGGGCGCTTCCCCGAGGCGCTTCGTTGACGATCAGGCGCGGCTGTCGATGGCTGCCCTGGCCCAACCGCCGCAACACCCTCGTCGCCCTCTCGCCTCGCCCAGCCACCCCCCACCCTACCCCTCCCCGCCACTCGGCTTCGCCGAGCGGGGGGAGGGAGGAGCGGGAAGCCGACATGTGTGAATCTGGTAGCCGGAAGGGAGAGGGCCGACTCGGGCAGGTCGAGCTGTGGCTTGCCGGCGCCGTCGCGTTCCTCGCGACCTTCGTCGCGTCTTCGTCTTCGCCTCCGTTCCGGTGCGCGCGCCGGAGCCGCGGGAAGCGATGGCTTAAGCCTCTCCGCAAGCGAGTCCTTTGCGGAAGCGCGGCCCGCTATCGCTGTCATTCCGGGGCTCCGCGAAGCGGAGAGCCCGGAACCCATAACCACGGCGGCTGGACCGTCGCGCAATCATCCCAAACGCGGGTGTTTATGGGTTCCGGGCTCGCGCTTCGCGCGCCCCGGAATGACAGTGAGATAGCAAAGAGCCCTTTCGCAGAGGCCCGCAAAGCCGGAGCGATCAACCTTCGACGAGTTCCGCCGCGGTGTAGCCCTGCAGGTAGAGGAGCGCGGTGAGGTCGCCGTGGTCGATCACGGCGTCGGCGGCGGCAGCGACCGCGGGCTTTGCGCGGAACGCGACGCCGATCCCGGCTTCGCCGAGCATGGCGAGATCGTTCGCGCCGTCGCCGACCGCCATGGTGGCCTCATGGGCAAGGCCAAGACTGTCGCGGAGCTCGATCAGGGCCAAGCGCTTCGCCTCGCGCCCGAGGACCGGCTCCTCGACCCGGCCGGCGAGCCTCTCGTTCGCGACGACGAGGCGGTTCGCGCGGTGCTCGTCGAAGCCGATCATCTTGGCGATCGGGCCGGTGAAGAGCGTGAAGCCGCCCGAGACGAGGCAGGTGTAGGCGCCGTGCGCCCGCATCGTGCGCACGAGGGCGCGTCCGCCGGGCGTCAGCGCGATGCGCGCGGCGATGATCTCGTCGACGACCGCGAGCGGCAGTCCTTCGAGCAGCGCGACGCGCTCGCGCAGCGCCGGCTCGAAGGCGATCTCGCCCCGCATGGCGCGCTCGGTGATCGCCGCGACCTCCGCTTTGAGTCCGACATAGTCGGCGAGCTCGTCGATGCATTCCTGCTCAATCATGGTCGAGTCCATGTCGGCGAGGAACAGGCGCTTGCGCCGCTGCCGCGCCGGCTGCGCCACGATGTCGATCGGCGCTCCGGCGAGCGCCGCGCGCAGCGCCGCGACGCGCCCGCCGCCTTCGTCGTCGAAGAGGAGGTCGGCCGCGATCTCGCCGTGCAGGCGATGCGGCGGATGGCCGGTGGCAAGCGCGCGGCCGGCCTCGCGCAGCACGGCATCGGTGATGGCGGGGGCGCGCGGGTTTGATATGAGGGTCGCGACCAGGACCACGGCGTTGCGATGCTCGACTGGAGAGGGGCCGTCCTCATTGCAGGCCCGACCGCCTCGGGCAAGTCGGCGCTCGCGCTCGACGTCGCGGCGCGGCTCGGCGGCCTGATCGTCAACGCGGATTCGATGCAGGTCTATCGCGACCTGCGCATCCTCACCGCGAGACCGACGCCGCAGGAGGAGGCGCAGGCGCCGCACCGGCTCTACGGCCATATCGACGGCGCGGTGAACTTCTCCGTCGGACACTATCTGCGCGACGCCGCAGCCGTGCTGGCGGAGGCACGCGCCGCGCGCCGCCTGCCGATCTTCGTCGGCGGCACGGGCCTTTACTTCAAGGCCCTGGTCGAGGGCCTCTCCGACATCCCGGCCGTGCCCGAGGCAGTGCGCGAGCGCGTCCGTGCCGCCGCCGAGGGCCGCGACAGCGCGGCGCTCCACGCGGAGCTCGCGGGGCGCGATCCGGCGACGGCGCTGCGCCTCAGGCGGAGCGACCGCCTGCGCATCCTGCGCGCGCTCGAGGTGGTCGAGGCAACCGGGCAGTCGCTCGCCGCCTTCCAGGGGCGGCGCCGGCCGGGACTCCTCGGCGAGGCCGCGAGCGTGCGCCTGTTTCTGGCGCCGGAACGCGACGAGCTGCGCCGGCGCATCGACGCCCGCTTCGTCGCGATGATCGACAGCGGCGCGATCGAGGAGGTGCGCGCGCTCAGCCGCCGCCGGCTCGATCCGATGCTGCCGGCGATGCGCGCCCATGGCGTGCCCGGGCTTCTCGCCCATCTGCGCGGCGAGATCACCCTCGACCAGGCGATCGCCCGCGGCCAGGGCGACACGCGGCGCTACGCCAAGCGCCAGTTCACCTGGTTCCGCCACCAGATGCCGGGCTGGACCGCCGTCGCGCCGGAGGCGGCGCCCGCCGCGCTCGACGGCTTGATCAGGAGCTTCGGGACGTAGTCTCCCGGTCTTCCGAGAACCGCTTCTCCATGCGCGTGTTGCCGAGCCATTCGTCGCCGCGCAGCACCGTATTGCGGTGCTGGCCGACGAAGCCGCGCTTCTCGAAGAAGCCGCGGGCGGTGTCGCTCGCGTCGACGGTGAGGCGCTTGGCGCCCCGCGCCCGGGCGAGCCTTTCGAGCGCCTCGGCGAGCGCCCGCGCGACGCCCTGCCCGGCCGCCGCCGGGTGAACGTAGAGCATGTCGATGTGATCCGGCTCCTTGAGGGCGGCAAAGCCCGCCGCCGCGCCGTCGATCGTCGCGACGAGCGTCAGCCGGCCGGCAAGATGCGCCCCGAACGCCGCCTCGTCGTCGGCGAAGGCGGCCCAGGCCGCCGCCTGCGCGGGGCTGTAATCCTCGGCCGTGAGATCCTCGATCGCCTCGCGAAAGATCGCGGCCAGCACGGGGGCGTCGCCCGGCAGGAAGGGGCGCAGCGCCGGAGCCGTCACGGCGCGCACCACCTCTCCCGGAGGGAGAGGTCGAGACGGCGAAGCCGTCCGGGTGAGGGGTTGCGTGCGCGGAGCAGCGCGCACCGGTGAGGGCAGCTTCTGCGGAGATGGCGTACCCCCTCACCCGCTCGCCTTCGGCGAGTCGGCCTCTCCCTCCGGGAGAGGGCGGCGCGCGCATTCACCGCGCCACCTCCCAGCTCGACCACCTCTCCCGGAGGGAGAAGTCGAGACGGCGAAGCCGCCCGGGTGAGGGGTTGCGCGCGCCGGGCAGCGCGCACGGACAAAGGCACCTCCTGCGGCGAGGCCGTAACCCCTCACCCGCTCGCCTTCGGCGAGTCGGCCTCTCCCTCCGGGAGAGGGCGGCGCGCGGGCTCACCGCGCCACCTCCCAGCTCGACCACCTCTCCCGAAGGGAGAGGTCGAGACGGCGAAGCCGTCCGGGTGAGGGGTTGCGCGCGCTGGGCAGCGCGCACGGATAAGGGCACCTTCTGCGGAGAGGCCGTAACCCCTCACCCGCTCGCCTTCGGCGAGTCGGCCTCTCCCTCCGGGAGAGGGTGGCGCGCGCGCTCACCGCGCCACCTCCCATGTGGTGGTGCCGTCCTTGTTGTCCTTGAGTGTGATGCCCATGGCGACGAGTTCGTCGCGGATGCGGTCGGATTCGACCCAATTCCTCGCGGCGCGGGCGGCGATGCGGGCCGCGATAAGCGGTTCAACCTCGTCGCGTACGTCTTTCACCTCGTACCCATAGCTGTAGACGTCAAGAACACTCTCGCCACCCCACACGCCTAAGAACGTCAGAGCTGCGGAGAGTTCACGAGCCGCTTCAAGGTCACGCCTGGCCCGGCGATGTAGTGCGTGCAGCACCGTCAGAGCCTCTGGGAAATTCAGGTCATCTGCGAGAGCTTCGATGAGATCGGCCGGCGGGTGCGAGTCCGCTGCCATTCCCACGCCAACTACAGGCTCGACCCAGTCTCTCCAGGTCTTCCGTGCTTCGACCAGTCGCTCCACCGTCCAATCGATCGGTTGGCGATAATGGGCAGTGAGCATCGCCAGCCGGATCACCCGCCCATGCCATTTGTTGGACCCGAATTCACGTGTGGTCAGCAGCTCGTTGATGGTGACGAAATTCCCCAGGCTCTTGGACATCTTCTCGCCCTCGACCTGGAGGAAGCCGTTGTGCATCCAGACGTTCGCCATCACCGGCGTGCCGAACGAGCAGCGGGTCTGGGCGACCTCGTTCTCGTGGTGGGGGAAGACGAGGTCGATGCCGCCGCCGTGGATGTCGAAGGCCTCGCCGAGGTGCTTCCACGACATCGCCGAGCACTCGATATGCCAGCCCGGGCGGCCGGGCGTGGCGATCCCGGCGGGTGACTCCCACGAGGGCTCGCCGGGCTTCGACGGCTTCCACAGCACGAAATCGAGCGGCGAGCGCTTGTAGGGCGCGACGTCGACGCGGGCGCCCGCCTCCATCTCGTCGAGCGGGCGCTTCGACAGCCGCCCGTAATCCGGCATCGAGGGCACGTCGAACAGCACGTGATCCTCGGCGACGTAGGCGTGCCCGTTCGCGACGAGACGCTCGATCAGCGTCCGCATCTCGGCGATGTGCTCGGTCGCGCGCGGCTCGACGCTCGGCTCGAGCACGCCGAGCGCCGCGATGTCGGCGTGGAACTGCGCGAGCGTGCCCTCGGTGATGTCGCGGATCGGCACGCCGCGCTCGGCGGCGCGGGCGTTGATCTTGTCGTCGACGTCGGTGACGTTGCGGACGTAGGTGACGTGCTCGGGCCCGTAGAGGTGCCGCAGCAGCCGGAACAGCAGATCGAAGACGATGACCGGGCGGGCGTTGCCGATATGGGCGTAGTCGTAGACCGTCGGGCCGCAGACGTACATGCGCACGTTCGACGGATCGATCGGGACGAAGTCCGCCTTCGTCCGCGTCAGCGTGTTGTAGAGCCGAAGGGTCGGCGCCATGCCTGTTGAGTCTCCCGGCCGCGCGCCGGAGGCTTGTTTCGATCTATGGATTGAGAACGAGACGGCTCCAGCCAGCGGCGAACGCTAGCCGCAAAGGGTGATGAAGCCGCAAATGCGGGTCGCCGTCGTCATGGCCGGATGCTTGCCCCGGGCGCGCTTGCCAGTCAAGGCGCCCGCCCCGGCAGGCCGGCGCGCGCCGGCGCTTAACGATTTCTTGAATCCTCGCGCCGGACACTCGACGAGCCGAGTCTTCGAACGGGGTCTCATCATGTCGCGCACCATCGCGCTCGCGGCCTTTGCGGCGGTCCTTGCCGCGACGGCGGGTTCCTTCGTGGTGCTGCCGAGCGGCAAGACCCACGCCGCCGACAAGGACGCGACCTTCCTGATCCCGGCCGCCGAAGGCTACGGCGTCGCCGACTGCCTCACCGGCGGCGGCTCGGAATGCGGCCGCATCGTCGCCGACGCCTATTGCGAGGCGCAGGGCTTCGCCAAGGCCGAATCCTACGGCCGCGCCGCGGCCGAGGACCTCACCGGCTCGCTCGACGCGGCGGCGATCCGCCCCGAGAGCGAGCGGCCGATCCGCATCACCTGCGCGAACTGAGCCTTTCCGGCGGCCGGCGCGCCGGCCATCTTCACGCCGGATTCGTCGCCTCCCGGTAGAGGCACGATGACGCCGCAGCTCCATCCCTCCGAGATCCGCGCCTCGGCGCCCGAGAAACGCGCCGGGCGCAAGCGCCTGCGCGCGCTGCAGATCGGCGTTGCCGCCGCCGCCGTCGCGGCGTCCTTCGCCGCCGCGGCCTACGTCGTGACCCAGCTCCCCGAGGAGCCGGCCCCGAAGGTGACGTTCAACCGCATCGAGGACTGGCCCGAGATCAAGAACGGCGTGCCGGCGCTTGCGCCGCCGAAGCCGGCGCCGGCAGACCCGGCTGCGGCCGCTGCTCCGCCGCCGATGCCGGAGCGCGCGCCGCTTGCGGCAGCTCCCCCGCAGCCGATTTTTGCGGCGCGCCCGTCCGAGGCGGAGGCTGTCAGCGGATTGGCCCTGCGCGGCGCGCCGGCCGCAGCCGACCACGCAAACGAGGAACGCCCCTCGCCTGCTCCGGAACCGCCGCCGATCGCGGCGAGCGCCCCTGCCGCGCCGGTTGCGGACGAGCCCGGAAAGACACCCGAGCGTGCAGCCGAAGCCGAGATGCCGGCGGAGAGAGCGGTTGCGGCATCCGCGCCGGCTTCGCAGGCTGCCGCGGAGACGACCGCGCCACCCGCGGCGCCGCCCGCCGCGAAGCTAGGCAAAGCTCCGCCGACCCGTGTCGCGAGCCCGCGTCCGACGCCGCCCGCCAAGACTGCGCCTGTAAAGACCGCGAAAGCGAAGCCGCGACAGGCGAAGGTCGCCAGCGCGCCGCCGACCGAGGCGCCGCCGGCAGCGCCCGCGAGCCCGTCGGCGCCGCCGCCGGAGGATGATCGCGTGCACGTGCTCGGGCTGTCGCTGCCGAACTTGCTTCCGAGCGGGCGCAAGATCCGGGAAGCCGTCCAATCGCTCGGGCT
>DAINQO010000178.1:0-6612 GCA_036742625.1 Microvirga sp.
ACCACGCCCTTGTTTTGCCCTTCCTGATCGATCAGTTGCACGTCGCGGACGCCGCGAATATCTCGGTTGGCGCGCGGTCCGTCCTTTTGCGGAACCGGCATGGCTCTCATGGGTCGGCGAATGGCTTTGATCTCCTCTTTCCATGGCTGAGCGGCGGTTGAGCGCCCCGCCTTCCGCGGGCGCCGGGCCGCCGGTCACCAGACTTCGCTAACGCTCGGACAATTCCCAGAAACCGATGACAAGTCAACTCGCGACGGCCTTCCGGCCGCCCTCGAGAAGGCTGATGTAGACATCGAGCGTGTCCTCCACCATCCGCTCGAGCGAGAAATGCCGTTCGACATGAAGGCGAGCCCGGGTCGCCATCGCTTCACGGGCGCTCGCGCCCATCGTGAGCGCGGTCGAAAGCGCTTCGGCAAGCGCGCCGGCATCGCCCGGCGGCACCCGCCAGCCGGTCCGCTCCTGCGGCGCCACCTCAGGCGGCGTCAGTACGGTCTCGGGGACGGCGCCGAGGTCGCTGACGACGACCGGGGCGCCCATCGCTTGCGCCTCGACGGCCGCGCGGCCGAAGGCCTCGGGCTCGGTCGAGGGCACCGTCACGACCGAGGCGGCGAGAAAGGCGGCCGGCATGTCGGTGCAGTGGCCGACACGGCGCACGATTTCCTTGAGGCCCTTCGTTTCGATCGCCTTGTCGAGGTCGCGCACATAGCCGTCGCGGCCCTGCGGGTCGCCGGCGAGCACGAAGACGACGTCGGCGAGCCCCGCCGCCTTGAGCTTCGCGGCGGCGTCGATCAGGACCCGCTGGCCTTTCCACCCGGTGAGGCGGGCGCCGAGCAGCACGATGCGCTCGTGCGGGACGACGCCCCATGCCTTGCGCAGCGCCTCGACCCGGTCGTGCTCGACCGCGGAGGGCGAATACCGCGCGAAATCCGTGCCCCGGTGGATGACGCGAACGCGCTCCCTGGCCATCGGATAAAGCGAGCGCACGAGACCCGCCGTATAATGCGAGTTCGCAATGACGGCATCGCCGCGGGCCATGACCGAGTTGTAGAGGATCTTGACCGAGGAGCGTCCGGCGTAGCTGCCGTGGTAGGTCGTCACGAAAGGCAGGTTCAGCGCCCGCGCGGCGCCGTGTGCGACCCAGGCCGGCGCGCGCGAGCGGGCGTGGAGGAGAGCGACGCCCTCGTCGAGGCAGAGCTTGGCGAGGCGGCGCACATTCAAGAGCATCGCCAGCGGGTTCTTGGTCCCGGCCGGGAACGGCGCCCAGATGCCGCCCTTCGCCTGGAGCTCGCCGACGAGCCGGCCGCCCTCGGTCGCGACGAGCGCCCGTGCCCCCGCCCGCGACAGCGCGGCCGCGATGTCGACAGCGGTGCGCTCGGCGCCGCCGGCCTCGAGCTCCGGGATGATCTGGAGGATCGTGCGGCCGCTCAACGGGTGGATCTTGGTCAGCGGAAAACTTGCGCCGCCGGTCGGTCGCGCCGCCATATTCACGAGTATAGGGACCTTCTCGACCGAATCATGACCTCAAGGGTCCGGCTCGGGCGGTTTACGATCGGTTAACCAAATGCGGCAATTTCTCGATCTCGGCTCCGGCGCCGATGCCCGGCGCATCGCCGTCCTCGCCCGCCCCGGCAAAGGCGCCGCTGCCGGCCCGCCGGTGGTCTGGCTCGGCGGCTTCCGTTCCGATATGCGCTCGACAAAGGCCGAGGCGCTCGATGCCTGGGCCGAAGCGAACGGGCGCGCCTTCGTGCGCTTCGACTACTCCGGCCACGGCGAGTCGACGGGCGCATTCGAGGAAAGCACCATCTCGCGCTGGCTCGAGGACACGCTCGCGGTGCTCGGCGCCTTCGAGGCCGGGCCGGCGATCCTCGTCGGATCGTCGATGGGCGGCTGGCTTGCGCTCCTTGCCGCGCGCGACCTCATGCGCCGCGATCCGGCTCGCGCCCCGGCCGGCCTCGTCCTGATCGCGCCGGCGACGGATTTCACCGAGCGGCTGATGTGGGACCAGTTCCCCGAGGACATCCGCCGCACGATCGAAACGGCGGGCCTTTATCTCCGCCCGTCGCTCTATTCCGACGAGCCCTACCCGATCACCCGCCGGCTGATCGAGGACGGACGGCGCCACCTTCTCCTCGGCGAGACGATCCGAACCGGCTGCCCGGTCCACATCCTGCAAGGCATGCAGGACCCCGACGTGCCGTGGCGCCATGCGCTCGAGCTCGTCGAGCATCTGCCGGGCGACAGCGTCTCGCTGACGCTGATCAAGGACGGGGACCACCGGCTGTCGCGGCCCGAGGACATCGAGCGGCTGATCGCGGCGGTCGAGGGCGTGGTGCCGCACCGCGAGCCGGAGCGGCAGCCGAAGCTGCTTTAATGGACGCTGACGGTGCGCAGGTCGTGCGCCCAGGCGTTCGCGAGCGCGGCATCGCGCGAATCGGTCAGCAGGATCGGCGTGCCGCTCGCCGACAACAGCGCGAACAGCCTGAGCCCAGGCTGCATCTCGGGAGCCTGCGGGAACAGCGCGCGCACCTCGTCGGACTGCATCGGGCGGACATAGGCGACCTGCCCCTCGCCGAGCGCCGCGAGGTCGGCGGCGTCGATGGCGATGGTCTTCACTTCGTTCTCGGTCTTCATCTCGGTCTTGGTCATGGCTCTCTCCTTGAGCAGAGCGGCTCGCGATCAGATCTCGTCCCGCGAGGCGATGTCGATCTTCCGGACGATCCGCTCCGGCTCGGGACGAGCAAGATCGATCGACAGCAACCCGTCCGACAGGTCGGCGCCCAGAACCTCCATGCCTTCGGCGAGCAGGAAGGCGCGCTGGAACTGCCGCGCGGCAATGCCGCGATGCAGGTATTGCCGCGCCTTGTCTTCGATCTGGCGGCCACGGATAACGAGCTGGCTCTCCTCGAGCGTGATCTCGAGCTGGTCCCGGGTGAACCCCGCGACCGCGAGCGTGATCCGCAGCCGTTCCGGCTCGTGCTCGGTGCGGGCGACGCGCTCGATATTGTAGGGAGGATAGCCGTCGCTCGCGGCTTTCGACACGCGATCGAGCGCCTGCTCGATCTCGTCGAAGCCAAGGAGGAACGGGTGCCCGAACGGCGATTGACGCGACATGGTCGAAGCCCTTGCAGGCGCTCCGCATCGTTTGGGCCCGCGGATGCGGCACCCGGTGCGACGGCACCCCGCCGCAACGCGAATATGGAGCCGCGCTCGGGCCCGATCAAGAGCCGGCGGCGGCGCGGCGGGGCCGCTCCTCCGCCTCCTCCGCGGGGCCGGCCGCGGCGCCGGCGAGCGGGAAGTCGATCTTGACCGTCGAGCGTCCCTCCTCAGGCTTCTCGAGCACGCCGTCGATCTGCTGGATGAGCTTCGAGACGATGGTGAGGCCGAGCGCCCGCCGCGCGCCGCTTTCGGGTTTCATGCCGATGCCGTCGTCGCTGATGACGAGGATGCCGCGGTCGCCGCTCTGCCGCGCTTCGACCTTGATCGTGCCGCCGCGCCCGGCCGGGAAGGCGTGCTTGAAGGCGTTGGTCAGAACTTCGACGGCGATGAAGGCGAGCGGCACAGCGGTGTCGAGCGGAACCCGCATGGCGTCGGCCTCGACGACCGTCCGGATGCCGCGCTCCTGCGCCCCGAAGGCGTCGGCGACCTCCTTCGACAAGCCGTCGAGATATTCGCGCAGGTCGATCGAGGCGAGGTCGGCCGAGCTGTAGAGCAGCGTGTGGACGCGGGCCATGGCGCCGATGCGGCGGATCGCGCTCTCGAACGCGTCGCGCTGATCGGGCCCGAGGTCGCGCGAGCCGAGGCGCAGGAGGCTCTGCACGATCTGCAGGTTGTTCTTCACCCGATGATAGATCTCGCGCAGCAGCACCTCGCGCTCGGAGGACGCCTTGCGCTGCTCGGCGAGCGCCTCCTGGGTGGTGGCGAGGAGGCGGGCATCGAGATCGCTCAGCGCCCGCGAGGCCGCGAGGCGCTCGGCGCTCACCCGTCGCTCCATGACGTTGTAGAACAGGAACACGGCAAGGATCACCGCGAGCGTCAGGGCGAGGCTCGCGGTCGCGATCGTCGCCAGCGTCGAGCGCTGCGCGAGGCGATCGAATTGCTGGCGGTCGGTCGCGACGACGAACAGCCAGCCGGTCGTCGGCGAGCGCCGGAAGGCGGTGAACACGTCCTGCGACGACACCTCCGGCGCCGCGAAGAGGCCGCCGGGCCGGCCGGCCGTCGACCGGCGCAGTTCCGGGTTCGCCTGCCTGGTGACGAACTCGTCGGGGGCGCGCGAGCGGGCGAGGATGCGGTCGCTCTCGTCGACGACGACGGTCAGGACGCGCGGATCGTCGGCCTGCTCGCCGAGGATCGTCTGGATCGTCGCGGCTCTGGCGCCCGCGACCAGCACATAGCGCGCGCCGCCGTCGCGGATCACCGGCACGTAGAGGAAGATCGCATGATCCGAGAACAGGCCGGCGGATTCCGGCAGCCGCGTCCGGACCGACGGCCGGCGCGCCGCGGCGACCGCTTTCACGTCGTCCGGCGCCGTCGCGTCGGGAGGGTCGGTCCCGACCGGGCGGAGCGTGTTGACGACCTCCTTGCCGGTCTCAACGTCGACGAGCCCGATGACCGCCCATTGCGGCATCGCGGCGATCATGCGCGCGGCTTCGCGATGGAACTCGGGCAGGTTCGGCTCGTCGAGGCTCGGCAGCGCGGCGATCGCCTGAAGGACGGTGATCCCCTGCTGGATCTCGGCCTCGACCCGCTGCGACAGCGCCGTCGCTCGTCCCTCGAGGTATTCCTCGAGATCGCGCTGCGTCTTCGTGAACTCCTGCCGGATCCAGATGCCGGCGAGCAGGATCAACGGAACGAGCAGCGCGAGCACGGCGGCCGCGATGTAATAGACGGCGCGAAGGCCGGAGCGGTCCGCGGTCTCGCCGGGCCCCGGGCCTACGCTCGTCCCGCCTGTCCGCTCGTCCGGCATCGTCTCACCGCTCTACACACTCGATACAGCGAAGGCTACTCGCGGACGCCCGGAGAGGCGTGGCGTCTGTCCGTTTCGCGGTCGCGGGAAAGAACCCTCCTGGGCGCAACTCCGGCGCCGAACCCCGGTTCCGCACCGGGGTCGGCCGCTGCCGCCGCGGCGCGCACGGCCGCAATATCGCCGCCCTTCACGGTTTCTTCAGCGGCGGCCCGAACGTTAAGAAGCCGTTGACGCGGCTGATTCGGTCGACGGCGGGGGAGCGGTCGATGTTCAAGGCTCCGGGCGGCGATTGGCGGCTTCTCGCGGACCGGCGCGTCGCGATCATGCTGGCGCTCGGCTTCTCGTCCGGGCTGCCGCTTCTGCTGGTGCTCGGCACCTTCTCGGCGCGGCTCGCCTTCTCCGACATCGACGTCAAGACGATCGGGCTGTTCAGCTATCTGGCCCTGCCCTACAGCTTGAAGTTCCTGTGGTCGCCGGTCGTCGACCGCTACGATCTGCCGGTGCTCGCGCCCTGGCTCGGGCGGCGGCGGGCCTGGATGGTGCTGTCGCAGATCTGCGTCGCCGCGGCCCTGACGCTCATGGCCTTAGCCGAGCCCGGCCGCCATCTCGCGCTGCTTGGCCTCGGCGCCTTCCTGGTCGCCTTCTCGGCCGCCACCCAGGACGTCGTCATCGACGGCTGGCGCATCGACGCGGTCGGCACCGAGCAGCAGGGGATGATGGCCGCGACCTCCAATCTCGGCTATCGCATTGCCCTGATCACGGCCGGCGCCGGCGCGCTCGTTCTCGCGCACTGGGCCGGCTGGACGGCCGCCTACCTGTCCATGGCGGCGCTGATGGGCGTCGGGGTTCTCGCCGCGCTCGCGGCGCCTGTCATCGACCGCGAAGCGCCGTCCGGCGATGCCGAAAAGCCCGCCGCCGCGACGCCTGCGGCCGGCTGGTCGCGCGGGCGGGCGCTCCTCGACCCGATCGCCGACCTCCACCGCCGCCTCGGGCCGCGCCTGTGGGCGATCCTGATCATGGTCGCGCTCTACCGGATGCCGGACTTCGTGTCGGGCGTGATGGCGAACCCGCTCTACCGCGCCGTCGGCTACTCGCTGCCGGAGATCGCCGCGGTGACGAAGCTCTACGGCATCTGGGTCGGCATCTTCGCCTCGTTCGTCGCCGGCTGGTCGATCGCCCGGCTCGGCCTCTACCCGACCTTCGTGATCGGCGGCGCGCTCGCCGCCGCGGTGCATCTCAGCCTGTCGTGGCTCGCCTACGGCCCGCCCGAGCTGTGGCGGCTCACCGTCGCGATCTCGATCGACAATTTCGGCGGCGGCTTCGCCGGCACGGCGCTCATCGCCTACATGTCGGGCCTCACCGGCGCCGGCTTCGCGGCGAGCCAATACGCGCTCCTGTCGTCGCTCTATGCGCTTCCGGGAAAGCTCGTCGCCGGCAGCGCCGGCTTCATGGTCGCGGCGTTCGGGTTCCCGACCTTCTTCGCGCTCACCGCCGCGATGGGCATCCCGGTGGTCGTGCTCTGCCTGTTCTTCGGCCGGGCCGGAGCCGCCAAGGAGACAGCGGCGCCCGAGCCTGAAGCTGTCCCGACGCCGGTCGGCGAAGCGAAGCCGGCCTGACGATCTGAAGGCGCGCCAAATCCCCCGGGCGTT
>DAINQO010000179.1:0-6562 GCA_036742625.1 Microvirga sp.
TAGACGTAGGCCTTGCAGGCGTTCATCGTCACGTACATGTCGGCGAGCTTGCCCTGGACGAGCTGGAACGAGCCGATCGCCTGCCCGAACTGCTTGCGCTCGTGGACGTAAGGCAGCGCCACGTCCATGCAGGCCTGCATGATCCCGAGCGGACCGGCGGAGAGCACGACGCGCTCGTAGTCGAGCCCCGACATGAGGATCGCGACGCCGCGCCCGACTTCGCCGAGCACGTTCTCCTCCGGCACCTCGCAATCCGTGAACACGAGCTCGCAGGTGTCGGAGCCGCGCATGCCGAGCTTGTCGAGCTTCTGGTGCGTCGAGAAGCCCGTCATGCCCTTCTCGATCAGGAAGGCGGTGATGCCGCGCGGGCCGGCGGCGGGGTCGGTCTTAGCGTAGACGACGACGGTCTCGGCCTCAGGGCCGTTTGTGATCCACATCTTCGAGCCGTTGAGCACGTAGAACGCGCCGCGCTTCTCGGCCCGGGTGCGCATCGAGACCACGTCCGAGCCCGACCCCGGCTCCGACATCGCGAGCGCCCCGACATGCTCGCCCGAGATCAGCTTCGGCAGGTACCGGCGCTTCTGCGCGTCCGAGCCGTTGCGGCGGATCTGGTTGACGCAGAGGTTCGAGTGGGCGCCGTAGCTGAGGCCGACCGCGGCGGAGGCGCGCGACACCTCCTCCATGGCGACGCAGTGCTCGAGGTAGCCGAGCCCCGAGCCGCCGTACTCCTCCTCGACGGTGATGCCGTGCAGCCCGAGCGCGCCCATCTGCGGCCACAGATCGCGCGGGAACTGGTTCGTCCGGTCGATCTCCTCGGCGCGCGGCGCGATCACCCCTTGCGCGAAATCGCGCACCGTCTCGCGGATGGCGTCGGCGGTGTCGCCGAGGTCGAAGTTGAAATCGCGGGCGGCGTTCGGGATCATGGCGGGCCCCGGGCTGGCGTGTGCGCCCGCTTGTAGCAGCGCGAGGCGGGGAGTCACGTATCCGCTGTCATCCCGGGGCGCGCGAAGCGCGAGCCCGGAACCCAGAAACGGCAGCGGTCGAGAATGAAGCGCGGCGCCGTCGCGCTTGCCCGGAAGCGTTCGAGGTTATGGGTTCCGGGTTCGCCGCTCCGCGGCGCCCCGGAATGACAGCTCAGAGCGCCCGCACGCGGCTGAGAAACGTGTCGAGCTGGCGCCCGAACGAGTCGCTGTCGCGCGACAGCGCATCGGAGACCGAGAGCAGGCTCTGTGCGGCGCGATCGGCGCCGCTCATCGCCTCGCGCACCCGCATCGAGGCCGAGACGATGTGGTCGGTGCGGGAGGCGGCCTCCTGGGCCTGGACGGCGATCTGGGAGGTCGCGCCGCTCTGCTGCGTCACCGCCGTCGCGATCGCGCCGGCGATGCGCGACACCTCGTCGATGGTCTCGGTCACGGCGCCGATGCGCTCGACCGAGCGGCGCATCGTGTCCTGCACGGCGGCGATCTGGCGCGCGATGTCCTCGGTCGCCTTGCTGGTCTGGACGGCGAGCGACTTGACCTCTGAGGCGACGACGGCAAAGCCGCGCCCGGCTTCGCCCGCCCGCGCCGCTTCGATCGTCGCATTGAGCGCCAGGAGATTGGTCTGCGAGGCGATCGAGGCGATGAGGTCGACGACCGAGCCGATGCGCTTTGCCGCCTCGGCGAAGCTCTGCATCTCGTCCTCGGCGGCCTTGGCCGATTGCACCGCGTGGCCGGCGATCTCGAGGCTGCGGCTCGACTGCCGGCCGATCTCCTCGATCGAGGCCGAGAGCTCCTCGGCCGCGGACGCCGTGCCGACGATGCTCTCGGAGGCGAGGCGGCAGGCCTCTTCAGAGGCGGTCGCCTCATCGGCGGCGAGCGTCGAGGCGCCTTGCGTCTCCTGCGCTGCCGCCCGCAGCATGCCGGAGGCCTGGTCGATCGAGCCCGACACGTCGCCGACGGCGCGCGCGAACGCGCCGATCGAGCTTTCGAGCGCCGCATGGCGCTCCGATACGGAGCGCTGGCTCTCGACCTGATCGAGGCCGATCGCGTTCAGCACGTCCATCATCAGGAAGGTCGTGAGCTTGGTGCATTGGTCGGCCATCCTCGGGCCGACGATCGGGTAGGCGCGGCCGATCTCGTGGAACAGGTCCTGCAGGATCGTCAACGCCATGGTGACGCGGGAGCGGGCACCCATGCCGCAGGCCTGCTCGATCTGCGCGAGCTCGGCGAGGCGCTCCAGATAGGCGTCGTCGAAGCCGTTCTCGAACAGCGCCGTATAGTGCCGGGCGCCGGCGGCCTCGAGGACCTCCCGGTGCTGGTCGGCGAAGGCGCGGTAGGCGGGCTCCCGGGAGATGCTGTCGTAATGCGCCTTCAGGGCCGGACCGGCGCCGCGGCGCACGCGCGGCGCACGCCGCTGCACCGTGTCGAGGACGCTGGCGTCGATCTTGAAGGCGCGCAGCCGCGCCTCGACCTGGTCACGGAAC
Organism: Microvirga sp.; assembly: GCA_036742625.1. Taxonomy (GTDB): domain Bacteria; phylum Pseudomonadota; class Alphaproteobacteria; order Rhizobiales; family Beijerinckiaceae; genus JAJKJG01. The sequence goes on from DAINQO010000179.1 coordinate 2,465, forward strand.
GACATGGGGCAAGCGATCCTGGAGCAAGAGCACGCCGCCAAGGTACGGCGGAATCTTGAGCCCTTTCTTAACGTTACCGGCTTGGCGCGGGTCCGGGCCACACGCCTGGCCTGACCGAGGCGGCGGTGACGGCGCCATAGGCGGTGATGCCGAGCGCGACGGCGAGGAAATAGCCGTCGAGGCCCATGCCGACGGCGTGCGCCAGCACCCAGCCGCCGCCGGCCGCGATCGCGATCCGGCACAAGGCGGCGATCACCGGGCCGCGCATGCGCCCGGCGCCCATCGCGGCGAAGTACAGCGCCATGCCGGCGCCGAAGCCGACGAGCGCCGGGCCGACATAGGCGACGGCGCGGGCGGCGATCGCGGCGACCGCCGGGTCGTTTGTGAAGGCGCGCGCGAGCGCATCCGGCGCGAAGCTGACCGGCACGCCGACGGCGGCGGCGAGCGAGAGCGACAGAAAGGCGCCGGTCCAGGCGGTGCGCCGCGCGGTCGCCCAATCGCCTTCGCCGACGGCGCGGCCGACGAGCGCGGTGAGCGCCGAGCCGACGCCGAAGACGATCGGGATCATCAGGAACTCGAGCCGCGCCGAGATGCCGTAGGCGGCAACAGCGGCGGTGCCGTAGGCCGCGACCTGCGCCGTCACCAGGATGGTCGTGAGATTCGCGACGGAGGCCAGCGCCGAGGCGACGAGCCCGACGGCGAGGATGCGGCGGAAGAGGACGCCGGACGGACGCAGCTTCAGCCGCGGCTCGAAGCCGGCGCCGCCGCGCCAGACGATCGCGCTCATCGCCAGCGCCGCGGCGATCATGACGATCGCAAAGGCGAGGCCGGCTCCGGGAAGACCCATCCGGGCAGGTTCCATCAGCGCCCAGGCGAGGCCCGGATAGACGAGCCAGGCGAGCGCCAGCGCCCGCGCCGCGAGCGCGTGCCGACCGCCGCCGCGCAGCACCGAGGCGAGGGTGTTCGCGATCCAGGCCGGGATCGCGCCGAGGCCGAACAGGATGGCCGAATAGAGCGCCGCCGCTTCCGCCGCCTCAGCCCCGCCGACGAAGCCGAGCACGGCGCGCGGAAAGCCGGCGAGCGCCAGCGCGAACAGCGATCCCGCAGCGAGCGCGATCAGCAGCGCGTGCAGCACGAGGGCCGAGGCCTCCTCGCGCCGCCCGGCGCCGAGCGCCCGCGCGATCGCCGACACGACGCCGCCGCCCATGGCGCCGGCCGACATCTGCTGCAGGAGCAGCGCGAACGGCAGGACGACGGCCCACCCGGCGAGCGCCGCGGTGCCCTGGCGCGCCGCGAGCCAGGTCTCGGCGAGCTGCGAGATCACCTGCAGGGCCGCAACAAGGCTCGTCGGCGCGGCGAGCGCGAGGATGCGGCGAAGAATGACGACAGTCGATGGTGGCGACGGGAGCGCGGCATCGGCGGCGAGGCTGTGCGACGACATCTCAGCCTCTCGCCGAGGGCAGCTCCTGTGCTTCTACACGGTCGAGGTCTGCCTCAGCCAGTGCCTCCGGGGCAGGGCGGCCCTGCGCCGCGTCACTTCCCGTTGCACACCCCTTGCGCCGCGAGGCGGTGGTGGTGGCGGGGGTCGCAGTCGGTGGCGAGGAACTTCGCCCACTCGGCTTCGCCGCCGAAGAAGGCGTTGCGGTCGACGTCGCCGTTGATGCCGGGCACGCGGCCGGTCGTCGTGTACTGCCACATGATCCACTGGCGGTTCTGGTAGCGCTCGTGCGGCTCGGCGGCGACGCTGCGCACCCAGTGCGGATATTCGGAGAGCTCGCCCTCGAGCACCTCCTTGTGGAAGGTGATGTCGGTGTAGATGATCGGGCGCTTGCCGGTATGCGCCTCCATCTCCTTGAGCATCAGCTGGATCTTCTCGAGCGCGGTCTCGCGCGGCAGCTTCTTCGGGCAGGTCCGCGAGTGGCCGTTCCATTCGAGATCGAGCACCGGCGGCAGCGCCGCGGGGTCGTTCGGGACGTTGCGGCGGAACCAGGCCGCCTGCTCATGCGCCGGCCGGCACCAATACATGAAATGGTAGGCGCCGCGGGGCACGCCGGCCTGGGCGGCGCCGTGCCAGTTCTCGAGGAAGCGCGGGTCGGTATGGTCACCGCCCTCGGTGGCCTTGATGAAGGCGAACTTGGTGCCCGCCGATTTCACGGACGCCCAATCGATCTTGCCCTGCCACCGCGACACGTCGATGCCGTGCACCGGCAGCTTGTGGGCGCGGGCGACGTTGGCATGCGGCTTGGCATCGCTCTTCAGCGGGTAGTGCGCCGTCGGCTGGGCGCAGGAGGCAAGCGCCAGCGCCGCCGCCCCGAGGGTCAGCGCGAGGCGGGGTCGGGCTTGGCCAGCCCAGGAAATCAGCAAGCTCCGGTTCGGCAAACGCTGCGACAGCATCGGCTCGGCGCCCCTTACGCAACACACAGCCGTAACCCATGCCCCAAAAGGGGTTAACAGGCGTTTGACCGGCGGGAAGCAGGAAGTCGAAAACCGTTGCACCAAAGCCACGTAGCCGGAAAGGGAACCCGCTGTCGCAGGGCCGAGCTTGGCCGCGGCGGGCGTCACCTCAGGAGCGCTGCTTGTCGAGGATCGCCTGCAGGATGTCGGAGAAGTCGTCGGTCCAGGGCCGGCGCGCCATGTCCGGAACGACGCGCTGCCAGGCGGGGTCCTGCGCGATCGCGCCGAGATGGGCGGGCTCGCGGGCGAGCGCCGCGACGATCGCGCGGGCGCGGAAGCGCCTCTCGGTCGGCTCGTCGGCGGTTTCGCGCACGACATAGGTCGCAAGCCCGTGCTCGGCGGCGGCGCGGGCGAGGATGCGGGTGAGGTCGAGGTGGCGGTTCGAGATGTTGACGACGAGGACGCCGTCGCGATCGAGCTTCGACAGGTAAAGCCCGATCGCTTCGCGGGTCAGGAGGTGCGCTGGGATCGCATCCGAGGAGAAGGCGTCAAGCACGATGAGCGCCTTGCCGCCGGGCTCGCCGGCGAGCGTGATGCGCGCGTCGCCGAGGCGCACGGGCACGTCGGGCGCGCATTCGGAGAGGAAGCGGAAGCGGCCGGGGTCGCTCGCGATCCGCAGCACCGCGCGGTCGATCTCGAAGAAGCGCCAATTCTCCCCGGCCGCGATGTGGCAGGCGAGGCTCCCGGCCCCGAGCCCGATCGCCGCGACCGAGCCGAGTCGGCCGCCGCGGGCCTGCCGGACCGAAGCGATGGCGGCGCCGATCGCGCCCTCGTAGGTGTAGTAGGTCGTCGGTTCCGGCCGCCCGGCGACGGCGGTTCCGTCGTCGTTCGCGATCCGGATGGCGCCATGGATGGTGGTGCCGTGCGACAGCGTGAGGAAGCGTCCGTCGCCGGTTCGCGTCAGCTTGTGAACGCCGAAGAACGAGCGCACGCTCTCGCCGTTGAGGCCGGCGGCGACGACCGCGACGATGAACGCCGCGAGCGCCGTCGGCGCGACCTGATGCGGCGCGCGCCAGGCGGCCATCATGAGGACGGCGAGGATCGCCATCAGCACGAAGCCGATGCTGTCGGCCGGCAGCAACGCTCCGGCCGCGGCGGCGACGGCGGCGACGACGATCATGCAGATCAGCGATGCCCGGCCGGCCTCCTTTATCCATGCGCGCGCATCTGCGCCGAAGAAGGCCGGCCGGCAGAACAGCGCCGCGACGAGGAGCATCGGGTACTCGAGGACGCGCGAGAAAAGCTGCGGGGCGAGAAGCGCGCAGGCGATGCCGCCGAGGACGCCGCCGAGCGACATGCAGACGTAGAACTCGGTCAGGCGGGTCGCGGCGGGCCTCCGACGATAGAGCGCGCCGTGGCACAGCATCGCGTTGATGAAGAACAGGGCGAGATGAAGCGCGAGGCCAAGGGAGAGCGGCACGCTCGCGATGGCGGTCATCAGCGCCAGCGCCGTGCCCCAGACCTGGAGGCGTCCGAGCATCGTCGGCGTGACGAGAGCCTTGTCGCGGAAGGCGAGGACGAAGGTGACGAGGAACAGCGCCAGCGGCACGACCCACAGCAGCGGCGCCGCGGCGATGTCGGTCGAGATGTGGGCCGTGACGGCGACGAGAAGGCCGGACGGAACGAAGGCGAGGCCGACCCAGC
>DAINQO010000180.1:0-6546 GCA_036742625.1 Microvirga sp.
TCCTCCGCCTTCTCGTCGGGCCAGGCGAAGAGCACGAGCGGCGCGGCCGCCCGCCTTGTCCAGTTCGCCTCGATCGCCGCGAGCTTCGTCGGCTGCTCCTTCAGCACGTTGAGGCCGTGGAGGTCGCCGAGCACGATCTGCACCGGCGCGAAGATCGCCGCGAACCACAGCGCCATCGAGAGCGAGCGGCGCGCGCCTTCGATCTTTTCGGGCGGCTCGCCGCGGGCGCGCAGGATCATCCAGGCCGACATGCCGGCGACCGCGAACGCCGTCGTGAGATAGCAGGCCATCACCATGTGGGCGAAGCGGTTCGGGAAGGACGGGTTGAAGACGATCCGCCACCAGTCGACCGGCACGGCGATGCCGTTCTCGATCGCGTGGCCGGCGGGCGTCTGCATCCAGGAATTAGCGGACAGTATCCAGAAGGCGGAGAACAGGGTGCCGAGCGCCACCATGCAGGTGGCGAGGAAGTGCAGCCGGTCGCCGACCCGCTCCCAGCCGAACAGCATGATGCCGAGGAACGCCGCCTCGAGGAAGAAGGCGGTGATCACCTCGTAGGCGATGAGCGGCCCGACGACGTTGCCGGCGAACTCCGAGAAGCGCGACCAGTTGGTGCCGAACTGGTAGCTCATCACGATGCCGGACACGACGCCGAGCCCGAACGACACGGCGAAAACCTTGACCCAGAAGCGGTACAGGTTGCGGTAGATCGGCTCCCCGGTGCGCAGCGACTGGAACTCGAGCGCCGCGAGCCAGCTCGCCAGCCCGATCGTGAAGGCCGGGAAGATGATGTGGAACGCGATCGTGAACGCGAACTGGATCCGCGACAGGAAGAGCGCGTCGAATTCCATCTCGGCCGCTCCCCCGCCGCTGCGTTCCAGGCCTGAGCTTAGGCGGAAGCGGCGGCGGCGTCACGATTCCGATCGCCGCGCCGCGCAGCCGGCGGCGCGCCGATCTCCGAGGAGATGCTGAGCCCGCGCAGGGCCTCGAACTCGACGATGTCGTGCGTGCAGAAGACCGTCAGCGGCGAGCGCGGATCGCCGTAGACCTCGCGAAGCCGCGCCTGGTTCGCGAGGTGCAGCCGGCGATCGACGGCCATCATGAACTGGTAGCCGCGCGTCGCGGGCGGACATTCGCGCGTCGGGCGATCCATCTCATGGCGGTGGAAATACGCGTCGCCGGCGTGCAGCAGCCAGCCGTCGCCCAGGCGGATCGCGACGCCGCAATGGCCCGCCGTATGGCCGGGCAGCGACACGAGGAGCATGTCGGTCAGGCCGCGCAGCTCGCGGACGGCGTCGAAGCCGAACCAGCGCTCGCCGCCGGAACGGTAGGTTTCCCAGTGCCGCACGCCGTCGAGATGGCCTTTCGGGTAGCGCCGCGTGTCGCGAAAACCGCTCGCGCGCGAGGCCGCGTCGAGCTCGCGCGCGCTCACGTGGACCGTTGCCCAGGGGAAATCCTCGATGCCGCCGGTGTGGTCGAAATCGAGATGCGTCATGACGATGTGCCGCACGTCTCGGGCTGAGAACCCGAGTCGTTCGATCTGCCGGATCGCGGTCAGCCGCGGGTCGAAGCGGATGTTGTCGAGCATGACGAAGAACGGGCTGATGCGCCGATAGGGGTGGCGCACGTCCTGCAGGCCGAAGCCGGTGTCGACGAGGACGAGCCCCTGGTCGGTCTCGACGAGCAGGCAGTGACAGGCGAGCTTCGCGGTCGCGCCGCCGCTGACGCCGTCGAACATGGCGCCGCCGAGCGGCTCCATCAGTCCGCAATTGAGGTGGTGGATGCGCAATGTCGACCCCTCCCGCGATGAGCGAGAACGCGGCGGGTGGACGATGGTTGCGGGCAGCCCTTACTCGGGCGGCGAGGCCGCCACGATCAGGCGCAGCAGCTGAAAGAACTGCGACGCGCCGAGCTCGGCGGGGCTGTCGTGCCGGTCGGCCGTCTGGGCGACGACGAGCCGCTTCGAGGGGATCACCGCGACGGCCTGGCCGCGGTTGCCGAGCGCCGCGAAGCCGCCGCCGGCAAGACCACGCCCGGCCGGGAACTCCCACCACATGTAGCCGTAGCCGAGCCCGGACCACGCTTCCGACCAGCGCTTGGTCGACTCCCTGACCCATGCGGCCGGGACGATCCGCTTCCCGGCCCATAGGCCGTCGTTGAGCTAGAGCAGGCCGAGGCGGGCGAGGTCGCGCGTGCTCAGAAGCATCGCATAGGCCGGATGCTGCGAGACGGATTCGTAGATCAGCCGTCCGTCGCGCCAGCCCTCGTAATCCTCCCAGCCTGTGGGGCGGGCGATCCGCCTCTGGACGGCCTCGAAGATGTCCTCGCCGGTGAGGCGGGTGTAGATCGTGCCCAGCGCATTGAAATCCCAGTTGTTGTAGTACCAGAACTCGCCGGGCGCGTGGCTGCCGCGCGGCGGGCGAGCCCTTGCCATGTCGAAGGTCTCGTAGGCCGCGCCGTGGTAGATCCCGGAGCGCGACATCAAGAGGTCGCGGATGGTCGCCTGCCGCTCCGCCGCCGTCAGCTGGGGCTCGTTGTCCTGGATGGCGAGCTCCGCGAGCGTCCGTGTCAGGTCGATCCGGCCCTCGGCAACGGCGATCCCATAGAGCGCGCTCAGCACGCTCTTGCGCACCGAAGCGACGTTGACGGTGCGGGCGACGTCGCCCCAGGCGGCGACGACGCGGCCGTCATGCACGACCATCACGGCGGTCGGCTTCGTCGCCTGGAATCGCGCCTCGGCGGCCCGCAGCCGCTCGGCGTCCCAGCCCTCGGGAGGAGTCTCGCCCGGCATCTCCCATGTGGTTCCGGGAAATACCGGCTCGCCGGCCGAGAGCGGCGCCGAGACGAGCGCGAACAGGAGCGCCAGCGCGGCGCGCGCCGCCATCCGGGAACGCCATGGGGCCGGGGCCGCTCGCATCGTCATGGCATGAGGTCGCCGCCGCTCGCGCGACGATCATGAACCGGCGCGGCGCTCCGGGAAAGCGCCGCCGCCGGCAGGCGGCCGGCTCAGGTCGCACGAGCCTCCGACTGCGCCTTCGCGCGCGGCTTCCTTCGGGCGGCGGATTTGCGCTTGCGGCCGGAGGCTTTCTTCGCGGTCTTTGCCTCGCCCTTGCCGCCCTCGAGGAGAGCGACGCTGTCGGCGAGCTTGTCCTTCAGCGTGCGCCTCAGGCGGGCTTCGAGGAAGGTCAGCACCGCGGCCTCTTCCGGGCGCAGATCGGCGAGGTTCTGGGAGAGCTCGCTCTCGACCTCGGCCTTGACCTGGAGGAGCAGCTGGCCCTCGGCGTAGGCCGAGAGCACCTCGGGATGGACGTAGCACTTGCGGCAGATGGTCGGCGTGTTGCCGAGGCGCGAGGCGACCGTCTCGATCGCCGCCTTGACGTTCTTCTTGAGCACCGCCTTGGTGTCGAAGCTCTCGAATTCCTGGAGCGCGATCGCGGCGAGCACCGTTCCCTGCCAAGTGCGGAAATCCTTTGCCGTGACGTCGCGGCCGGTGATCTCGCGCAGGTAGTCGTTGACGTCCGACGACGTCACGTCCCGGCGCTCGCCGTCCTCGTCGATGTACTGGAACAGCTCCTGGCCGGGGAGGTCCTGGCAGGCGCGCACGATCTTGGCGATGCGCCGGTCCTTGACCTTGAGGCGCCAGACCTTGCCGCTCTTGCCCTTGAACTGGAAGCGCAGCTCCGAGCCGTTCACCGCGACGTGCTGGTTCTTCAGCGTCGTGAGGCCGTAGCTCTTGTTCTGCTTGGCGTAATCGTCGTTGCCGACCCGGATGAGCGTCTTCTCGAGAAGGTCGACGACGGTCGCCAGCACCTTCTCGCGCGGCAACCCGCGAAGCGCCATGTGCTCCGCGATTGTCTCCCGGATCGCCGGCAGGCTCTTCGCGAACTCGAGCATGTGCTCGTATTTCGTGCTCTCGCGGATCGCCCGGAAATCGGGGTGGTAGCGGTACTGCTTGCGCCCTTTGGCGTCGCGCCCGGTCGCCTGGATGTGGCCGTTCGCTTTCGCGCAGATCCACACGTCGGTGTAGGCCGGAGGGACGGCGAGCTTCCTGATGCGGTTCAGCGTCGCCTCGTCCTCGACCTTGCCGCCGCCCGGCCGGACGTAGGTGAAGCCGGTGCCGGCCTTTTTTCGGCGGATGCCCGGCTCCTCGTCGGAGACGTAGGTCAGCCCGGCGCTCTCGGCGGCGTCGCGCGGGTCGACGACGGTCTCGGACTGGGCGGAATCGAGCAGCATCGGGCTCATGCCTCGCGGGGGTCGGACGGGGGACAACCTAGGCGCGGCTTTGGAAGTTCCCCGACGCCGCCTTGACGCGTCCACGATCGAGCCTTGCGCGCGCTCGCCGCGACGGTGCGGTTCCCATGCGGTCACGCCGCCGCTAGAGCGCGATGACGTCTCGTCGAGTCGTCATCGCGCTCTACCTCTTTGTTTGAGCATGATCTTTTCCGAAAACCGGTAGCCACTTTTCGGGATCATGCTTTAGAAGCCGGCAGGCATGGAAACCGCCGCTGCCCACGACACCGCCAAAGGCGGACCGAAACGCATCGCCTTCGTCGTCACGGAGGACTGGTTCTTCGCCTCGCACTTCCTGCCGATGGCGCAGGCGGCGCGGGAGATGGGGCTCGAGGTCGCGGTGATCACGCGCGTCCGCGACCACCGCGCCGCGATCGAGGCGGCGGGCGTCAAGGTCATCGCGCTCGAGGCCGAGCGGCGCAGCCTCAACCCGACGGCCGCAGGCTACGCCGCCGGGCGGCTCGCCGCGATCCTCAAGGCGTGGCGGCCGGACATCGTGCATTGCATCGCGCTTCGCGCGATCCTGATCGGCGGCGCCGCGGCGCTGATGGCGGGCATTCCGCGCCGGGTCTATGCCCTCACCGGCCTCGGCTTCCTCGGCGCCCGCCAGGACCTCGTCGGGCGCGGCGCGCGGATCGCGGCGCGCATGCTGGTGCGCGGCCTCGAGACGCGCCAGACCCGCTATCTGTTCGAGAACCCGGAGGATGCGGCACTCGTCGGGCTCGACCCCGGCGACGCCTCGCGCGTGACGATCCTCGGCGGCGCCGGCGTCGATGCCGAGCGGCTTTGCCCGCAGCCGCTGCCGCCGCAGCCGCTGCTGAAGGTCGCGGTCGTCGCCCGGATGCTGTGGTCGAAGGGCGCCGACGTCGCGGTCGAGGCGGCAAAGCGGGCGCGGGAGGCCGGAGCGGCGGTCGAGCTGTCGCTCTATGGCGCCCCCGATCCGTCGAACCCGAAGGCGGTCCCGCAGGGAACGCTGCAAGCCTGGAACAGCGTATCGGGGGTGACCTGGCACGGCCGCACCGATGACGTCGCCGGCGTCTGGCGCGATCATCACGTCTGCTGTCTGCCGTCCCGCGGCGGCGAGGGGCTGCCGCGCACCCTGCTCGAAGGGGCGGCTTGCGGGCGCGCGCTCGTCACGACGGACGTGCCGGGCTGCCGGCGCCTCGTCCGCGATGGCGTCGAGGGGCTTCTCGTGCCGCCGGGCGATGCCGCGGCGCTCGCCGGTGCCTTCGCGACGCTCGCCGCCGACTCAGGCCTCGTCGCCCGCATGGGCGCGGCCGCCCGCGCCCGCGTGCTCGACGGCTTCACCGAGCGCGACGTGATGGCGGCGGTGAAGCGCGTCTATGCCGCGATGCTCGCCGCGCCGCCGTGACCGGCGCCGACCGCGCCGCCTTCATCCGGGCCAACACGCGGGTGCTGCCGGTCCCGCATGCGCCCGAGATCAGGCTCCATCTCGCCGACGAGGCGACCGAGCTCTGGCACAAAACCGAGGAGGAGCTCGGCCGGCTCGGGCTGCCGCCGCCGTTCTGGGCCTTCGCCTGGGCCGGCGGGCAGGCGCTGGCGCGCTATCTCCTCGACCGCCCCGAGGTCGTGCGCGGTAGGCGCGTGCTCGACTTCGCCTCGGGCTCCGGGCTCGTCGCCATCGCCGCCGCGCGCGCCGGCGCCGCTTCGGTCGAGGCGAGCGACGTCGACGCCTTCGCGATCGCGGCGATCGGGCTCAATGCGGCGCTGAACGGCGTCCGGGTCGAGGCGCGCGCGGCCGATCTCGTCGGCCATGACGAGGGCTTCGATGCGGTGCTCGCCGGCGACATCTTCTACGACCGCGACATCGCCGAGCCAGTGACGGAGTGGCTGTCCGGGCTCGCCCGCCGCGGCGCCACGGTGCTGATCGGCGACCCGGGGCGCAGTTACCTCGACGAGGACCGGCTCGAGCGGCTCGCGACCTACGAGGTGCCGGTCACGCGCGCCCTGGAGGATTCGGAGGTGAAGAAATCGAGCGTATGGCGCTTCCGTCCTTGACGCGAGGTCAGAACGCGCCCGCCTCGGCGGGATCGCGCCTCAGGCCGCGGCGCAATCCGTAGGCGGCGCCGGCGAGCCCGCACAGCACCGCGCCGAGGACGCCGACCCCGCCCGCGACATAGCCGCAGAGCCCCTCGAAGCATGAGACCGAGGCGAGCTCGGTGTAGATCAACCCGATCATCAGCCCGACCCAGAAGCCGCCGACGCTGCCGAGGACGAGACCGACGAGACCGTATC